>JAFLUP010000007.1 GCA_022508745.1 Oscillospiraceae bacterium | reverse complement strand
AGACCGGCGAGCTGACCATCGTCAAGGAGACCGCTTACTCCGACGGCGAAAAGGCGAAGGTCCGCTGCTACGGCGCAAACGACCCCATCGAGGGCGTGGCGATCATGTGGCATGAGGGCGTGGACGTTTCCATCACCGGCAACTCCACCAACCCCACCCGTTTCCAGCATCTGGTCGCAGGTACCTATAAGAAGGAATGTGTGGAGAACGGCAAGAAGTACTTCTCCGTGGCATCCGGCGGCGGCACCGGCCGTACCCTGCACCCGGACAACGTGGCAGCCGGTCCCGCTTCCTACGGTCTGACCGACTCCATGGGTCGTATGCACAGCGACGCGCAGTTCGCAGGCTCCTCCTCCGTCCCGGCGCACGTGGAAATGATGGGTCTCATCGGCATGGGCAACAACCCCATGGTCGGTGCGACCGTCGCTTGTGCCGTTGCAGTGGAAGAATCCGCAAAATAACCAGCAATAGCAAGGGTTTTTAAGACTTTTCGAGGGTTTTCGGGACATTCCGAAAACCCTCGTTTTTCCTGTTGAAATCCCGAAAAAACGCAAAATTCAACATAAATTCAACATTTTTCTGAAATGTTGAATTCTCGGATGTTGAATTCAACATCAATTCAACACAAAAGCGAAGCCTGCGAGGGCTTCGCTTTTGACGTTACGCAAACATATTGTTCAGAATCGCCGTCCCCTGTTCGCTCATGTATTTCGTCAGGTGGGCGTAGATATTCAAAGTGACCTCAATATTTTTATGCCCCAATCTTTTCTGCACATATTTCGGCGGCGCTTCCTGCTCTAACAACATGGTCGCATGAGCATGGCGCAAGGAGTGATAGTCGAATTCGGGGAAATTCATTTTTTGTGTAGCAACAAACTTTGGGCCTCATTTTGCAGCGCGTGGCTCATGCCGCGCGCTTTTTATTTTTTATGAAAATTTTTCCTAAACCTAAAACCTTTTTCCAATTTCTGTTGTCTATAGGGTGAAAAGAAAAAACACGCATAAAAAAGGAGACAATCATGAAAAAAATCAGATTCATCGCACTTTGTTTAGCACTTACTCTATTCGTCGGTCTGCTCGCAGGCTGCAGCGGATCTATGCCCAACGGTTCCGACGGCCGGACTGAGAACAGCAGCACAAAGGACAGCGCCGATTCTACGAACAGCAACAGCTCCGCAAGCGGAACACCCGCTCCGCTGACAGGCACCGTCACCCTCAAGCAATATCTGGACAACGGACCGAAGGTAGGGTTTTACGGGGAGTACCCGCTGGACAAGGATGCATCCCCGTCCAGTATGTACTTGTTCGAGAATGGCAAACTCTATTTTATCGTCTCTCTCGGGGAATACGACCGCGATACGAAAGAGTATGCGCTCACATGGGGAGAAATCGCCAAAATGTCCGATGAAGAGCTACTTGCACATGTAAGAAAGTACACGGCGTCGCATCGTGCCGGCAGCTTTTACCACTATGAATTTGACCCGAATACCGCGAACATCTATGTCTCCCCGGACACATCGGACACATATATCGGCGAACCCACTGGTCTGGAGCAATATATCAAAAAACCGGGAGATTATATGTTTGCCGTAAGAGAATATAATATCCAATCGGGAATGGGAGTTATCAAAGTAGAAGGCGACCACGGTCTTTTTTCAAGCTCCATAGGTCTGTATTATTATGATGACGACAACGATTACATAATACGCACCACGTTAGACTTTGATGTGTTCGGCAATTTGTATCTTAATGAGTACGACGCGTATGAGTACGATGGAAGATATGGGGACCTGAAGCTCCCTGAATTGACGTTGAAATGGAGTTATGACAGCGCGATGACCACAGGCGACTATACGCTGCATGTTACGACCGACAATACCGGCAACCGCACGACAAAAGAGCAGATTTCCGTTGAAACGGTCAGAGAATGGACGGCAAACAACTATTTCATTCAAAAACAAGAAACAATCGGGCCGGAAAGTGTCTTCGATTTGTATAACTTCCCTCCCGCAAAAGGAACGGTATATGGCTCCACCTTTTCCGTTTTGTTCACGAATAAGGACAGGGATCGCGGTCTGATCTTCCGCACGGGCAACGGCCTGACCCTGACGCTGGATAAACCCGGCGATGAAGGAGTGGAAGTCGATTAACGCTCCGTCCAACATGCCAAAAAAGCTCCCGCTAACCCGATTGCGATAGTCCCTCCTCTTAATGTAGGCACGCGATTAGCAAAAAGGATTTCAAGGACTGCGAAAAATACATATTGTTTTTTTGTCAAATTATGGTATACTGTAGAGGCTGCGGACAGCGCGTGCCCTCCACAGGAAGAACGGAGGTTGATGCACATGGACAAACGTCTGAATTACCGCAATCTACTGGAAAATTGGATGCAGTATTATAAACTGACGGCAGAAGCTGCGAAAAAAATGTTCGCGTCCATCTGGATACGCGTGCAAGTGTCGAAAGAAGTATCGGACGATAAAGGAGCGGATCAAAATGCAGAAAACATGGAGTGAGCTGGTAGAACGGGCAAAACAGAACGATCAGGACGCGTTCTACGACCTCTACCAAAACAGCTATGACGCGGTTTACCGTACCGTGAAATCCATGGTACGGGATGAAGACGCCGCGCTGGATATCACGCAGGATGCATTCGTGAGGGGATTTGCCAACCTATCCACATTGGAAAATCCGGAACAATTCCTTGCGTGGATGAAACGCATCGCCACGAACACCGCAAAGAACTGGTTCAAAAAGAAGCACGAGATGACCTTTTCCCAAATGGCGGATGAGGACGGAAACGAACCGGATTTTGAAGACGAGCGGGAAGAAAATCTGCCGGAAGAAGTGCTTGACCGCAACGAGACCGCGCGGCTGATAAGGGAAATTCTGGATTCCCTGCCGGATGAGCAGCGTATGGTCATCGGTATGTTTTACTATGAAAACATGACGATCTCGGAGATCGCCGAAGAATTGGAGATCAGCGAAAATACGGTGAAAAGCCGTCTGAATTACGGAAAGAAGAAGATCCGACTATGCGTGGAAGATCTGGAGAAGAAGGGCACCAAGCTGTACTCCCTGTCTCCGATTCCGTTCCTTATGCTGCTGTTCAAGAACCAAATGCTCCAAGCCACGGCAGGAAACGCCCCTACCGCGGTCTTTGGGAGTATTATGTCCGCCACCTCCGGCACGACAGCTGCCGCGGCGGCAGGCGCGACCTCCACAGGCGCGGCGGTCGCGACCACGGCAACGACAACCACTGCGGCAGCCGGTACAACAGCTACAGCGACAGGCGTCGGCGGCGGATTGCTTGCCACCCTTGGCGCGAAAATTACGGCAGGGGTGGTTGCGATCGCGTTGGTCGGCGGCGGCATCGGTACCGGCGTGTATCTGGCGAATCGCGGTGGCGAGGAGAGCGAACCGCCCATCGTTTCCGAGACGGTTTCGTCGGAAGAAGAATCTTCTTCGGTGTTGGAAGCGTCCACGAGTGATGTACCGGCTATGAACGAGGAATCTACTGTAAGTGATGAACCCGTCGTGAGCGACGAGCCGGTCATAAGCGATGAACCTGTCGTAAGTGATGAACCAACCGTGAGCGATGAACCTGTGGTGAGCGACGAACCGGTGGTAAGTGACGAATCTGTGACGAGTGAAGAACCAAATGTAGAGCCGGAAATCAATGCAAGCGAGGGTTTGGAATTCAAGCTCAACAACGATGGCAAATCCTACAGCGTAACCGGGATTGGAAGCTGCACCGATACAGAAATTGTAATCCCCGCAAAATACAACGGTCTGCCGGTAACGGGAATTGGCATCCAAGCGTTTTACGACTGCACAAGTTTAACCAGCATCACCATTCCCGACAGCGTCACCCGCATTGGGCAAAGCGCGTTTTGGCTTTGTAGAAGTTTAGCCAGCATCTCTATTCCCGACAGCGTGACCAGCATTGGGCAAAATGCATTCTTCGGCTGTTCAAGTTTAACCAGTACCACCATTCCCGGAAGCGTAACTACCATTGGAAAGAATACATTTCACGGCTGTACAAGTTTAACCAGCATCACCATTCCAGACAGCGTGACTACCATTAAAGAAAGTGCATTTTCCAGCTGTACAAGTTTAACCAGTGTCACCATTCCCGGCAGCGTAACTACCATTGAAGGCTATGCATTTCAAGGCTGCGCAAATTTAACTAGCATCACCATTCCCAACAGTGTGACAACCATTGAAAGATTTATGTTTGAAAGCTGTACAGGTTTAGCCAATGTCACCATTCCGGATAGCGTAATCAGCATAGGAAATTCCGCGTTTGGCAACTGCTCAAGTTTAACAAGAATTACCATTCCTAATAGCGTAAAAAGCATTGAAAGCTTTGCATTTTTCCGCTGTACGGGTTTAACGAGTGTCACCATTCCGGGTAGCGTAATCAGCATAGGAGATTCCGCGTTTAGCGACTGCTCAAGTTTAACAAGCGTTACCATTCCAGACAGCGTGACCAGTATCGATAACTTTGCATTTCGTGGGTGTACAAGTTTAACACACATCACTATTCCTGATAGCATGACCAGCATTGCAGAAGGTACATTTTATCTTTGTACAAGTTTATCCAGTGTTACCATTTCCGACAGCGTAACTACCATTGAAGGTTTGGCATTTTACAGTTGTACGGGTTTAACCAGCATCACCATTCCAGACAGCGTAACCAGTGTCGATAACCGTGCATTTCATGGGTGTACAAGTTTAACACACATCACCATTCCTGATAGCATGACCAGCATTGCAGAAGACACATTTTCTCTTTGTACAAGTTTAACCAGTGTCACCATTCCCAACAGTGTGACTAGCATTGGAGGTCTTGCATTTCTCGGCTGTTCAAGTTTAACAAGCATCACTTACAAAGGTACCAAAGCAGAATGGGAAAGCATTGAAAAAAGCGATCTGTGGGATGTCGGCACCCCTGCCTATACCGTCCACTGCACCGACGGCGATATCCCGAAAAGCTGATAAACGAACAACCTCCCTTGAATGATCACAATGTAAAAATCCTTCAGCGTTGCAGCGGAAAACCCTGCAACGCTTTTTTCTCGAAAAAATAATTTTTCAAAACCTAAAACCTTTTCCACTTTTCGGTTGTCTATAGGGTGTAAAGAGAAAAAACACCCGCTCAAAAAAAAGAAAAGCAAAAGGAGAAAAAACCATGAAAAAAGTCATCACCATGTTTCTTGCCGCGGCGCTCTTCCTGAGCAGCCTAACCTGCCTGCTCCCCCTCGGAGTGGTGGAGGCCGCCACAGCGGAAGAAACCTGCGTCCATTTGGCGCAAGGCGACAACATCGAACAGCAGGATTATTACGACTGGTCCACCCCCGTTTACTCCTACCTAACCAAAAGCGCGGAGGGGGAACTGATGCGCGTGCAGGCGAACAGAGCAGACGGATCGTATCAAGTGGAATACTTTGACGCCGACTACCGCTCCCTGCGCGATGTGCAGGTACCGAGGGAGCTGCCGCTCTTCGGCGGATTCTACGCCATGGAGAACAGCTATTACATCCTTTCCGGGCAGGAAAACCCGGACGAATCCGCCTCCGTGGAGTGCTACCGGATCACCAAATACGATCTGGATTGGAACCGGCTGGATTCCGTAGGGCTTTACGACTGCAACACCACCATCCCCTTCCGGGCGGGTAGCGCGCGCATGGCGCACAGCGGAAACATGCTGCTCATCCGCACCTGCCACGAAATGTACAAGGCTTCCGACGGGCTGAACCATCAGGCGAACATCTCCATGCAGGTGGACACCGAAACCATGCAGATCACCGATTCCTTCGCCGGCGGGTATGTGTCCCATTCCTTCAACCAGTTCATCAAAATCGACGGCGACCGGGTGGCGGCGGTGGACCACGGGGACGCCTTTCCCCGCTGCATCGTGCTGGAAGACTTCTCGATGACAGACGGAAAAATCGATTGGGGGAGTTACCGGCGAATGAACCTTCAGTCCTTTGTGGGAGAAATCGGAGAAAACTACACCGGCGCATCCGTGGGCGGGCTCGAGATCTCCGATAGCGCTTATCTGGTCGCATACAACTCCGTCCCGCAGGACGAGCATTTTCGCGACTACAAAACAAGAAACATCTACGTCTCCGCCATGGACAAAGCGAGCGAAGAGGTGACGATCCGGCAGATCACGGACTACGCGGAAGGAGAATTCACCGCCTCCACGCCGCAGCTGGTGAAGATTTCGGGGGATTCCTTCCTCCTGCTCTGGTCGCAGTACGGGAACGTCTATTATACGGGGCTGAACGGCAGCGGGGAGCCGGTAAGCGACACCTATTGCATGCAGGATTCTTTCCTTTCCGACTGCAAGCCTATCGTTTTCGGGGGCAAAGTGGTCTGGTACACCCGGGAAAACAGCGTGATCACGTTCTATGAGATCGACACAAACGACGTTTCCCAAAACAACTGCACGGCAATCGACCGGGCAAAGATCATCGCCTACCCCAGCGCACCGAACTGGAACTGCACCGTCGAATGTACGGTCTGCGGGCACAAGGAAACCTTTGAAACGCCCCACTACATGTCTGTATACTGGAGCACGAGCGGAGATTTGGACACGTATCATCCCTTGCGTGAGCTGTGGGGAGAAACGTTTGCTGTGGGGACGAGGCTCTACTTTTTCGTGGCAACCGACTACAACACCACGCACAACGATTGGATCGTCACCGTCACCGACAAAGCGACAGGGCAGACGGCGGAGGGCGTGACCATCCGCCTCGCTTCCACATGGGTCGAGGACGGGTATCTCCAATTCGATCGGGCGGGGGTCTACGAGATCCATGTCTTCTACCGGTACATCCCGGACAACTACAACCGACAGACCGTAGAAATCTTCTGTGACCATACCTTGATCGAGCAGGTCGATGCGCAGTATCTGAAGTCGGAGGCTAACTGCGTTTCCCCGGCGGTCTACTACAAGAGCTGCACCATCTGCGGCGAAAAGGTGGACGATACCTTCCTTTACGGGAACAAAAATCCGGACAACCATATCCATACCCGTACCAAGAGCGCCAAGGCGACCTGCACCGAGGACGGATACGAGGACATCCTCTGCGACGACTGCGATGAGACCCTCTCCCACCGCGACTTCCCCGCTACCGGGCACGATTGGGAGGAGGCCCCCACCACCGTTCCCCCCACCTGCACCGAGGACGGCAGCACCGGCATCCACTGCAAGAACTGCGGGGAGACCAAAGGCGAAGTGACCGTCCTGCCCGCCACCGGGCACCGCTTCGAGGACGGAGTCTGCACAGTCTGCGGGGAGAAGGAATTCTCCGGCCTGTTGGGCGACGTCAACAACAACGGGAAGATCGACGCGATGGACTACCTGCTGCTCAAGCGGTTCTGCCTCGACACGTTCAAGCTGACGGAGGAACAAATGGCTGTTGCCGACGTGTACAACGACGGCAAGATCACCGCGCTGGACTACATGCTGGTCAAACGGCATGTGCTCGGCACCTTCAAGATCGCGTAAAACGCGTAAAAAACAGAGGAAAACACGGACTGCCGTGGGGTCATAAGGTTCTCGCGGCAGTCTTTTTATTCACAGGATGTAATAGATACAAACGGCAAAAGACCCCGCCCTCTCGGGCGGGGTGGCTGCTCGGGCGCACCGCAAGAAATGAGAATTCACCCGAATTTGATTTCAACGAAAATTCAACATTATCTAAATTATCTAAAATACCGTCGAATATCTATCAATATATTTAGATACAAAAAGTTATGTATTATGTGGGTAGTTGCCCATATATTCGTTATAAATGGATATAAAAAGATACAGTAGAACATAGGAAAGTATATCCAGTCGCCGAGGGCAACAACCCCATGGTCGGTGCGACCGTCGCTTGCGCTGTTGCGGTGGAAGAAGCATCGAATAAGTAAAAATTTGCATGGCTTTTGAAGGTTTGTAAAAATCTTATTTCGTAAATTCAATCAATAAAAAGTTAGACACATCATTTTGGAATTTTCCTTGATGATGTGTCTATTTTTTATACGAAAAGAAAGGTATTTTACAATGCACAAACTGAAAATGAATCCTCTCCTACAGTATCTGTAGAAGTCTTCGTTGATTGATATGGGAGATTTTTGCTTACTCCATCCCTCTGAACTTCTCGAGCGTTTCCTCAATCGCAAGTTCGATCGACTGTTTCTTGGAATCCAGCAAGGAGGTGGCGGTGTTGGTGTCCGCCTGCAATGCAACGCCGTAAATTTGGCCGAGCGTAGGAGAAGATCCCCAGTTGGCCATCATGGTATAAATGTCATACATTCGATTTTTGAAGATCAGGTCTAGCATTTCCGCATCTTCGCTGCTTTCCACTGCCTGCAGCTTGAGCGTGGTTTCGTAGTATGCTTCATTAACAGATTTGAACGTCGTATTTGCGCCGTAATACCCCAGCAGTTCCATTAAATAGCAGGTTGCTTCCAAATTGTTTTTGTTGGTGGAAGCGACGCCGATCACGCTGCTATTGCCGCTGTTGATCGTGTGGTAATACTTCTCCTGCGCCTCATTCAGTTTCGGATTCGGCAAAACGCCGAACGAAATCGTAAACTCCGGATCATTTTTAAAGGTCGAGATGTTGCTGGCATTGGTCGAATAGAACAGTGCTTTTCCCGACTTGAAGGATTCATTGATCGCGTCAAAATTACCGGCGCGTTCCGCAAACATCGTTGTCCGTTTGTTGGAGAACATGGTATAAACACGGTCAAATGTGGTTACGTTCATGGATCTGTCCATGGTGATCTGAATCCCGCCGTCCGGCGTTTTTTCCGCGGGAAGAAGCCCCGCTGCGTTCATGAAAACGTTGCCGATATTGATGCTGCCGAGCATACCGTAAGTGGCGTCGATCGTCCACTCACCATTTTCATCGGGCATGGAAACTGCCCGCATCATCTCCTCCAAAACATCAAAGGTCCATTTGTTTTCACGCACGAGCTGATACGGACTGCCATACTTTACAACAAGATCGGCGTTCTTCTGGTACATATCCTTGTTGAACAAAAGGAGATATGTGTAATCGTCATCGGTGAGGATCGCGTCGCCGGACAGCAGGTAGTGCTTGTCGTTGAGCGTGAGCAGTTCGGTTGCGTTCGGATCCCACCACGCATGCTTGAGGTCAATATACTCGTCGAGCGGCATAAACAGCCCCTCCGGAATGACCGGCATCGTTGCCATCATCGTATCGCAGATCATATCGTACTCATCAAGACCCGCGCTCACGGAAAGCCGCAGAGACTCAACGGGAAAAGGTTCTGCAATCGTCTCGATTGTAATTCCGAAGTTTTCTTCAATGAGATCGTTGCGCGCAATGACCGCCTCGTTGATGGCGTTAGATTGCAGTTCCTCATTCGGCACAAATTGCAGTTCGCCGTAGGTGTGACGGCTGCAGCAAAGGATCGTAACGACCCGACCGTCGAAATATTTTTCCTCTAACGGGAAAACAGTTTCCGGTTCAGACTCGGTTTGCGATTCGGTTTTCGATTCGGTGATAGAGCTGGGTTCCGGCGCTTCTTCGCCGCAAGCTGTAAAAAATGGAACCGCAAGCAAAAGCATCGCAAGAAGCAGAGGGGATACTCTTTTCATTTGAATCGTTCCTTTTCTGTTTGACTATGTGTTATGCAGCTATTATATCGGTTTTTGACCAATTTGTCAACAGTTCGATGCCAAAAAGATCATCCGTGTACAAAACGGAAAGGAGAGGCGAACCTCTCCTTTCTTATTTGTTACCGATGAAACGGGATCAATACATCCCGCCGCCCATGCCCTGGGAAGCCATTGCGGCATTCGCAGCTGCTTCCGCAGCAGGATCCTTCTTATCCGCCACAAGGGATTCGGTGGTCAGCACCATGGCTGCGACGGAAGCGGCGTTCTGCAGCGCACTGCGGGTCACTTTGGTCGGGTCCACGATGCCCGCTTCGATCATATCCACATACTTCTCGTTGTATGCGTCGAAGCCGATGCCGGGCTTGCGGTTCTTCACGCCGTCCACGATCACGCTTCCTTCGAAGCCGGCGTTCTCCGCGATCTGACGGACCGGCTCTTCCAGCGCACGCAGGACGATTTTGACGCCCGTCTGCTCGTCGCCGGAGGTAGCGTTGACCAGCTTCTTGACAGCGGGGATGCAATCCACCAGCGCAGTACCGCCGCCGGCAACGATGCCTTCCTCAACTGCGGCTCTGGTAGCGTTGAGCGCGTCCTCGATGCGCAGTTTCTTTTCCTTCATCTCCGTCTCGGTCGCAGCGCCCACCTTGATGACGGCAACGCCGCCGGAGAGCTTCGCGAGACGCTCATGCAGTTTTTCCTTGTCGAACTCGGAAGTAGTGACTTCGATGGCGGAACGGATCTGCCCGACGCGAGCCTTGATCTCCGCGGGATCGCCGGCGCCGCCGACAATGATGGTGTTCTCCTTAGTAACCTTGATCTGACGGGCGGAGCCAAGCAGATCGAGGGTGGCTTCCTTCAGTTCCAGACCCAGTTCGCTGGAGATGACTTCGCCGCCGGTGAGGATGGCGATGTCCTTGAGCATATCCTTGCGGCGATCGCCGAAACCGGGCGCCTTGACAGCAACGCAGGTGAAGGTGCCGCGCAGCTTGTTGACGATCAGCGTGGAGAGCGCTTCGCCTTCCACATCCTCGGCGATGATCAGCAGCTTTCTGCCGCTCTGCACCACCTGCTCCAGCAGCGGGAGCAGCTCCTGAATGTTGGAGATCTTCTTATCCGTGATGAGGATGGACGCGTCGTCGATGACGGCTTCCATCTTGTCGGTATCCGTGACCATATACGGCGTGATGTAGCCGCGGTCAAACTGCATGCCTTCCACCACTTCGCAGAAGGTCTCTGCTGTCTTGGATTCCTCCACGGTGATCACGCCGTCCGCCGTGACCTTATCCATCGCATCCGCGATCAGTCTGCCCACCGTTTCCTCTGCGGAAGAAACCGTGCCGACGCGGGCGATATCGTCCGAACCACTGACCGGCTTGGAAGAAGCGACCAGCGCTTCCACTGCCGTATCCACCGCCTTGGAAATGCCCTTCTTGATGATCATGGGGTTCGCACCCGCGGCGACGTTCTTCATCCCTTCGCGGATGAACGCCTGCGCCAGCAGAGTTGCCGTGGTGGTGCCGTCACCTGCAGCGTCGTTGGTCTTGCTTGCGACTTCCCGCACAAGCGCCGCACCCATATTTTCGAACGGATCGTCCAGCTCGATTTCCTTTGCGATGGTTACACCGTCATTGGTGATCAGCGGAGAGCCGTATTTCTTATCCAGAACAACGTTTCTGCCCTTCGGACCGAGGGTGATCTTTACCGTATCTGCCAGCTGATTGACGCCGCGCATCAGCGCTTCCCGCGCGTCATTGCCGGTTCTGATCTCTTTTGCCATGATGATTGCCTCCTAATTTCCCTTATTCTACGATGGCGAGAATATCGCTCTGACGGACTACGGTGTACTCTTCCCCGTCCAGCTTGATTTCCGTGCCCGAATACTTGCTGCAAATGACTTTGTCACCCTTTTTGACCAGCATGGTGACTTCCTTGCCGTCCACGTTTCCGCCGGGACCGACTTCGATGACTTCGGCGATCTGCGGTTTTTCCTTCGCAGCGCCCGTCAGGATGATACCGCCCTTGGTGGTCTCTTCCGCTTCCAGCAGCTTGATGACCACACGGTCAGCCAATGGTTTCAGTTTCATAATAAGAACCTCCTCATTTCGGAATACTTGCTTCCGTTTACAGTTTCTATTTTATCCCAGTTTCTTGAACAAAAAAAGCTAAAGTTGTGAACGATTTGTAAATTGCTGGCACTCGAAAACTTCAAGTGCTAAAATCATGAAATTGAACAGGAAATAATTTACAGGAATTCACGAAAATGTTCTGCCGATCATCGTCAAATATTGGCACTTTCGGTTTTTTACTGCCAATACTTCATGTGCGGCGGAAGAATTGATAGAAGCCACAGCGGATCATGCCGTTATACAGCTTGCGCACCTTGTCCGCGCGCCTGCCGAAAAAGCGTTCGAACTGCTCGTCGGAGGTGATGATGTAAAGCTGCCATGCCGGAATGTTCTCCCGGAACGCCTTCCCCATCGCCGCAGCAAGCGCACGCGCTTCCTCCAGATCCCCCAGGCGTTCGCCGTAAGGGGGATTGGTCACGATTGTGCCGCGGGCGCCCGGTTCCGGAGAGGAAAACCGGCGTACGTCTGCAACGCAGAACTCGATCCGATCCGCCACACCTGCCCGACGGGCGTTTTCCTTTGCCAGTTGGATACAGCTCTCGTCCAGATCGGACGCATAGATCTTTCCGGGATACGGGCGGATCTCCCCCCGCGCCCGTTCGCGCTCTTCCTCCCAGACAGAGGATGGGAGCAGTTCAAAGGTTTCCGCGGAAAAGGAGCGGTACAAGCCGGGTGCAATGTTGCCGGTGAGCAGCGCCGCTTCGATGGCGATGGTACCGGAGCCGCACATCGGGTCCACCAGCAGCACGTCCTCCCGCGGACGGGAGAGCCGCACCATGGCAGCGGCGAGAGTCTCCCGCAGGGGCGCAATGCCCGCCTGCGTGCGATACCCGCGCTTATGCAGCGTGATGCCGGTGGTGTCGATCATCAGATAGGCTTCGTCGCGAAGCAGAAAGAAGGAAACGGCATAGAGCGTTCCGGTTTCCGGCAGACGGGAAATCCGGTAGACGGAAGAGAGGCGATCCGCGATGGCTTTTTTGACGATCTTCTGGCAGTCCGGCACGGAGAAAAGCGCAGATTTAACGCTGTGCCCCTTGACGGGAAACGCGCCGTTTCTGCCGATCCAATCCTCCCACGGGATGGCTTTTGTCCCTTGAAACAGTTCCTCAAAAGTGCGTGCGGGGAATTTCGAAAGCAGGATCATGACTCGTTCCGCATAGCGCAGACGCAGATTGCAGACGGCGACGCCGCGCTCCGGCGCTTCAAAAACCACTCTGCCGTCGATGGTATCCAGACGGCGGTATCCCAGCGCGTCGATCTCTTCCCCGAGCAGCTTTTCCAACCCGAACAGACAGGTTGCAACCAATTTCAGCATGATCGTTCTATGCCTTTCCCAAATGTTACAGTACCGCGGACGCGTGGCGCGTCACGTGGCAGCAGATATTGACAGCGACCGGCAGACCAGCGATATGGGTTGCATAAGTCTCCACCGCCGTCCACAGCGCAGTGACGCCCTTTCCGAGCCCCTGTACGCCAACGCCGGAACGGTTGACGGCTTCAAGGATCTTATCTTCCAGCTCCCCGTAGACCGGGTGATGTACTCCCGCCTCGCGAAGCAGCGCCTTTTTGGAAAGCACCGCCGAGTAATCAAAGGTGCCGCCGATCCCGATGCCGATTACCAGCGGCGGACAGGGATTTCCGCCGGCGATCTGCACGGTCTCCACGACAAAGTCTATGATCTCTTCCACCGCCGCCGTGGGGCGAAACATCTTCTGGCGGCTCATATTCTCGCTGCCGAACCCTTTCGGAAGCGCATACAGGCGGATCTGATCCCCCTCCACCAGCTCCGTATACAGAATAGCCGGTGTATTATCCGTGGTGTTCACCCGTGCGAGCGGATCTCCCACCACCGATTTGCGGAGATACCCGTCCCGATATGCCTGCCGTACCCCTTCATTCACCGCATCGCGGAGCAGCCCGCCTTCGATGTGGACTTCCTGTCCGATCTCGGCAAATACCACCGCCATACCGGTGTCTTGACAAATGGGGATATGCTCCCTGCGTGCCGTTTCGGCATTTTCGCAGATCACCTCCAGCATCCCGCGGGCTGGTTCCTCCGTTTCCTCGCGAAAAGCGTCCGAGAGGCGCCGGCAGATACAATCCGGCAGTTCGTAATTGGCGCGGATGAATAGATCGCGCACGGTTTGTGTAATGGCGGCAGCTTGTACGGTTTTCATGGTCACTCCACTCAAAAAACGGGTACATCGCGCCCGTCAATGCCGGAAACGATGCACCGTTGTTGCAATCGAACTTATTTCTTGTGTTTGTGGGCGGATTTCCCGCCGTTCTGGAATTTGCGCAGATCGCTGATTTTTTCTTCGCTGGTGGATTTGAAACGGTTGAGCATTTCCTCAAAGCTGGTGGGGTTGGGCGCCGTCTCGAAAAGCGCCGGCTGGGCACCGGGATCCGCAGGAGAAGCCATGGACGGTCTTCCGCCCGACCGGGGAGCAGCTCCCTCGCCGCGGCGGTTCTTTTTGCCACTCTTGAGGGTCAGCGAAATACGACCTTTCTCATCCACGGAGAGAACCGTCGGCTCCAATTCTTGCCCGACGGTCAGAACATCTTGGATATTGGAAACGTAGGTATCTGCCACCTGCGAGATGTGGATCATGCCGGTAAGACCATCCTCCATCCGCACAAAAGCACCGAAATCGGTGATTCTGGTGATTTTTCCTTTGACTTTTTGCCCTACTTCCACCTGCATCTCTTATAACCGTGCCTTTCCGGATGTATCTCCCCTGACTTCTGCCAATAAATATAGAGGTTAATCGGGGATACCGTTATAAAACAGGATCTCATTCGGATATCGATAGCCTCGTGCGCGCATATAACGCTCGATATATGCAGCGTCCACTTCCTCGGAAAGCCGATAATCGATCTCCTCGATATCGTTGCGGACTTCGGCGATTTCCTCCGCCAGCTCCGCCTTTCTTTCTCTCAAGTCTTTGAGATTCAACTGCATATTCACGACGGAAATAAACAGAACGACGAGAATACCGCCCAAAGCGACCTTGACAGCAAGATTGGTTCTATGACTGCGCAGCATGTTCTCTTTCCCTCCGAATTTGTTTCCGCCAATATTTTTGAATCCCAAATCCCATACGCGCCCGATGACGGTAGCGATACCCTTCCAGCTTCGTGTGAACCCGGCTTTTCCGCTTTTCCCAACACGGGAGAAGCAAACGGTACAGCCGGGAAAGCGCCTTGCGGAACAGTCTGCCGAATGTAAAATACCAGACGGCAAAGCCGACGGCGAGGCAGGCGAACGCATACAGACGCATTTGCCCGAAGGATAAATTAAAAAACAGCAACGACAACGCGCAGGTGCAACACATACAAAACAGAAGGTCGTCTACGAAGATCAACCAAAGGGCGCGCCGATGCAGACGGTGCAGAAGCCGGAAAAACTCATAGAGAAACCCCAGAGCAATTCCGGCTATCAAAGACCATCCGGCAAGCAGAAAATGGAGCGAATAAGATACGCTCATGCGCCGAAGAAGCGACCGATGCCTTTTTTCCGTTTGGCACCGTCCAGATAGACGATGGCGTCTATCTTGCCGCAGACAGTGACTTCCCCGTTTTCCAACGACAGGCTGCTGACGGAAAGCGAATCTCCGCTGATGGTCAGCACGCTTTCTCCGACGGACATACTGACCGTCGTTTCATCGAAATTCAGGACCTCACTGACAGAAGTGATCTTCAGGACCTCGCGGTCGTGCAATGTCAGTGCATGCGCACGCGAAGCGGTATTCATCGGTCGACCATCCCTTTCCCTTACGTCGGTGTCTCTCAACCTTCCGATGATACCTTATGAAACGGATCCGTTTTTTATGACAGGATCTCGTACATTTCCGACGCCTCGGCCTTCCCGACATGCTCTGCTACGGAAAGCACGCGCAGACGGGTTGTCCGATTGCCGAAGGTGATCTCCAGCACGTCGCCCACCTTGACGTCATAAGACGCTTTGGCGCGTTTGCCGTTGGCAAGCACCAAAGAGCTGTCGCAGGCTTCGTTGGCGACGGTGCGGCGTTTGATCACGCGAGAGACTTTCAGGAATTTGTCTAACCGCATGGGACCCTCCCGAAGAAGGAGTTGGTTCCTTCGTTCTTACTTGTTGACAGCGTCTTTCAGCGGTTTGCCAGCGGTGAAGGTCGGCAGCTTGCAAGCCTCGATGGTGATGGTCTCGTTGGTTCTGGGGTTACGGCCGGAACGTGCTGCGCGCTCGCGCACCTTAAAGGTACCGAAGCCGGCGATCTGAACCTTTCCGCCGGTAGCGAGTTCATTCTCGATGGCGCTGAAGACTGCGTTGACAGCAGCGTCTGCTGCCTTCTTCGTAATGTCGGCTTTCTTTGCGACGATTTCAACAAGTGTAGCTTTGGTCATGATGGATACTCCTTTTGTGTTTTATAGAATGAATCTGACGATAGTATACCATAGGTTTGTCTATTTTGCAATAGGGATTTTCGATATTTTTCAAAAAACTTCTATTCTTTTTCCTCTTTTTTTGCCGTTTGCGCGGTGTTTTCCGCGCTGATGGAAAGCCGCGCTTTCGCCGTTTGCCAATAGAGGCGCAATTCCTCCCGGGGCGTTTCCGCGATGGTCCTCCCCGTGGCGGTACATTGTTCCTCCACCAATGCAAAACGGTCCAGATATTTTTCGCTTGCGCGGGTGAGCGCCTGTTCCGCGTCTACGCCTGCAAGCCGTGCGGCGTTGACGATGGCAAGCAGCAGATCGCCGAACTCCTCTTCCGTGGAAGCGGGTACGCCGGAGGAAAGCGCGTCGCGCACCTCGGAAAGCTCCTCTTCCACTTTTTCCATCGCTTCCTTGGTATCTGCGCAATCAAACCCGAATTTACGGGATTTGGACCCCAGCTTGTCCGCCCGCATCAGCGCCGGAAGCGTGCGGGGAATCGCCCGCAAAGCGTCCTCGGCGGACTTCCGCTCGTGGGTGCGGTCCTTGATGGCTTCCCAATCCCGCAGCACCGTGCCGTCGGCGGCCGTCACCTGCTCCCCGAATACATGGGGATGCCGAAGGATCATCTTGCGGCAGATCTCGTCGCACACGTCCTCCAGATCGAACTGACCGTCCTCTTCCGCGATGCGGGCGTGGAATACCACCTGAAACAGAACGTCCCCCAATTCCTCCCGCATACCGGGTACATCAGCGCGGTCGATTGTCTCCGCCGCTTCGTAAACTTCCTCTATGAAGTTCATACGGATGCTTTCGTGGGTTTGCTCCCGATCCCAGGGGCAACCCTCCGGGGAACGCAGGATCTCCACTACTTTGCGCAGATCCTCTATCGTATAGCGGGCTTTACCGCACAGCTCGTCCTTTGGATTCATGCAGCCATCCCCTTCTGATTAAAAATGAAGCTAATTTTTCGCCCATGGGCAGCAATCGTACTTCGTTCGCTCGGATCCCGCAGAACAGAAGCATGGACGCGACGTACACAAAGACCGTGACGACTCCGCAGACCAGCAGGATCAACAGCGCGGAGAGTCTACCCCCGCCGGGAAGCAAGCGACCGGCGATGCAGTAGGTACCCCAAGTGGCCAGACCCGACAACAATGCGCAGCAAGCGGGACGCAGGAACAGGAAACGCGGGGAAAGATGCGCGGAGGTATGCCTTCGCAGGAAATACAGGTTCAGCGACGCGGCGATCAGGTAGCAGCTGACGGAACTGACCGGCGCACCGTAAATGCCGAGGGCGCCGGAAACGCCGAAGTATTCGATCAAAGCCATGAACACCACGCCGATTCCCACGGAAAGCATGGGCAACCAGATCTTCCCCACCGCTTGCAGCAGGGCGTTGGTGGTGGAAACGACAGCCATAAAGATGATGCCGATGGCGAGGATGCGAAGCGTACCGGAGGAAACCTGCAACGCGTCGATCCGGTCATACTGGGTAAGTGCGCCGCTGTAAAGCAGCGAAAGGCAGGCGGGCGCCGTCGCCAGCAGGAACGCCGCGCTGGGCAGCCCGATGATCACGCTGATACGGATGGATTGGACGATACTGCGGTTGGCTCCCGAAACCTCCCGGGTCGCCACTGCTGCCGAAACCAAGGGAAGCACACTGATGGCAATAGGATAGATCAACGTAGAGGGAAGCAGGTCGGCAATGGCGGTGGAATAGGAGGTATAAGCCGTATAGAGATCCTCCGCGACCGCCTCCGCCGTGCCGCCCAGCATCAGACAGCGCTTGATCAACACCGTATCGATGAAATTGGAAAGATAAAGCGCGGAGGACGTGATGGTGGCGGGGAGCGCGATGAGCAGGATCTTTTTGGTCAATACCGGAACCGACTCCGCGCGCCTGTCCGTTCCCGGGCGGAGCCGTTTGCGCGTAGCTCCCCGGTAGAGGAACAGCATCACCATTTCCACCAGCATACCGATCGAGATACCGCTGATGGCGCAGGCAGCCTGCACCGCGGGAGAATAGCCCATATGGCGCGCCCAGAAGGTAGCGCCGAGCCCCAGACCCATCTTAAAGAACGCTTCGATCAACTGACCGATGGCGGTGGGATACATATTATGTAGCCCTTGATAGTAGCCGCGGAACGCCGAGCAAACGCAGACGAACAGTAGCGTAGGAGCGATGACGTACGCGGCTTGCACGCTGTCCGAATGTTCCGTCGCGCTGAAGAACCAGGGAGACGCGAGCATCATGACGGCAGTAGCGATCACGCCGATGATGGTAAAGACCGTCAGGGAAACACGGAAGGTGCGTTGTACTTCCCGCTGCCGCCCCAGCTTGTCGGAGGAAGCGATCATCCGGCTGATGGCAACCGGAAGTCCGCTGGTGGAGATCATGTAAAGCATGGCGTACAGCGAGTACGCGGCGCTGAAGATTCCCATGTTGTCCCCGAGGATATGTGCCAGCGGAATCTTGAATAGCACGCCGATGATCTTGACGACAAAACTGGAGATGGAAATGATCCCCGCTTCTACCAAGAAGCTCTTATTCTTTTTTTGGACGTTTGTTTTTGCCATTCTTTCAGATAAATTCCCGCAGAAGCGAGTCCTCCGGCACCGCGTCGTCCGGCAACAGCGGGACGGCAGACAGCAGTTCGATCAACGCCTGCGCCTGATGGAAGTGCGGATCTTCGGAAGAAAGTCCTTTCAGCACAGCAACGGCGTCGTCTGCCAGAATACTGCGCTCATATTCAAAAAACGTGTTGATAGAACGGTTTGCCAGCTTTGCGAAGGGTTCGATGGTCACTTTCTCCGCTCCGCGCACTGTCTCCCAGTTGGCGTAGGTTTCGGCGGCGTTTGAGGCGCGGTAACGGGAATCCCGCACCAGCCGTCGCAGAAAACGGCAATCCTCGCCGTCGCCGGAATCCGCATACAGATAAATGCGGTAGATCGCCTCCGGCGGCGTATCCGCCCCGCAAATCTGTGGGTTGAGCGCGTGCAGCCCTTCTACGATGATGATCCCGCCGGGAAGCGGCTTCAACATACGGTAATCATCCGTCCGCCTGTGGAGGGTGAAATCGAAAAACGGGATGGGTGCTTCCTCCCCCGCGGAAATGCGGCGCATGGTATCTTGCAAAAGATCCAGCCGCAGGCTTTGGATCCCTTCAAAATCCGGCATGCCGTTGGGCAGGTAGACCGCATTTTCCGGATTGCGGTAATAATCGTCCAGAGAGATGGTATCAACCGGGCGGCCAAGCCCACGGATCAGACGAGCCAGTTTTCCGGTGGTGGTGGTTTTGCCGGAACAAGAGCCGCCGGCGATCAGCACCAGCTTCAGGTCGCTATTCCCGCAGATCTCCTCCGCGCAGGAACGCAAAGCACGCTCGTACAGTTCCTCGTTCAACACCTTTCACCCTTTCTGTTCATGGAGCGACGCGAAGAAGGAGCGGATCTCCGGTTCGCGGATTCCGTCCGATGCGTCTAAGTATTCATACGGATACTTCGGAAAGGCGATACGGCAGATCTCGTTCCGGTCGGGAGAGACCAGCTTCGTAATGGCGCCGGCACCGCAGGCGAAGACGGTGGAATATTCCTCCATCATCAATACGTTATACAGGTTTTCCTTCCCTGCTTTCGCATATCCCACGTTTTCTGCGTTTCCGACGATGTTTTTCTGGCGATACAGATAGTACGGCAGCCAGCCGTTTTCCTTCAGCGTGCGCCAGGCGTATTCCACACATTCCCGCGCCAACGCGCCGGCGGGATCGTATACGCCATCCTCCGAAAAACGCAGAGGAGCGGCTTTCTTGACGCTCAACGTATGGATCGTAATGTTCTCAAAGCCGATTGCCATCACATCTGCCAGACTCTTTTCAAAGGTCGCCAGGGTATCTCCCGGCAGCCCGGCGATCAGATCCGCGTTGACCACGTCGAATCCTTCCTTCATCGCCGCATCCGCAACGGAAAAGAAGGCTTCCATGCTGTGCTGTCTGCCGATGCGCCGCAGAACCTCTTCATCGGTGGTCTGCGGGTTGACGCTGATGCGCCGCACGCCGCTTTCTTTCAGGATATGCAGCTTCTCCGGTGTGATGGTATCCGGACGCCCCGCTTCAAAGGAAAATTCCCGCAGATGATCCGCCGGCATGCAGGTTTGCAGATGCCCGAGCAGATCCCGCAGCTGTACCTCCGTCAGGATAGAGGGCGTGCCGCCGCCGACGTACACCGAAGTCAGGCGCATGCCTTGTTCCCGGATCACCCGGCAGGTGTCCGTAATGTCCCGCTTCAATCGCTCCAGATATGCCGGCAGCAGGCCGAGCAAACGCGGCGTGGTGCAGGAAACAAAGGAACAGTAGGCGCATTTCGTCGGGCAAAACGGAATGGAAAGATAGAGCGCACAGTCGGTGGGAAGCGTATCCCGCAGCATTTCGATTTCCGTCTGTGCCGTTTCCACGGCGAGCGTCGCCTTCTGGGGCTGAACGCCGTAGTCCTCCACAAAGAGTTTTTCCACCGTTTCTGCGGAATAACCGCGATCCAGATAATATTTGGCGCGTTTGACCGGGCGAAGCCCCAGCAAATAGCCCCAAGGGAGCGAAAAACCGAAGAGCTTTCTCCCCGCTTCCAGATACGCCTTTCCCAAAGCGAGAGCGGCGAGATCCGAATTCGTCATCTCCACATAAGGACGGTAGCCGGCGGTGGAGAAGCTGCCCTTTGCCGTTCGCCCGCCGGCGTTCAGCTCCGTGCAGCAAAAAAAGCCGTCCGCGCGCTCCTCCAACAGAAAAGAAGCGGCGTTTTCGCCGGCTTCCTCCGCCCCTTCCCGGAACTTTTCCCCGGGAAAATAGAGCATACAGAGCGTGCGGAAATAGAAATCGTTGAGATATGGGGTTCGGTTGTGGATGGTAACATTCATGCGTTCCGCTCCTGACGGATCAACTCCTGTGTGTCGATCACCAGATTGACGGGACCGTCCAATGCGGCGTCAATCTGCATATCCGCGCCGAAGACGCCTCTCGCCACCGGCAGCACCTCCGCCACCGCGTCGCAGAATGCGTCGTACATGGGTTTCGCCATCTCCGGGCGGGCGGCATGGGTGCAATCCGGGCGAAAGCCGCGCCGGACACGCCCTAACAAGGTGAAATTGGAAATGATCATCACTTCCCCGCCTATGTCAGACGCGGAAAGCGAAAGTTTCCCTTCTTCGTTTTCGAAAATACGCAGTCCCGCCAGCTTTGCACTGCCTTTGCGAAGATCTTCTTCCGTATCCTCCGCGGCGATCCCGACAAAAGCCAGCAGCCCTTGCCCGATCTGTGAGACGAGCGCTCCGTCCACGGTACAGGTTGCGCGTCGGACGCGCTGAACAACGATTTTCATAGAGTCATGCGTTCCCCCGTGTGACGTCCCGCACCGCCTGGAGCTTTTTGAGCGAACCGATGATGGAAGCGAGATGGTCGGTATCGTTACAGCGCACGCCGACGGTCATGATGATGACGTCGTCATTCTCCTTTGTAGAGAACGAGGTGATCTCCACCTTCATATCCCGCAAGGCGATGGAAATCTCCGCAATGACGCTGGGCGTATAGGTGGCATATACATTCAGATACGCCTCAAAGCCGCCAAAGGCGCGTTTCTCCGCTCGTATGGTCCAGGACGCCGTCACCCAGCGATCCCGGTCCTCCGGGCGTTTTAAGCCGTTCTGGACGTTGATGCAATCGTATTTATGAATGGAGATGCCGTACCCTTTGGTGATGAAACCGATGATACGGTCCCCGGGCAGCGGCGAGCAGCACTTGGCAAACTTGACCGCACAGCCTTCCACGTTGTCCACGATAACGCTTTCGGAGGATTTGCGCGCTTTGCGGTCTTCCCGTTCGGAGTTCTCCGTTTTCAGCGCCGGCGCTTTGGCCTTTGGTTCCTGCTCCGGCACCACCAGACGGTTGAATTCTTCCCGCAGCTTGGTGCCAAGCTTGACGATCTCCATGCCGCCGAAGCCGATGCTGTTATAAAGGTCATCCCCCTCCGCGTATCCCATGCGGAGCGCGAGGTTCGCCATGATCTGATCCCGCTGCTGATCGGTATAGCGGTGCCCGTAGCGGCGCAGCTCCCGATCAATCGCCTGCTTGCCGAACTCGATGTTCTCCGTGCGCATCTCCCGCTTGAAAAACATCTTGATCTTGCTGCGGGCCTCGCTGGAACGGACGAAGGAAAGCCAATCGCGGCTGGGTCCCTTGGAGTTGGGGTTGGTGAGCACTTCTACGATTTGCCCGGTTTGCAGGACGGTATCAATGGGCACAATATTGCCGTTGAGCTTTGCGCCCACCATTTTGTTGCCCACCGCGGAATGGATGGCGTAAGCAAAGTCGATGGGAGTGCTTCCTGCGGGCAGGCTGACCACGTCTCCTTTGGGGGTGAAAACAAAGATCTCGTCCTCAAACAGGTCGATCTTCAGGGAATGAAGAAATTCGTCCGGATCGCTGCCGTCCGCGTCGGTCTCCAGCAGCGCGCGGATCCATTGCAGTTTTTCATCCAGTGCTTGGTTCGCCTGCTCGCCGGATTTGTACTTCCAATGCGCTGCGAGACCGTATTCTGCCACGGCGTGCATCTCCCAGGTGCGGATCTGCACCTCAAAGGGGATCCCTTCCGAGCCGATGACCGTGGTATGCAGAGAACGGTACAGGTTCTGCTTGGGCGTGGAAATATAGTCCTTGAAGCGCCCGGGCATGGAGTTGAACATCTCATGGATGACACCTAAAACCGTATAGCAATCCAATTCGGTGTCCACCAGAATCCGCAGCGCGTAGAAATCGTAGATCTCGTCGAAGGACTTATTCTGGTTATACATCTTTTTATAGATGCTGTAAATGCTCTTGACGCGCCCCTCCAGCTTGTAACGGATGCCGTAGGCGTTGAGGCTTTCCGCCACCTTCCGCGTGGCTTCCGCAAGGAAATCCTTGCTTTCGCCGTAACGCTTGTCGGTATCTTTGCGGATCTCCTGAAAGCCGATGGGATCCAGGTAGGAAAGCGCCAGCGTTTCCAGTTCCTGCTTGATGCGCTGGATCCCCAGACGATGGGCGATGGGTGCGTACACGTGCATGGTTTCCAGCGCGATGGAGCGCTGTTTTTCCGGCGTGCGAACGGAAAGCGTCCGCATATTGTGCAGCCGGTCCGCCAGCTTGACAAAAATGACCCGCAGATCCTTGGACATGGCGAGAAACATCTTGCGCAGGTTGCGGATGCTGGCTTCCTGCTTGGTTTCAAAAGGGATATTCAGTTTGGTCACGCCGTCGACGATGTCGGCGACGTCCTTGCCGAACTGGGTGCGGATCTCCGCCAGTGTGATCCGATCCGGGCAATCCTCCACCGTATCGTGCAGGAACGCCGCGCAGATGGAGTTGGTATCCAGCTGACATTCATAGACGATCTGCGCCACCGCTATCGGATGGATGATATAATCCTCCCCGGAGATGCGTTTTTGCCCCCGATGCAGATCCTCCGCCAAATGGTAGGCGCGCTTGATTTTATCAATATCGTAACTGCCGCTCGCATCGCAGCGGGCAAATAGTTCGTTTACGTCGTATGCTTCCATGGTGGTACCTTCCCTGTTCAGATCAGCGGATGGGCCCTCCTGAGCCGGATCATGATGGGAGATTGATCCAGATTGACCTTTTTCCCCACCGGCAGGAGACGCAGATCAACGATCCTGCCTTCCCCGCTGTATGTACAGTCAATCAGCCCCTCGTCCCGCAGAACGTCGAGGATGATCTTGAGCTTGCAGTAGGAAACGAACACGCCCTCCTGCTCCAGACGGTTGCAGACGGCGGCGACCGTCGTCCGCTTGCTGCTTTCCAGCACGTCCCGTTTGAGGAACTTATAAACCTCCCGGAAATCCGCCAGAGAGGGCATATCGTTAGAAGAGACGGGAGAGGTATCCTCGGGATCCATCAAACGGCGGTAGGTACGCTCCCCTTCCGCGCTGATCTCCTCGTCGATATCGCTCAACCGCATGGCCTTGATGGTCACTTGAGGCGAGCGATGCCCCATGTATTCGTTGATATCCGCCGTAAAGACCACGTCATAGATACAGCCTTCGTTCAGGCTGACGTTTTCCGGGACGGAGAACCAGATGGCGCCGATCTCTTTTTCGCTGCTGTGGCGGCGATTGCCGGGTCGCAGACGGAACTTGCAGTGCTTCCCGCCGGAAAGGGGGACGATGTCCACCACTGCCACATGCCGCATCATCAGGACCGGTTGCGGATTCTGCAAGCCGAAGGGCTCGAGCATCTGCATTTCTTCGATCCCTTTCATGGTGATGTCCGAAAAATCGACCTGACATTCCACCTCCAGCGGCAGAGAGGAATCCGTCCTCGTCAGATACTGGGAGGCATACGCATTGATCCGCTTACGGAATGCGTCGATCTTATCCAGATCCAGGGACAGCCCGGCGGCCAGCTCGTGCCCGCCGTACTCGCTTAACAGATCGCCGCAGGTGGCAAGCGCATCCATCAGCGAAAAGCCTTTGATGCTTCTGCCGGAGCCTTTTGCGACGCCGTTATCGTAAGAAAACAGGATGCAGGGCAGCGAATAGCGCTCCGCGATCTTGGAAGCCACCACGCCGATGACCCCCTGGTGCCATCCGTCCGAACCGAGGACGAAGAAGCAATCGTCCGCACAGGCGGTACGGATCTGCTCCAATGCTTGCTCGTAAATCTCCTGCTCCATCCGTTGGCGCAGCTTGTTGGTTTCGCAAAGCTCCTCTGCGATCCGATCCGCTTCCGCGGGATCCTCGGTGGTCAGCAGTTCCACGGCGCGGGAGGCGGAAGCGATCCGTCCTGCGGCGTTGATCCGCGGCGCAAGGACATATCCTACTGTCAAAGAAGTGACTTTTTTGGTCAGTACGCCGTTTTTGATGATTCCGGCGTGGCGCATCAGCGCAAGAATACCGGGAGAACGCACCGTCTCCAGCTTTTTGAGACCCATAGCGGCAATGCGGCGGTTTTCATCCACGATGGGCATCACGTCCGCGATGGTACCGAGGGCGACGATATCCGCATACATATCGCAGATATGCTGCGTGTTTCCGTCCACCGCGCAAAGCAGTTTGAACACGACGCCCACGCCGGCCAGATCCTTAAAAGGATAGTCGCAGTCCTCCCGATGGGGATTGACCACCGCAGTCGCGTCCGGCAGGATCTCCCGACAGCTGTGGTGATCCGTGATCACCATGTCGATGCCCTGTTCCTTCGCGTACCGCGCCTCTTCGATGGCGGTAATGCCGGTATCCACCGTGATGATCATGTCCACGCAGCCCACCATCCGCTGGATGACCGGCATGCTCAAACCGTACCCCTCGGAAATGCGGTCCGGGATGAAATATTCGCATTTTACGCCGTGGCCGGAGAGATAATTATACAGGATCATGGTGGAGGTCACACCGTCCACGTCGTAATCCCCGTAAATGCAAACGCGCTCCTTGCGTTCGATCGCTTGGCGGACACGTGCCACGGCACGGTCCATATCCTTGAGCAGATACGGATCATGGAGAGGAATTTCATCCTTGTTCAGGAAGGCCTTCACCTTTTCAGCCGAATCGATCCCTCTGTTGGCAAGCAATTTTGCCGTCAGCGGCAGTAGACCAAGCTCTTCCTGCAATCGCTTATATATGCTTTCATCTCCACTCTGCAAAATCCATTTCCGTTCTGTCATTGACTCCGCCTCCTCTTTCTTTTACACAATCGCGACAGTATCCCGCGGATGTTACTCTTCTGCCAAAGTTTCCTCGATCAACACCGTATAGGGTCCACCGATCACACAAACGGTGCTGGTTTCCGTATTGATCTCGGCCGTGCAGCTATATTGACCATTCGCTACCTGCTTCCGCTTCAGATAATTCACCTGAACGGTTATCTGGGATGCGTTGTAATTCCGAACGGCGTCTGCCGGACCGAATATCGTAATCTCCAGCTGATCCAGGATGTTCACTTGCACAAATCCGCTGGGCGGCAGGTTTTCCACCTTGATCCGCGAGGGCGGGATCACAAGGGTTTTCGATATGTACTCCGGCGCGGAAACGCTATAGGTGATCTCCGCATCCTTGTTCAGAGCAGTGAGCTTACTGCCCGGCAGGCATTGCTCCACCAAATCCTCCGCCGTAATGGTATTCGTAAAGGTATTGCCGATCATCTGCGTTTCGTCATACCGGATGGAAAGCGAGGACACGTGCGCCAATTCCGAGATCGGACCGTACAACTGCACGCCTGTCTCGTTGACGAAGGTCGTCACATCCTTCGGATCGAAGACGCCTCCCACCAGTTTCAGATCCACCGAAACGGTTTTTGTTCCGTAAAAGACGAAGGTGACGTCCACGGTATTGTTATCCATGGTGACGTACGAACCGGACATATCGGAAATCACTTTTTTCGTGACCGAATCCCGCAGGCGGATCTCCCCGCTGACGTGGATGACCTCTTCCGTCAGGTTATTGCCCAGTTCAAACTCGCAAAACGCCTCCGCCGTTCCGATCACGCTTTCGGGTCCGTAGACTTGAACGGTACGTATGCTCTGCATGGTTTCACCGATCTCATTGACGGAGGAATACTTCGGCGTGATCTGCACATTGATGTTTCTGGACGTGAAGACGTCCACATACAGCGTGGCATTGGGAGAACCCTGAATCGTCGCCGTCACGCCGTTGGGAGGAACAATGGTGATTTGAAAAATCTGTTTCCCCGGCTTGTCGGCGGTTGAAATATCTACAATCGCTTTGAAATCCCCTGCGCTGAGAGAATTGAGGACGGCGCGGGTACCGGATGCCACCACATCCACATTCATGGAAAAGCTCTCGCCTTCCGCCACGGTATATCCGTTGCTGCCGATCCCTTCGATCTCAACGGGAATACCGGAAAAAACGCGTTCGTCGATCTCCGTATCGTAGCCGATGGCATACATCCAAAGCAGCAGTGCGCCGAACAGTGCGGCGATGAAGATAAAAATCTTCCCTTTTCTCCCTGTTCGCTCCTTGTGCATTTTATGCGCCTCCTCCTTTCCGTGCAGTGATATTGCTTTCTGTATCAGTCTTTCTTCTTACCGTTCCCTTTTCGGGTAAAGGTGCCCTTGACGCGGTTGACTACCTTGCCCGTGATGGCGTCATCCGTCAACAGCAAGGTGCAAAGCGTCATTTCCAGCGTTCTCCGGTTATAACCGCGCTGCAGCTCCCCTTCCACCGCCACGGAGATGATTCCGTTCTCTTCCGAAACGATCACAACGATGGCGTCGCTGTTTTCGCTCATGCCGATCCCCGCCCGGTGACGGGTACCCAGTTCCTTGATGATATCGGCGTTGGTGGAAAGCGGAAGAACGCAGCCGGCAGCGTGCAACCGCCCGTTGCTGATGATGGCGGCGCCGTCATGCATGGGCGCCAGCTTGAAGAAAATGTTTTCCAGCAGAAATGCGGAGACGCCGGCATCCAGCACCGTTCCGGTGCGGACATGGTCCTCCAGCTTGGTACTCCGTTCAAAAACGATCAGCGCGCCGGTCTTGGTCTGCGCGAAATATTCCGCTGCGATGCAGACCTCCCGAATGGCGGCTTTCATGACCGCTTCCTGCCCGTTATCCAGCTTGCCGCGGATGTTGCGGAAGGTAGTGCCGCCCACCTTTTCCAGAAAGCTGCGCAGCTCCGGCTGGAACACGACGATCAGCGACAGGATCCCCACGGAAAAGACGTTGGTCAACAGGAAGTTCAGTGCCTTCATCTGCGCTACGCTGCTGATGAGCAGGACGATGATCAGAAGCACGATGCCCGCAAGCAGCCTTGCGGCGCGGCGTTTGCGCATGAATTGGAAGATGTAATAGAAAATGAACGCAACCAGCAGAATATCCAGGACGTCCACCGCCCGGATCGACCGAAGCTGGTCCCAAACGTATTGGAAATAATCCATGATTGCCGTCACGTTTCCTCACTCCCTTATCTCAAATTACGCCGTATGTCATCATACCATATCCGTTTTTGCTTGTCAAGTTATCCGGAAAATTTCATACTCATTTCAGAAAGAAATTCCGTTCCTGCAGAAGCAGCTCTAACGCCCGTCCCCGGTGGCTGACCTTGTTTTTGGTGTTCCCGTCCAGCTCCGCAAAGGTTTTCCCCAAGGGTTCATACAGGAAAACCGGGTCATAGCCAAAGGTTCCCGCCCCGCGTTTTTCCCACAGGATCTTCCCTTCCGCGGTTCCCCGAACGGTCAGGCATTCGCCGTCCTTTCCCGGTTTGACCGCGCAAATGGCGCAGACGAACCGTGCGGTGCGTTTTTCTTCCGGTACCTCCCGCAGCTCCTCCAGCAGACGGCGGATGTTCGCTTCATCGTCCCCGTGCCCCCCCGCGTATCGCGCGGAATGGATCCCCGGCGCACCGTTCAGCGCGTCCACCTCAAGCCCGCTGTCGTCCGCGATGCAAAGCATCCCGGTGGCAGACGCCACGGCGGAGGCTTTCAGGAACGCATTGCCTTCAAAGCTGTCCGAATCTTCAACGATCTCACCGGAAAACCCCGCCTCCCGCATGGAAATCAACTCCACGGGAAGCTCGCGGTCCCGGAAAAACCGACGGAATTCCTCCACCTTATGGGCGTTTCCCGTGGCAAGTACGACGGTCGTCATGCGTTTGCCCCCTCAAAGAAGGCATTTACGAATTCCTCGCCGTTGAAGGGCTGGAGATCGTCGATCCCTTCGCCCACACCGATGAACTTCACCGGGATCCCCAGTTCCCGCTTGATGGCGAGCACGATGCCGCCCTTGGCGGTGCCGTCCAGCTTGGTCAGCACAAGCCCCGTGATCTCCGCCGCGCGGCGGAACTCCTTCGCCTGCACCAGCGCGTTTTGACCGGTGGAGGCGTCCAGCACCAGCAGCGTCTCGCGGGTAGCATTCGGGAGCTCGCGGTCGATGACGCGGTTGATCTTCGCCAGCTCGTCGATCAGATTCTTCTTGTTGTGCAGCCGTCCGGCGGTATCCACGATCAGCACGTCAATTCCTTGCTTTCTGGCAGCGCCGGAAGCGTCAAAGACAACCGCGGCGGGGTCAGCCCCCTCCTTTTGCCGGATCAGCGGAACATCGCTCCGCTGCGCCCAGACCTCCAACTGTTCGATGGCGGCGGCGCGGAAGGTATCCGCTGCGCAGAGCATGACCTTCTTCCCCTGCTCCTTCAGATGATGGGCGATCTTGCCAATGGACGTGGTTTTACCTACGCCGTTGACGCCGATCACCAGCAGGACGGAAAGCCCTTCCTCGTTCAGCGTCAGCCCCTCGCCGTCTCCCACCAGTTCCTGCAGGATGGCCTGAAATTCCTCTCTTGCGGCGGCAGGTTCCTTGATCTTCTTTTCCTTCAGCCGCTCGCGGAGGGTATCTGTGATATATTCCGAGGTTTCCACTCCCACGTCCGCCATGATCAGCAGATCGGAAAGCTCCTCGTAAAAGTCGTCGTCTACCCGATCCGCTGAAGAAAACAGCAGATCTATGGGTTTGAGCAGCGCGTCTTTGGTCTTTTTCAGACCGCTTTTCAGTTTGTCAAAAAATCCCATCAGTTCGTATACTCCTTGATCGATTCTTCCAGCTTGGAAAGGTTGAGCTTGAGGTAATCGGAAACACCCTTTTGGTGCATGGTGACGCCGTAGAGGGTGTCCGCGTGTTCCATCGTCCCGCGGCGATGCGTGATGACGATGTACTGCGTCTTTTCGCTGTGCTGGCGAATATACTCCGCAAATTTGTTGAGGTTGATATCGTCCAGTGCGCTTTCGATCTCGTCAAAGATACAGAACGGCGCGGGATTGACATTTTGCAGCGCCAGATACAACGCGATGGCGGCAAAGGACTGCTCCCCGCCGGACAGCAGGGAGATGCTGCGTACGCTCTTTCCCGGCGGCTTGATGGCAATGTCGATGCCGCACTCCAGAGGCGCCTCCGGATCCTGCAGCTCGATACGGGCGGATCCGCCGCCGAACAGCTCCGTAAAGACCTCCGAAAAACTGGCGTTGATCTGCTGGAAGGTGGAAACGAAGCTGTCCTTCATCTCCGATTCCAGTTTGGCGATGGTACTGTCCAGACTGCGACGGGTCTTTTGCAGATCACCTACCTGTGCGGTCAGGAAATCATACCGCTCCTTGACCTGACGGTATTCCTCCACCGCATTGACATTGATAACGCCCATAGAGCGGATCTTCGCCTTCAGCGACGCCAGACGGGAGGGCGCCTTCTCCATCTTCTCCGGCGGGAGGCGGTGCGCCTCTGCGTCCGAATAGGTGAGCTCGTATTCGTCCCACAGCTTGGCTGTCACCTGATCGAATTCCTCGCTGATTCTGCGGAAATTATTCTCCTCATTGGTCATGCGCACGAACGCTTCTTCCCGCTTCTGCTGCGCTTCCTTATGCTGATTGCGGATCTCGCCCAGCTTACTTTCCTGCGCGTCCCTGCCGCCAAACAGCTGTTCCAGCTTTTCTTCTGCGGCGCGGATGCCCTTGCCGGCAGTGAGGATCTTTTCTTCGATGACAGCGATACGGTTTCCCCGCTCGGTGATGCTGTTCTGCGCGGAAGCGATGGTCACACGAAGGGTGTTGATTCGCTCTATCGTGCCGGAAAGCACGGCGGTCTGCTGGGCAAGCTGCGCCGATAGACTGTCCGCCTGGGAACGCTTGGTGACAAGCACCATCCGCGCCTGACTCAATGCCTCGTAAGCAGCCGCTTCCGCCGCTCTGGCTTCCTCTGCCCGGGAACGTGCCGCACGGTTGGCTTCCTCCGCCTGTGCGATGGCGGCTTCGCCCTCCTGCATACCGGTGCGAACGGATGCAAGACGTTCTTCCAGAGAACGCCGCCCGTCAGAACCGGCGTTGCGGCTTTGCTCGATGGCGTCGATATGGCTCTTCTCTTCTTCTATACGCACGAGAAGTCCGCTGATCTCGTTCTCCGTCGCGTCGTAGATCGTCTTTTTTTCTTGGATCTGCTCCGCCAACTCGATGCACTGCGCCTCCGCGTCTGCGATAGCGCGGCGAGCATGTGCCAGCTTGCGGTCCAACTCCAGCAAATTGGCATTAAAATCGCGGATCTCCGCGCCCAAACGCTCCAGATCCATGGCGCGGGTGAATACACCCACCTTTTTGGCGGAAGCGCCTCCCGTGAAACTGCCGCCCGGATGGATGACTTGTCCGTCCAGCGTGACAATCTTCAGCCGGTGCCCGGTAGCTGCGGCGATCTTTGCGGCGTTGTCCAGCGTATCCGCCACCACGGTTCGTCCCAGTAGATCCTGAACGATCCCGCGGAATTTTTCCTCAAACCGTGCCAAATCGGAGGCGATGCCGAGATAACCCTCCATATGACTGATCTGCCGCACGTCGCAAAGGGAGCCATTCACCGTGTCCAGCGGCAGGAAGGTCGCACGGCCGATCCGATGCTCTTTCAAATACCGGATGCACGCCTTCGCGTCCTCCGCCTGCTCCACAACCACAAACTGTACGGAAGCCGCCAGTGCGGTTTCCAGTGCCACAACATATTCGTTATCGCTGGAAAGAATATTGGAAACCGGCCCGTGCAGGACCGCCGGCGTTCCGTCGGAACGACGGATCTTCCCCGCCGCACCGTCCTTCAACACCGCCCGGACGCTGTCGGAATAGCCCTCCAACAGCTGCTCCATCCGGTTGAGGTTTTCACGCCTCTGCTCTGCAGCGGTCAGCTTCAGCCGAAGCGTGACGGTCTCTTCCCGCAATTTGGCTTCTTCTTCCTGATTTTGACGGATGCTCTCCCGTTTTTCCCGTTCCTGCCCCAGGACTTCGAGATAGGCTTCCTCTGCCGTATCCCGTTCCGCCTGTTTTTGCGTGCAGTCGGCCTCCAACAGGGCGATACGCTCCTTGCCCGCCGCGATGCGCTCGTCACTCTCCGACGCAGAGCGCTTTGCAGCTTCCAGCTCCGCGTTCAGCGCCGCTTCCGTGCGGCTCCATTCCGCCACATCGGAACGTGCCTTCGCCAGCAAGCCTTCCGTTTTGTCCGCTTCCTCCGCCGCAGCAGCCACCGCGTCATGTGCCGTCTGCCACCGGGCTTCCTTTTCCCCGCAATCCTGCTCGGAAAGCGCTGTCTCCTGCCTTGCCTCCGCAAGGTTTCGTTCGATCCCGGCGATGATCTGCGCCGTCAGCGCGCTTTGCTTTTCCGATTCCTCAATGGCTTCCTTGCTTTCCTTGCAAAGCTGCTCAAAATGCTCCAGATCGTTCAGGCAAACCGCCTTTTCCCCTTCGGCGGCGGCCTGCGTGCGCTCTGCAGCAGATTTATCCTGTTCGCTCAAAGAGATCAAGCGGGAGATCTCGTAGCCTTCATTGATCTGCTCGTCCAGTTCCTTTTCTTTTGCACTTTCCAGCGCTTGTGCGCTCTCCAGAGCCGCTTTTGCGTCATTTAAGCCGTCTTCTCCCAGCACGCGTTTTTCCCGCAGGTCGTCCAGACGGTTGAGCCAGAGGGTGATCTCCAACCCTCGTTTTTCCTCATTCAAAACAAGGTACTGCCTGGCGTTTTCCGCTTCCTTTTCCAGCGGTCCTACCCGTGAGGAAACCTCCGCAAGAATGTCATTGACCCGCAGCAGGTTGTTTTCGGTATCCGCCAGCTTGCGCTCCGCCTCGGTCTTGCGGTAGCGGAAACGGGAAATGCCTGCCGCTTCCTCAAAAATACTGCGTCGCTCGTCTCCTTTCTGGGAGAGCACCTCCGCGATCTTGCCCTGACCGATGACCGAATAACCTTCCCGCCCGATGCCGGTATTGTAAAACAGCTCGTAGATGTCCTTCAGACGGGTGAGCTTCCGATTGATATAGTATTCACTTTCCCCGCTGCGGTAGTATTTCCGTGTGATGACCGTTTCCGGCGCATCGGACAAACGGGGTTTGTCATCGGAAGAGGATTCCTCCGGCTCCTCCATCATGATCTGATGGGTGGAGCGGTATTCTTCTTCGGAATCGATGTAAAGGGACACGCTGGCGTAGTTGGAGGCAGGGCGCGTGGGCGTGCCGTTGAAGATCACGTCCTCCATTTTGGAGCCACGCAGACTCTTCATGCTCATTTCGCCAAGCACCCAACGGACGGCGTCAGAAATGTTGGATTTACCGCTGCCGTTCGGCCCGATGATCGCGGTGACGCCGCGCTCAAAGGTCATTTTGGTTTTGTCGGGGAAGGATTTAAACCCCTGCATTTCCACTGCTTTCAGTCGCATTTGTGTTTCCTTTTCGCGTGTGATTTTATATAGAAGACGTCAGCCGACGCTGCACACAGGCAGGTACGGCGGAACGGATTCGTCCGTTTGTATCTTGACGGAGGCGGGAGAAACCGCTGCGCAAATGGCGTCCAGCGCAGCGCCGCCGTGCCCGGTCAGTTTGGAAAGCTCCCGTGGGGAGACTGTGACGGTGAGGGATCTGCCTCTCGCTGTTTCGCCTACGGCATCGGCGATACGCCGGGCGTACAGCATGCCCGCCGCCAGTTCGCCGATGGAGCCGTCCCGCGGCCCGAAGGGCGCTTCGGCAAGGGAATCGGAGGATTGCAGCCCGATTTTCAGCAGGCGCACGCCACGCTCCAGAAAGACTTCCATGCAAGGGACGATCCGCTTTGCCGCCGTCAGGTTGTCCAACGGCGTATAGCGCCCCGCAAGCGCTTGCACATACAAGGGCGTATCCGCAAAAACAACGGTTGGGTAGATCCTCGCTTCCGATGCGCCGAGGTCGCAGATCTCTTTGGCGGTCTGTACTTCCGCTTCCGCCGTGGATCCCGGCAGCCCGATCATCATCTGCCCTGCGAATCGGAATCCCTCCTCCCGCAGCAGCGCGGCGGCGGCGCGGGTATCGTTGGCGGTATGTCCGCGCCCGGAGGCGAGCAGAACGCCGTCATCCATGCTTTGAACCCCAAGTTCTACATCCGTCACACCGTATTCCCGCAGGAGCGTAAGCACCTCGCGGTCGATGCAATCCGGACGGGTGGAGATCCGGATGCTCCCCGCAAACCCGCGGTCCATCCAATCCTTCGCCCGCCGCAGAAGCCGCAGCATACGCTCGCGGGGGAGGTTGGTAAAGCTGCCGCCGAAAAAGGCGATCTGGTTTTCGCTGTCGGAAATATCGCCGCAAGTTTCCATCATACGGTCAAATGCGGCGAGCTCATCCTCCGGCGACGGATCCTTCCTGCCGGTGATCTTTTCTTGAGAGCAGAACGCGCAACGGAAGGTACAGCCGGCAAAAGGGACAAAAAACGGAAGGTTACGATGCCGTTTCATCCAGTTCTCCCAGCAGGATCAGCGCATGCTTTGCAGCCTCCTGTTCTGCTTCCCGCTTGGTGCGTCCGCTACCGGTGCCCAGCAGATTGGAGTTGAGATAAACGGCAAAATGAAAGATGCGATCGTGGGGAGGTCCTTCCTCTCCCTGCTCCTCGTAGCGGAGATGCTCCTCCGGCGTCTGCTGGACGATCCGCTGCAGCATGGATTTATAATCCTCCGTCCCCCGGCGAGAAACGGTCTCCAGCATACGCTGCAAACGGGGCAGCAGGAAGTTCCGAACCGTTTCCATGTCGCTGTCCAGATACATGGCTGCAAGAAGCGCTTCGAACGCGTCCGCAATGATGCTCTTGCGCATCTTTCCGCCGCCGGAATGTTGCTCGCCGTGCCCGAAATACATGAAGTCCCCGAGCCCGATTTCCGCCGCCAGAACAGCCAGCGTGGATTCGCAGACCAATGCGGCACGGGTCCTCGTCAGGAAGCCCTCGTCCTCCCGCCGGAAGGCGGAAAACAGGAACTCCGCTGTGATGACGGAAAGGATGGAGTCTCCCAGAAATTCCAGCCGCTCGTTGCAGGGCAGCTTCCACTGTTTATTTTCGTTGCAGTAGGAAGAGTGGGTCAGCGCCTCCGAAAGCAATGTGTTATCCCGGAAGCGATAACCGATTCGCTCTTGTAAAAGATCATCTGATAAAACCGTCTCGTTCACAGTCATACCCTTTCGCGATACTTATTTTCCGTCCTGCCAGCCACATTCGGCCTTACAATAGACCGTCCCTTTTCCCTTCTTACGGAACAGCGGCTTGCCGCACTGCGGACACTTCTCTCCAGTGGGAAGATCCCAGGAGGAAAAATCGCAGGCGGGATACGTTTCACAGCAATAATAGGTCTTATGCTTGCGGGTCTGCCTTGCGATCAGACGTTTGCCGCACTGCGGGCAGGAAACGCCGCTGTCGCGATAGAACGGCATAGAGCCTTTGCAGGTGGGATAGTTGCGGCAGGCAAAGAAGCTGCCGTACGCTCCCCGGCGGGCGACCATTTCCCCGCCACAGACGGGACAGGGCAGGTCGGCGACAATCTCCGGCTGCTTTTCCGCTGCCACGGCTTCCTCAGACGGGTCGGTGATACGCTTGGTGTTCCGGCACTTGGGATAGTTTGGGCAGGCGGCAAATTTGCCGTAACGCCCCTCCCGTTCGATCATCTTTGCGCCGCACTTTTCGCACACCATGTCCAGTTCCACACGGGGCAGAGCGATCTTCTCCCCGTCAAGTGCCTCCGAGGCGTGCTTGAGCTGGGTTTCGAAATCCGCATAGAATTTTTGCAGGACAGCAAGGTGATCCTCACTTCCGCGTTCGATGCGGTCCAGATCCTGCTCCATTTCCGCGGTGAAATTGTAGTTGACGATATTGGAAAACACCTTTTTCATCAGATCCGTGGTCACAAACCCGAGATCGGTGGGGACCAACGCCTTTCCGTCGCGGCGGACATACCCGCGGGAAACGATGGTGGTGATGGTGGCGGTATAGGTGGAGGGACGCCCAATGCCCTTGTCCTCCAGCATCTTGATGAGAGAGCCTTCGGTGTAGCGGGCGGGGGGCTGGGTGAACCTCTGCTCGGGCGTAACGGAAAGGGAGTGCAGTGTATCCCCTTCGTTCAGTTCCGGCAGATGATCCTCCGTCTCCTCCTCTTCCACGTCATCGTAAAGCGCACGGTAGCCCCGGAAGCGGACAGTGTTGCCGGTGGCGCGGAACACAGCGCCGCCGGAAAGAAGATCTGCGGAAACCGTATCAAACGCCGCCGCCTTCATCTGGCTGGCCATAAAGCGCTCCCAGATCAGTTTGTACAGCTTATACTGATCGGGGGACAGCTTTCCCTTCACATCCTCCGGCAAAAGGGACGGATCGGAGGGACGGATCGCCTCGTGGGCGTCCTGCGCGTTCTTGCGTATTTTATAAAGGTTGGGCGTGGAAGGATAATACGCATCCCCGAATTTGGAAAGGATGACGTCCTTCGCGACGGCGCGTGCCTCCTCGGAAACACGCAGAGAGTCGGTACGCATATAGGTGATCAGACCGTGAGTTCCCTTCTCCCCGATGTTAACGCCTTCGTACAGCTCCTGAGCGATCATCATGGTGCGGGAGGACTGGAAGCCCAGGCGACGGTTCGCCTCCTGCTGGAGGGTCGAGGTGACGAAAGGAGGCTGCGGCTTGCGGTGACGGACCGCTTTTCGGACGCTTTGCACCAGAAAATCCTCCGTCATGGAGGCCAAAACCTTCTTTACCTCGTCTTCGGTATGAAGATCCTGTTTGCCTTCTGCGTTTCCGTAATACTTCACAAGGAAGGTCTCTCCGCTCTCCGTTTGCAGCTGCGCGGTGAGGAGCCAATACTCCTCCGGAACGAACGCGCGGATCTCCTCTTCCCGCTCGACGATGATACGGGTCGCTACCGATTGCACACGCCCGGCAGAAAGCCCGTTTTTGACCTTCTTCCAGAGGAACGGGCTGATCTGGTAGCCCACCAGACGGTCCATGATGCGGCGCGTCTGCTGGGAGTTGACCATATTCATATCAATCTCACGGGGAGATTTGATGGCTTCCTTCACCACAGATTTGGTGATCTCGTTGAAGGTGATGCGCTTGACCTTTTCCGGTTCCAGATTCAGAACCGCAGCCAGGTGCCAGCTGATGGCTTCCCCTTCCCGATCAGGGTCGGCAGCCAGCAGGACGCGGTCCGCCGCTTTGGCTTCCTTTCGCAGCTCGTTGATCAGCTCTCCCTTGCCGCGGATATTGATATACTGCGGCTCAAAATCGTGCTCCACGTCGATGCCCAGCTTGCTTTTGGGCAGATCGCGCACATGGCCCTTCGACGCCTTGACTTTATATCCTTTCCCGAGAAAGCTCTTGATGGTATTGGCCTTCGACGGGGACTCTACGATTACCAGTGTGTTCATAATAACGGGTGTTTCTCCTCCACTTATTTGGTGCGGGTAAAGCGGTTGCCGGCAGCGGATTTTACGCTGCCTTCAATCTCTAATATGGTCAGTTCTGCCAGCAGGTCGGCGACACCGATACCGGTCTCCGCGGTCAGTTCGTCTGCCGTCAGCGGGCGCTCCCGCAGGGCATGCAGAATCTTTTCCGCGTTGGTTCCGGCGAAAGACTCCTGTTGGGGCGTCTCCGTTTCAGGGCTCTTCTGCTTCGGCGCAGGCGCAGATGCGGGTTCAGGTTCAGGGGACTCGAAAACGGGTTCCGGGTACGGGGAATCGTCAAACAGAGGGTCGTTCGTCATCTTCCTGACCGGCGACTGATTCCCGTAAGCGTAGATGCGGGGCGTGGAAAACAGATATTCCGGGTGGATTTTCGTCGGGAAAGAAAGCGACAGATCGTTGAGGATGTCCCTCGCTTCTGTTGCGACGCGGACGCCTTTTTTGATGAGTTGATTGGTTCCGGCATGCGCATCACCGAGAGCGCCGGGGATGGCATACAACGGGCGCACCTGCGTGATGGCGTCCTTCGCCGTGATGAGTGCGCCGCTGCCTTCGGGCGCTTCCGCGATCAGCACCGCCTGGGAGATTCCGCTGATGAGCCGGTTCCGATGGGGAAAATCCATGCGGGAACGGGGGCAGCCGGGATACATTTCGCTCAAAACCAGACCACGCTGATACAGTGTGTGGAAAGCCCGGGTGTTTTCCTTCGGATAGATCTCGTCGATGGGCGTACCGAGGACCGCCACCGTGTACCCATCCGCCTTGATCGCACCGCGATGGGCGCTGACGTCAATGCCGATTGCAAGGCCGCTGACGATGGAAGCGCCGCAAAGCGTCATGTAAAATGCGAAATCCTCCGCGATCTGCATCCCGTACTCCGTGGGACGGCGGGTGCCGACGACAGCGACGCCTACCATTTCGTTTAAGTCATGCAGTTGCCCGATCCCATACAGGATAGCGGGCGGCGCGTAGATCAGCCGCAGCCCTTTGGGATAACGTTCGTCGTAATACGGGATCACGTGCAGCTGCATACTCTTGCAGCGCTTCTGCAATTCGTACGCCTGATCCAGATTTTTGTCGCGCAGGGCGGTCACACACCTATATTTCCCATTCAGGAACGAGAAATCCTCACATTCGTAAATTTCCCGGAAGGAAGAAAAGTGCGTAAACAAATGCAGGTAGACATGATTGGCGATCCCGCAGGCAAGCTGCAGCCAGAAAGCGTAGAGTTGCTCATTCGGTTCCATCCGTTCGCACACCCTCCCACATGATGATTGCCGCAGCGACCGCAGCGTTCAGGCTTTCCGTCTTTCCTGTCATCGGGATGATGACCGCTTCCCCGCAGGCGGCAAGCAGCGCAGGATCGATCCCCTGCCCCTCGTTGCCGATCACGAAGCAATCATCCCCCCGCAGAGGGAATCTTCCCAGTGTCCGTTCCCGCTCCCCGAGGGACGCGGCAAACACCCGACGTTCCGACGAGGAAAAGGAGCGGATATAAGCAAGCGAATCCTCACAAACACAGACAACGCCGGAAAACAGTGCCCCCATGGAGGCACGCACTGTCTTTGCCGCATACGGGTCCGCACAATCCGGCGAAAGAACCACCGTCCAGCCGAGGGAAGCGGCGGTGCGGATCACCGTGCCCACGTTTCCCGTATCCCGCACAGAGGCGAGAAACAGGACACGCCCGGGCGTCTCCTCTGCGGAAGAAACCCGGCGAACACAGGAAAGATACGGAGAAATAGTCAGGATCCCTTGCGGAGCCTGTTCCGTGGAAAGTTTGGAAAACACGTGTTCCGGCACGGAGATCAGCGCCTCCTCCGGCACCTGCCGCAGCAGGGACGCGTAAGTCTCCTCCGCACCGTCCCGGACGAATACCGTTTTTGGCTCCTGTCCGAAGCGCAGATATTCCTCCAGCAGATGGGCGCCCTCAAAGAAAAACGAGCGCGTTTCCTCGCGATGTTTGCGGGAAGAGAGCTTTCCTGTCTGCACAACGATCGGGTTGTTCCGGGATTCGATGCGTTTCATCACTCGCTTGTTTTCCCTCGCTTTTCCGTTTCTGACAGCATGAAAAAATCTGTACCAGTTATTCCCATATACAATAATAGTACAGATTTTTCAACTTGTCAACCTTTTTTTCCGAAAACGACGCGATCATTTTTGGAATAGTCCTTCAACACCGCGACGTTGTAGCCGGCTTTCTCCATCAGTTCGGACACAGCCTCCGCCTGATCGTACCCGATCTCGAACACCAGATATCCCTCCGGCTTCAAAATCAGCGGCGCATAGGCGATGATGGCACGGTAGTAGCGAAGTCCGTCCTCCCCGCCGTCCAGTGCGGTCTCCGGTTCATAGCGAACCTCCGTGGAAAGCAGCTCGATCTCCTGCGTGGGGATGTACGGCGGATTGGAGATCAGCAGGTCGAAGGGGCTCCCCGCCTGAATGGAGAGCGCAGCGTATTCCTCATCGTCCAGTACGTCGAAGCGAAGCACCTGCACGTTCTTCTGTTCTTGCAGATTGAACAGGGTGTATTGCAGCGCCTCTCGGGAAAGCTCCAGCGCGTAACCGGAGCAGTCCGGACGATTCGCGGCGATGGCTTTGGCAATACAGCCGCTTCCGCTGCAAAGATCGGCAAAGCGGTCGCCGGGCTTCAATAGCTTGAGCGCCGTCTCCACGCACAGTTCCGTATCGCTGCGGGGGATGAAGCACCCCTTCCCCACGGCGATCTCCTGCCCGTAAAAGCTGCAGGAACCCAGGACGTATTGCAGCGGCTTGCCCATGGAAAGCTCATAGATCGCTCTGCCGCAGAATTCTTCTGTTTCCTCCGAAACTTCCTCGTCCGGCAGCGTGAGCAGCCTGCCGCGATCCGTTTCCAGTGCGGCACAAAGCAGATAATCCGCGATGACGTCCCCTTCCTCCGGATTCATTTCGCATAAGATGTCACGAAGTCTGGTCCTGTACTCCTTCAGAAGCATCCTTATTTTCCTCCTGCTTGCTTTCTTCCTTGCGTTTCAGATAGTCCTCCTCGTAAGGAACTTCAAACTCCGGGAACTCTTCCCGCAGTGCGGATTTGATGGAAACGATGGCAACCTCCATCATGGAATCGTCCGGTTCCCGGGTGGTGATCCGCTGCATCCAGAGTCCGGGAGCGGAAAGCGCTCTCACCAGCGCGTTGTCGTGCTTGCCGGCGTAGCGGATAAACTCATATCCCAAGCCGACGCAGATCGGCAGCAGGGCGACCTTGAGCAGAATCCGCCACCAGCCCCAGACGTTCGGGATGAACACGATGGAAATGAAGATGGAAAGGAACACCATGACGAACATGAAGGAGGTTCCGCAGCGAGGGTGGAACCGCTTCTGCTTCTTCACATTCTCCACCGTCAGCTCAAGACCTGCCTCGTAGCAGAAGATGCTCTTATGCTCCGCGCCGTGGTATTGGTACATCCGGCGGATCTCCTTCATCAGCGAGGTCAGGTACAGATACGCGATGAAGATGGCGATCTTGACCAGCCCTTCCACAAGGCATTTCAGCCGGTTCGTCCAGAAGTCCTCCACGCGGGTGAGCTCCACCGTTTCGGAACCGTTGACGAGGGTCAGCGTATTGCCATTTACCTCCGCTTTCTGTTCTACACCTTCCCCCATAACGGCGAGGTCATAGTAGATGGTTCCGTCATGATATTCGTATGAGGTTTCGCCTGTCTTCTCACCGTCATAATAAAGAGTCATCGTATTTTTGTCAAATTGGTACTGTACGGTGTGTTCTTCCACCGTGACCTCCCACGTGCCGCGGATCCCGCTGCTGTTCGGGAACAGTAAGTTGGTCAGGAAAGCGGGCAGGACGATGAACAGCCCCACCGCCAGCGCAATCCCCAGCACCACGGAGATGGCGGAAATGACGGCAAGGATGCCCTTTCCGTCCTTCTCTTTGCCTGCCTTGGAGGGCTTATCGCTCTTCAATTCCTCTTCAAGACCCATCATCTCGGTGGAGGCGGTCAGCGTAGAAAAGGAGAGAATGAACATCTCCACCAGATTGACAACGCCGCGGATCAGCGGTAGATTTAATATTTTATGACGATCCCGGACGGTTTTGGTGGGCTTGGAGCGGACGACGATTTCCCCGTCATCCGTGCGGCGAACGGCGATGGCTGTCTCTTTCGGGCTGCGCATCATCACGCCTTCCATCACCGCCTGACCGCCCACTTGACCGAGCCGGCAGTTTACCTGACAGTTTTTTTCTTTCTTTTTGCTCAAAATTTCACCTTCCATTCTTGCATTTTTTATTTTTTTGTATTATACTATCTTTGCATTATACTATCTTTGACCACAAAAGTAAAGACCATTTGTAAATTTTCAAGGATTTTTTTCGTGGAAACCAAACGCTTTGCCAAAAATGACAGCGGATTCCTCTGCAAACATTGCGGAAAAGAGGTCCCTCCGCTGCAATACAGTTCTCGAAACCATTGCCCTTTCTGCCTTTGGTCGCTGCACGTGGATCTGCTCCCCGGCGACCGCGCCTGCACCTGCGGCGGGTTGATGAAACCACACGCCGTCACACTGCATCCGCGCAAGGGCTTTCTCATTACGCACAAATGCACCTCCTGCGGGGAAGAAAAGAACAACCGCTCCCAGCAGGACGACGATACGGATCTTCTCATCCGGCTGACCAACCCCTATAACCGCACATAAAGGAGGGTATTCACTTGAACGGTTCGGAAAAGACAACACAGAAACGGAATACGCCCGGTCTGCTGCACCTGCTGTTGCTGGCGCTGCTGGCCTGCGTCGCTGCGCTTTCTTTCCGAAAGAGCGCAGGCTTTTGGATGATGTTCCCCATCTTTCCCCTCTGTGTCGCCGGTGCGACCTTCCTGCAAAACAAGCTCTGGCACCGTGGGGTCTTTTTCCTCGCGATCACGGCGGTGCTCAACCTTGTGGAGACGGATACCGTCCTGGACGCACTGCCCATCATTGGCGTTGCGTTCGCATTTTATGTACTTGCGGAGCTTGCCGTTTGGTGCTTCCGCAGGAAGAAAATCTATCCTTGTCTGATGGGCGCAGTCCTGGCAGCAGGCTGTATCTGCATCAATGCCCTGCTGTTCGGCAACCCCTTTTCCGCTTTCTCCGCGCAAAAGAAGATCCATGCGTACATCGAACAGGTTTACGATGTGGAAAACGGTGGGCACACCTTCGGAGTCATCCGCTTTGATACCTCCAGTCGTCTGTATACCCTGACCGCTTCCAGCGGGGGCGAGCGGAAGGAGGACGGAGAGAGCTACTACCCCATCGTTACGGGGGAACTGGTTCTCTGCGGCGATTATGTGGTGGATCACTATCGGGAAAAGTTGGAAGCACAGGCCATGCAAGAACCGGCAAATGAACTGCTGAACGCGCTGCGGGAAGTGTTTCCCAACGGCTCCTTTACCCTCGTTCGGTTGGGCATCGACAACTTTCCTTCGCCGGAGGAGCCGTTCAGCATCTATCGGGAGAAGGATTACAGCGGGCAGGTCTCTTACTGCATCCAGCTGGGCGGCGCCACCAGCTACGAAAAAATGGTTTCCAATGCCCAGAAGTATCTGGACGTGCTGTCCGAAGCGGGCATTCCCTACCGGAATCTGATCTTCACCGGCGGCGAAGGGCTGCGCTACCGCATTTCCCTGACCCCCGTGGGGCAGAAAGGCGCCTATTTCGAAGGATTCGAAACCGGCATGTATGTCCTTCGCCACCCGGAGAATCATACCCATCTCGCCACCAACGGTTTGCTGGCGCTCATCGACCGCACCATGGGCGAATCGGAAGACGCATGATTGTTTTGATCACGGGCGCCTCCCATACCGGCAAGACGGCGCTTGCACAAAAACTTCTGGAACGGTATCAATATCCGTATGTCTCCATTGACCATTTGAAGATGGGGCTGATCCGCAGCGGAAATACGGCGCTCACTCCCACCAGCGACGACGGAGCGCTGACGGACTATCTATGGCCCATCGTGCGGGAAATGATTAAGACGGCCGTCGAAAATCATCAAAATCTCATCGTGGAGGGGTGCTATATCCCCTTCGACTGGGCAAAAGATTTTGAAAAGGCATATCTGGACGAAATCCGGTTCTACTGTCTGGTCATGAGTGAAAGGTATATTCGCAACCGTTTCGAGGATATCAAGAAGTTCGCAAGTGTCATCGAAAACCGCGTAAACGACGAGGACTGCACATTGGAAACCGTCCTTCGGGATAACGCGCAAGTGCTGGAACAGTGTATCCGGCACGGAACGGAATACGTTTTGATCGATGAGGCGTATCAGATAAACATCGAGCTGTAACCCATATTCGTATAAAAAGCTGCCGCGAGGAATCCTTCGCAGCAGCTTTCTTTTATACAAACAACATGGAAACGCGGTAAACGAGAAACGCAAGCAGCCATGCGACGACGGTTTGATAAGCGAACGCCGCAAGGGCATAGCGGCGCTTTCCCAGTTCCCGGGAGATAGCGCTCATGGCGGCAAAACAGGGCAAATAAAGCAGGAAAAACACCAAAAAAGCGAGGGAAGCGGGAACGCCCGGCAAAGCGCCAGAAGTACGTAGGATCCGCGCAAGATCTCCCTCCCCTGCGCCGAACAACACCGAAAGCGTACTGACCACCGCTTCCTTGGCGGAAAGCCCGGAGAGCAGTGCAGCAGCCAACCGCCAATCCTCGATCCCCAACGGCATGAGCAGTACGGCAAACCCTTTGGCGCAATCCGCCAGCAGGCTTTCCTCCTGCGGAACAAGGTGAAAGGATAAATCGAACGAGCGCAGGAACCAGATGGCGATGGTGGCAAGCAATAGTACCGTAAACGCCTTTTTTACGAACTCTTTTGCTTTCTCCCACATATGTAAGAACACGGTGGCGGGAGACGGCAGGCGATACGGAGGAAGCTCCAACAGAAACGCGCCGGACTCCCCCGGCAGGACACGCCCCGAAAGGAACGCGGTGGAAAACAGACCGGCGAGCACGCCGAACAGATACAACGCAAGCAACAGAAACGGCGCTTCTTTCGGGAAAAACGCAGCGCAGATCAATGTCAGCAGCGGGATCTTCGCGGAGCAGGCGATGAAGGGCAGCAGCAGGAGCGCCAGCGTCTTTTCCCTTCGGGAGGAAAGCGTGCGGGTGGCTAAAATCGCCGGGACGGAACAGCCGAACCCCAACAGTACCGGCACCAGCGCCCGCCCGGAAAGACCGAGACGGCGCATGGGACGGTCCAGCACGAACGCCACCCGTGCGAGGTAGCCGCTGTCCTCCAGCAAAGAGAGAAAGAAAAACAGCACGAGGATGGTGGGCAGAAAGAGCAGCACGCCGCCCACACCGGCAAGGATGCCGTCCGTGAGCAAGAGGGTCAGCACTTCCGAAACGCCGAAGCCTTCCAACGTCTGCCGTACCCAATCGGATGCGGCGGACAGCAGCAGTTCCAGCACATCTTGCAAAAATGCACCAAAAACGCGGAAAGTCAGAAAAAAGACGGCAAACAGCACCGCAAAAAACAGCGGAACGGAAAGAAACCGGTGGGTGAGCAGGCGATCCGCACGCTGGGTGCGGGTCTGCTGCGGCGAATCGTCCGGCGGCGACGTCACGCCTTTGCAAAGAGCGTCCACCGCGTCATACCGCGCCTGTATCATCGCGGCAACGGGATCCTTTTTCCAGCTTTTGATAAGTGAGGTAAGACGCGTCCGTTCCTCCATTTGCAGCGGGAGACGGCGCAGAACAGACTCCTCCCCCATGACTGCGCAAGAGACAAGGTACGGAAACGGCAGATTCGCCTTTTCCGCTCCGCGGGAAAGCAGCGTGCCGATCTCCCCGTAAAATGGATCGTCCGGCAGAAACACACGCGGGGACGACGGGCGCGAAGAAAGCAGTGCGTCCTTCAACGCCGTAACACCCTCTCCGCGGGAAGCGCAGAGCGGCAGGACCGGCACGCTCAGCCGTTCTTCCAGTAAACGCAGGTCATAGGTGCGTCCGCTCGCCTGCGCTTCGTCCATCAGATTCAGCGCCAGCACCAGTGGGATCCCCAGCTCCAAAAGCTGTAAAGTCAAATACAGATGCCGTTCGGGAGAGGACGCATCCGCGATCTGGATGATCGCATCCGGCGGGTTCTCCAACAGAAAATCCCTCGCCAGCGCTTCCTCCGCACTGTACGGAAACAGGGAGTACAGCCCGGGAAGGTCCACGATCTCTACCTCGGGGTGCCCCCGCAGTCCGCCGCGCTTTTGCTCCACCGTCACCCCGGGAAAGTTGCCGATATGCTGATGTGCGCCGGTCAGCCGGTTAAACAGCGTACTTTTCCCGCAATTTGGGAACCCCACCAGCGCTACCGTCACGGAGCCTGCACCTCCACACGGATCTTTTCGGCCTCCGACGCCCGTAGGGTCAGGTCAAATCCCCGCAGACGGAGCAGGATCGGATCCCCGAAGGGGGCGCGCTTGCGGACGGACACTGCCGTTCCCGGAAGCAGCCCCAATTCCAACAGGCGGCGGCGGAGCATCTCATCTCCCCCTACTTCCCGGATCACGGCGGAGCGACCCGCCTCCAGCGTTGAAAGCTGTCGCAGCATGGCTATGTATATGCACCCTTTCTGCTTTTTCATTTTTTTGTTCCTTTTTCAGAATAAAGAACGGGGGCAAAGGTGAAACTAATCCTGTAAGCAAACATATTCTGTTAAGGGACAAAGAGGAGTGTTTATTTTGAAGGGACAAAGCGGAAACGTCGTACACCGCGGAGACATCTATTACGCCGACCTCAGCCCCGTTGTCGGCTCGGAACAGGGAGGGATTCGACCGGTCCTGATCGTGCAGAATGACATCGGGAACCGATACAGTCCGACGGTGATCGCGGCAGCCATCACCAGCCAGACCGGAAAGACCAAACTGCCAACCCACATCGAAGTACAAAGCGAACCGCTCACAGGCAGCAATCCGACCACGGGCGGGGTGCGCAACGGACTTGCCAAAAATTCCATCATCCTGCTGGAGCAGATCCGCACCATCGACAAACGGCGGTTGCGGGAGAAAATGGGGCGGTTGGACGACCAAACCATGCAAATGGTGGATAACGCCATCTCCGTCAGCTTCGGTCTCGGCGACAACGGCGCGAGCGGCGCGGCAAACGACGCGACCACCGCATAACGAAAGAAAGAACGTAGGCATTTCTGCATACGTTCTTTTCTGTTTTATGCTTGTTTCTTCCGTTTCAGAACCAGAAGGGCAACGGCGAGCATGGCAATCACCAATGCGATCCCGCCGATGAGCAGCACCGTTCCCCACGGCGTACCATCCGCATCTTCCCCGCTTGTTTCCTCCCCAGAGGGGTTGCTTTCCTTTGGTTTCTCACCGCTTGTTTCCTCCGGTTTTTCACCGGGCGCGTCAACGCGGACGTGAATGGTGATCTGCTGGGGCGGATTTTGCCCATCGCTGTATTCCAGCAGGATGGTGTCCTCCCCCGAGAAATCCGCATCCGGCAGATAGGTGATCTGCGCCCGGCTGGGCGCCACCTGCGCACGTCCGTGGCCACATTCGATCACCTTTGCCGTCAGATCCCCGTAGAAGGAATCCTCGTCCGTATATTTCATGGAAATCATACACCGCTCCCCGGCGGTCGCATCGGGAACCTCCGTGATCTCCACCACGGGGGGAAGGTTCTCGTAGCGGTTTTTGATAAAATCGTATGTACGGTCGTACAGCCTGCGCAAACGGGCGCCGGCGGAGTTGGAGGAATCCGCATGGCAGAAGTCGTAAAGCGAACCGGGCCCCGCACCCTGATAGAAGGTGTGTAGCGCATCCATATAGCCGGTCTTGTAGCCGACATAGAGATAGCGCTCATAAATAGCGCAGTTCTCCGCCGCCTGATCCCCCCGGAAATAAGAGGGTTCGTTGGTCTCCATCTCCACGCCGAGGTGGTATTTGCCGATGGCCTCCGCGAACTCCCAGAGCATCTCCGAATCAAAGTATTCGCGGCTCCCCGTGAACGCAAGGTTCGGCTGCATCACCGCGCCCGTAAAGCCGAGCGCTTTCCAATCGTCAAATCCGACAGACAGGTAAAACGGGTCGAACATCACCTGTTTTCCCGTCTGCTTCAGCGCGTCGATGGCGTCGGTGGTGAATCCACGCTCGTCCGCCGACCAGCTTTCACTCATTTCCTCCTCGTACCAGTAGTATCCTACAAAGTCCAGCCGGGAAAAGCCCGCGTCTGCGAACCGGGCGGACAGATATTCGTCATACCATTTCACGATGGCGACGCGCTCCTCATTGGTGGAACAGCCTTCCTGCACGCCGTCCCCGTCCAGATCGCCGAAGGGCTTTGTAAGCACACCTGGATACGGCATGGTCAACAGGACGGGAAATTTTTCCTCGCTGCTTTTTCCCAGCGCCGTGTACACCTGCTCCACCGCTTGGTTGAGGGCGTCCAGCTCGAAACCGTCGGCAAACAGGAAATCGGTATAATAGATCCAGTCGGACATGACCGCAGCCGGATCCTTGGCGGTCTTGACCAGCGTACCGCCGGAGGGATAGGGCACTCCGACGCAGGGAACGAACGCCACCGCGTCGAACATGGTATCCTGCACCGTGCCGTCCTCGGCAAGGTATGCGATGTACGGGAGCAGCTTGTCTACCGTGTTATTGATGCGCTCCTGCGCGGACGGATAATATCCGTTATAGATCTTGATGATATCGCTGATGCCGTAAGAGTCCCCCTCCAGCCCGGTGCAGTAGAAAGGATCCTCCTCCTTGTCCGGCGTGAAGGAACGTTCCGACCCATCCGTCGTTCTGCTTCCGTAGATCTCGATCTCATCGCAGCAGGAAAAGATGTCGCAGCAAAATTCCACACGGACGTACTGTGCGGCGTACCTTTCCACCGTAAGGGACGCGTCGTAGCGCTGTGCGGAGGCGTTTTGCGGGAAGGAGGGAGAGGTTTCCCCGGCTAAAAACCAATCTTCTCCGTTTTCCGAAAGGTACAGACGCACATAACGGGGTGCAGTATAACCAGCGCCATGGTAAAACCCTGCGGAAAGCCCCGTCACCGCCACGGGTGCGTCGAAGGCGAAGGTCACATAGCGGGAGTGGGAACGGAACGCGCGGTACCATGCGTTATCTGAAGGACTTCCCTGTGCGCGCACGCCATCCGTCAATTGACCGTTGTCTACATCGAATTTCACATTCCCTTCCGCATAGTTGGAATAGGAATGTTCTGTGGGCAGGCTGTTTTCGATGGTATATGCCATCCCTCGCACCAAATTTTCGTCTCCCTCTGCCTGTGCGGGCAGCGCCGCATAGGTAAACGGTAAAAGCAGCGCAAGCAAAAGCAGCGCGCAAGCTGTTCGTTTCATCCTGTCAATTGGTCCTTTCGAGAAAAGTTTCACCTCATTATACGGCTTTACACGGAAAAAAGCAAGAGGGAATGACGGATTTTGCAAAAATCGCGGAACCTCTTTGCCCTTTCGCGCATACACTTCCCTTGAGAGGTGAAGAATCATGCCGGAACAAAGTGTAATCGCTTTCCGTCTGCCAAGCGGTTTGCCCGCTCTGTCGGCAACCCGTACAGAGGACGCGGAAGATGACGGGTTTGCAGCGGTGGACGGGCAGAAAAACGCGGTCTATCTATTCACATCGGGAGGCGCCTTCACGGAATCCGTGGAGACCGTGCGCCCGTATCATACCGTATGCCGCAGTGCAACTGCCGGAACCTATCTCGCGAGCAGCCGCTGCTCCACGCGCAACCGGGTCTACTTGCTGAACTGCCGGTTCGAAGAGATGGGCAGTATCGACTTGCAAACAGGGGACGGCAACTGCGAGGACACCGGATGTCTGATGGACCTCTCCCCTGCATCGGAAGGGGGCGAGGCACGTATATATGCCACCTTTCGGAAAACCGTCCGCCTGTTCGACTACAACGGAGAGCAGCTGCGCGTTGTGCTGCGGGGAGAGAGCGGCAGAGAGAATCTGCACTACAGCGTTTCCGGTCCGGCGCGAGCCCTGCATTTCCGCAAAAACGGAACGGAATTTGTCAATATCGCGGAGCTGGGCGCCGCCTACCTCGGCATCGTCCCCTCCGATCTGCGGCTACGCGGATTCCTCCCCTCCGGCGTGCATGACCTGTACGGGCTGTTCGGGTACCGCTATCT
>JAFLUP010000069.1 GCA_022508745.1 Oscillospiraceae bacterium | reverse complement strand
ACGTCCCAGTTCATCAGCGGCTCGCCGCCGAAGAAGTCCACCTCCAGGTTGCGCCGCTTGCCGGATTGGGCGATGAGGAAATCCAACGCCTGCTTGCCGGTCTCGAAGGACATGAGGGCACGGGGACCGTTGTACTTGCCCTGCGCAGCGAAGCAGTAGGAGCAGTTGAGGTTGCAGGTGTGCGCCACGTGCAGGCAGAGCGCTTTGACTTCCGTCTTGCGCGCCTTCCAATCCACGGCGACGTTGGCATACGCGTCCTCAGTGAAGAGCTTGTTCTGCGCGCGCAGCGCTTCAATGTCGGCATACAGCTCTGCGAGGGACGCTTCCGTCACTTCCGGATCGTCCTTATATTGTTCTAACATTCTGCGGGTGATCTCCGCGGGATCGGTGGTTTCGTACAGCGAAAGCACGTCATACGCCAGATCGTCCACCAGATGGATGGACCCGGAGTAGACGTCCAGCACCAGGTTGTACCCGTTCTGCTTGAATTGGTGGATCATCAAAATCCCTCCCTATTTTTATAGCGAAAAGCCGCTGCAACGCAGCGGCTTTGAACGCCCGTATGGTGGTTAGTCTTCCTTCTGCGCGTGCTCGCAGGGCTGGTTTGCCACGCCGCAGGAAGTCTTGCAGGCGGACTGGCAGGAAGTCTGGCACTCGCCGCAGCCGCCGTCCTTCAGGCTCTGCTCCAGATCACGCGTTTCGATGGTTTGGATTCTCTTCATTTGTCGGTGACTCCTTTACGCTTTGTTCTCCCTATTATAACGCCGTTCCCGCCGTTTGTCAAGCATTTTCGGGGGTTTTTTTGCGCATTTGACAAATGGGAGGACACTGTGCTATACTGAAACAGAAAACTGCAAGGCACAACAGGAGCGAAAGGGGGTGCGTATTGTGATCAAAAGCGTCTTTGTGGATTACACCGGCACGCTGGTGCGCGAGGATGGGAAGGAAATGCAGGAACTTGCAGACCGTCTTTGCGGAAACAGCACCCTGCACGACCGGCAGGCCATGACCGCGTACTTCTGGGACCATGTCAAAAAATATGAACAGGAAAGCGTGGGAGACGCCTATCAAACCGAGGACGAGATCATCCGGCGCATCCTGCGGCAGTGCGTCCGGGAGTTCGACTTGCGGGAGGATCTGGATGCGCTGCAAACGCTGTTTCAGGCGTCCTGGATCCACGCACCGGCGTTTGAGGACGTGCATCCCTTCTTTGCAACCTGCCCGGTGCCCATCTACATTTTGAGCAACAACGGGGAAACCTACGTTTCCGCTTCCATGCGGGAAAAGGGATTGCGTCCGGCGGGGATCGTCTGCGGCGACATGGTGCGCTGCTACAAACCGCATCCGGCGCTGTTTGCCAAGGCGCTGGAGGTCAGCGGCTGCGAAGCGGGCGAGGTGCTGCATATTGGGGACTCGTTGCAATCGGACGTGGCGGGGGCGCTGAACGCGGGGATCCGTCCGGTTCTGCTGGACCGTACAGGTGGAAAAACGCCGCCGGAGAGCGGCGAATGGGCGGTCATTTCCGCCTTGCCGGAGGTGTTCACGCTGCCATATGTACGCTTCCCGTAAACTTGACATAAACATCTGTTTTGTTTATCCTAACAAAATCTTTTCCGCCTTTTTCGATGGATAGCGACGGCAGACGGGTGAAAATACCAGAAAAGTCCTTATTTCGTAAGGATTTTTTTATTTGACAAAATCATACAAAAGCGTTTTTGTTCCCCGAATAAAATTCTGCGCTCGCTCTTGACAGGGGAAGCATCTTTTCCTATAATAGGAATGTGAAGTGGGGAATTGTGGAAATGAAAGGAAGAAATTCCCATTATTTTCCCACAAACGGACCACAAAACGGCGGAAAGGAGCGAGGCACAATGTTTACCGGTACTTATCGGCACGCGGTGGACGCCAAAGGCAGACTGTTCATCCCTGCAAGATTGCGGGAAGAACTGGGCGAGACGTTCATGGTGACGCGTGGCTTGCAGGCGTGCCTGCGGCTCTATCCAATGAAGGAATGGGAGGCGTTCGCGGCAAAGATCGCCGCACTGCCGGAATCCAAAGCAAAGGATGTCCGCCACTACTTCTTCGCCAATGCCTTTGACACCTCGCTGGACACACAGGGCCGTGTGACGCTGCCCGCGGAAAGCCGTCGCTTCGCCGCACTGGAAAAGAACGTTGTTCTGGTGGGGGACGATACCCGTCTTGAGATCTGGGACGAAGCCGCTTGGGACAAGCTGGATGCGGAAAATCACGATAACATCGTGCCCGTCCTTGAGGAACTGGGCTTCTGATGGAATACCGACATACCACCGTCCTGCTGCATGAGCTGGTGGACGCAGTATTTACCGACCCGGACGGAACCTATATCGACTGCACGCTGGGGGGCGCCGGGCACACCGCGCTGCTGCTTTCCCGCCTTTCCGAACGGGGGAGGGTGATCGGCATCGACCGGGATGACGACGCGCTCAAGCACGCATCGGAGACGATACGGGACTCCCGGCTGCAGCTATGCAAAAGCAACTATGCCGAGATCGCAGAGATCGCGCGGGAATACGCCCCGGAGGGCGTGTGCGGGATCCTTGCGGATCTGGGGATCTCCGGTCAGCAGGTGGATGACGGGTCGCGCGGCTTTTCCTACGCCGCGGATGCATTTCTGGATATGCGCATGGATCGCACGCAGACATTGACCGCGTACCATGTGATCAATACCTACCCGCGGGAGGAGCTTGCCCGCATCCTTCGGGACTACGGGGAGGAACGCTTCGCCGGACGGGTGGCGGACCGCATCGTCCGCGCACGGGAGGAAGCGCCCATCGAAACCACCCTTGCCCTTGCCTCCGTTGTTGCGTCGGCACTGCCGAAGCAGGATAAAAAGGAAGGGCATCCCTGCAAACGGACCTTTCAGGCGGTTCGCATCGAGGTCAACGGCGAGCTTTCCGGCGTGGAGAAGCTGCTGGAGGACGGCGTGCCCTGTCTGCGCTCCGGCGGCAGGATGGGAGTCATCAGTTTCCATTCGTTGGAGGATCGGCTGGTTAAGACCGCCTTCGCCCGCATGGAACATCCCTGCACCTGTCCGAAGGACTTTCCCGTCTGCGTCTGCGGGAAGAAGCCCATCGCAAAGGTCCTGACGCGCAAGCCGGTGCTGCCCTCCGAAGAGGAGCTACGCGCCAACCATCGTGCGCACAGCGCCAAACTGCGCTGCTGTGAGAAGCTGTAAGAGAAATTTCGATTGTCACTGTATATAAAAAAGGAAGTTGATCGATATGCAAAAGTCGTCGCAAGAGGTATCCGTTCAAAGATCCGCTCAAAACCAGGCGGATCGTTCCGGCGCGCCTGTCGCCCGCAGGAATGTGTCCGGTAAGCCGGCGGCGAAGCAGGATCTGTCCAACCGCCGTGCCGTCCGCGATCCGCGTTTCATCACGGTGCGCAAGCAGCGGACGGATCGCAAGCCGTTCCCACTGGGGATGGTGCTGGTCCTCGGTTTGATCACCGCGCTGTTCCTGTTCATGATGATGAACTTCGCGGAGCTGGACCAGTACAACGGCGAGATCCGCGACCTGAACAACGAACTGGCGGAGCTGAAAACGGAACAGAAGAAGCTGGAAACCCGTCTGGAAGGGCGGGATGATCTGAACGCATACAAAACCTTCGCAGAGGAGCAGCTGGGCATGGTCCCTGCCCACGAAGGGGAGAAACGGTATGTGAAGCTTAACCCCGACGACAGAACGGAGATCATGGAATATGACGATGACGGCGACAGCGGCGTCGGCTATCTGCTCTCCGGCCTTGCAGAGGTTTTGAGAGGATTCTTTTCGAAAAATTAGCCCTCGTCATGAACACGTCAAAGGGCGCATATATTGGGAAACGGATAGGGTAAGAAGTGCAAAAGGCGTCTTACCCGTTTGCCGTCTTTTCACAGGATCGTGAAACAAGCAGTCGACCGGATGCGTGAGACACAAACAGGAGAGGGAAGGCAGGATATGGAGCAGGAAAACCGGAATCAAAAACAGAATTTGCCTGCCGAAAGCGAGGGCGCCCGCCCGGTTCCCGCGCAGCGGAAAGCTGTTGCGCAGCCGAAGCGGAAAAAACGCCGTCGGGAGCTGACGCACCGCATCATCGTCATGCGCGGCAGAGCGGCACTGATCATCATGATATGTATCCTGATCGCCCTGTGCGGTCGGTTCGCCTTTTTACAGCTTGCGGATCCGTACCACTACGCGGAAAAAGCGGTGGAACAATACACCTTCGAAACCAAACTGGAAGCGAAGCGCGGCACCATTTATGCGTCGGACGGCACCACAAAGCTGGCAGTCAGCGCCACTACGCAGACGGTGTTCATCTCTCCGTCGGACGTCCACAAGGCGGCGACGGAAGCGGACGAGAAGTCCGGCAAGACGCCGCCGGGAGAAGCGGCGCAGATCAGCATGATCGCGCATGGATTGGCTGCTTGTCTGGAAAACTATGACGCACAGACCCTCATCGACAAGTATGACGCGCTGGGCGACGCAAAGACGAGATATAAGTACCTGGTGGTCAAAAAGGATATCAACGAGGAAGAGGAAGCGAAGGTACGCGCTTTCATCTCCGAAAACGGTTTGGAACTGCAGATTGCGCTGGAGGAGGGAACCAAGCGGTACTACCCTTACAGCTCTCTCGCCGCCCAGCTCATCGGCTTCGTGGGCACGGACAATATGGGTCTCGGCGGCATCGAATATACCTACAACGAAGAATTGAGCGGCGTGGACGGACGCGCTGTCAGAGCGCAGGACGCCAACGGCAACGAGCTGGCGTACAACTACGAAAGCTATATCCCGGCACAGGACGGTTTGAATCTTGTCACCACCATTGATTGGACGGTACAGACCACCGTGGAAAAATATCTGCGGGAGACCTATTACCAGCACGAGCCGGAGGGCCGCGTCTCCTGCATCGTCATGGATGTGGACACCGGCGAGATCCTCGCCCTTGCGCTGTATCCGGCCTTTGATTTGAACGATTACACCACCCTTTCCCCGGAATATCAGGCAAAACTGGACGCATACGCGGGGGAGGATAAGGATTCCTACCGTTCCACTCTGATGAACGAGATGTGGAACAACACCATCGCTACCCAGACTTATGAACCGGGCTCGACCTTTAAGGTCATCACAGCTGCCATGGCGCTGGAGACCGGTTCCATCACCACGTCCCAGACTTTCAACTGCGGCGGCGTGATCCATGTCTCCGGGGAGGATATCCACTGCTGGACCCGCGCGGACCATGGCTATCAGAACGTGGCGCAGGCGTTGGTCAACTCCTGTAACCCCGCGCTGGCGCAGATCGGCATGGCTGCAGGGAAGGATACGTTCAAAAAATATTTTGAAGAATTCGGCTATACCAAGAGCACCGGTTCCGATCTGGTGGGCGAAGTTTCTTCCATCTATTACGGCACCACCGGCGCCCAGTTCGAGGATCTGGAATTGGCGGTCTACTCCTTCGGGCAGACCTTTAAGATCACCATGCTGCAGCACATCGCAGCGCTTTCCGCCGTGGCAAACGGCGGACGTCTGGTGACGCCCCATGTGGCGAAGTATCTGACGGACCAGAAGGGGAACGTGGTCAAGACCTTTTCCGACGACAGCGTACGACAGGTAGTCTCTACGTCCGTTTGCGAGACGATCCTCTCCTATCTGGTCAATTCCACGGCGAACGCCAACGTCAGCGGATACAACGTAGTTTCCAAGACCGGCACCTCCGAAAAGCGGGATACGGTGCGGGACGACGACTATATCTCCTCCTGCGTGACCTTCGCGCCGGCGGAGGATCCCCGCATCGCCATTCTGGTGACGGTGGATACCCCCAACACTGCCTACGGGTATTACGGCTCGCAGGTGGCGGCTCCCGCAGTGCGCAATATTCTCACCGACGTGCTCCCGTATCTGGGCATTTCTCCCAGCGACTCCGAAAGCGCCGTGGAGATGCGCATCGTCTCGAATTATCAGGGCATCCCGGTGGAGGAAGCACGCCGCGCCATCGAAGCGCTGGGGCTGGAGTGTGTCGTCCGCGGGGACGGTGCTACGGTAGTCAGCCAAATGCCCCGCAGCGATGTGAGCGTCGCCGTCGGCGGCAAGGTCATCCTGTATACCGGGGACGCGAAAGCGGAGGCGAACGTCTCCGTCCCGGATGTGCGGGGAAAGACGCCGGAGGAGGCACTTCGCATGCTCCAGAAGAGCGGTCTGAATGTCAAGGTAGACGGCATTTACAACCAAAACACCGAAAACTGTTATGTGGACCGGCAGTCCATTGAGCCGGGCTTGATGGTGGAATCCGGTACGGTCATCACCATCACCTGCCGCTACCGTTCCCTCAACGACTAATCAATCAGGAAAGAGATACAAAGCATGGAGTACATTTGGACGATCGCGCTGCCGCTTGCAGTTTCGTTTCTGATCAGCACGGTGCTGCTGAAGCTGTTTATTCCCGTTCTGCGGAAGGTGAAACTGGGGCAGAAGATCCTGGAGATCGGTCCTTCCTGGCACAAAAGCAAGGAGGGGACGCCGGTCCTCGGCGGGCTGTTCTTCCTGCTTTCGACGGTCCTTGCGTTCGGCGGTTGGCTGCTGTTCAGCGGGACGAAACCGGACCCGATGCTGGGCTCTATCGCGATTCTGGCGTTGCTTTCCGCGCTGACAGGTTTCATTGACGACTATATCAAGCTGTTCAAAAAGCGCAACAAGGGGCTGACGGGCAAGCAGAAGCTGCTGCTGCAGTTCCTCATCGCCGGGGCGTTCCTCGCCTATCGCGCCTTCGTTTGCAAATGCGATACTTCCGTGAGAATGTTTGGGCTGTTCGGACAGGATAGCGTGGATCTCGGCTGGTTTTACTACCTGCTGATGCTGTTCGTAATCGTTTATGTGATCAACTGCGCCAACTTGACCGACGGCATCGACGGTCTGGCGGGCAGCGTAGCGCTCATCCAATGCGTGCTCTTCCTTTGTGTGGGGGTGCGCGCGGGCGCGCTGTTCGGCGGCGACGAAATGAACGTCCTGTGTGCGTCGCTTGCCGGCGGTCTGCTGGGCTTTCTGGTGTTTAATTTCCATCCGGCGAAGATCTTCATGGGGGATACCGGCTCGCTGTTTCTGGGCGGGTTCGTGACCGCCGTCATCTTTGCCTTTGAAGCGGAGCTTTTGCTGCTCCCCATCTGCTTTATCTGGTTCTGTGAGGGCGTTTCCGACGTTTTGCAGGTGTTCTTCTTCCGCGTGACGGGGAAGCGGCTGTTCAAGATGGCCCCCATCCATCACCATTTCGAGCTTTGCAAGTGGAGCGAGGTGCGCGTGGTCTTTACCTTCTCATTCGTCAGCGCGTTGACCTGTGCGCTTGCTTTTTGGGTCATGACCCGATAAGACCCGATCATTGATTTTTAAAAAAGGAGGAATTTCGCGTGGATCAGGCCAAACCGCCCCGTTCTGCCCAACAGCGGGGAACCCCGCGGGAAAAGCAGCGGACGCGTCCGAATACCATCACGCGGTTCCTCGGGGAAGTGGACCGTCCCTTCCTGCTGATCGTACTGTTGCTTGTGTGTATCGGCTCCATCGCCGTGTTTTCCTCCTCCTACGCGCACTCTGCGCAGCGGTACGGCGATTCCTATGCCCTTGCCCGCCCGCAGCTGATGTATGTTCTGCTGGGCATCACCGCCATGGGCGCCATCGCGATATCCGGACCGCTGGTGCTGGCGTTTCTGAAAAAATTTGCTTTTCTCGTCTATCTCGTGGCGCTGGCGATGAACGCCGCGGTGCGTTTCATCGGTGAAAATTATAACGGCGCGACCCGCTGGATCACCATTCTGGGCATCCAGTTCCAGCCGTCGGAGTTTCTGAAATTCGCACTGGTGCTGGTCTGCGCCCGGCATATTGTGAACAATCGAGATCGACTGCATACCTTCCGATACGGACTGCTGCCCTTTGGACTTTACGGAATCGGCGCCATCGCCATGACGCTCATGCAGAGCCATCTGTCCGCCACCATCATCAACGCTTTGATCGTCTATATCATGATGTGGCTGGGCGGTATCGGCGCGAAGCTGTTGGGGATTGTCACGGCGCTTGTGGCCGCTGCCGGAACCTACGTGCTGACGGTCGGCAGAGGATTCATCGAGCAAGTCGTGCCCCACGCGCTGGACCGTTTGAAGGTCTGGGATAACCCCTTCGAGTATATGTCCAACGCCTCCGGCGGAAAGGGCTGGCAGCCGGCGCAATCGCTGTATGCCATCAGCTCCGGCGGATTCTGGGGGCTGGGGCTGGGACGAAGCAACCAGAAGCACGGCTACCTGCCGGAACCGTATAACGACTACATTTTTGCCATCATCTGCGAGGAAATGGGGTTCTTCGGCGCGGTGCTGGTCATCGGGCTGTTTGCCGCCCTCGCATGGCGGGGCTTCCATATCGCCAATCGCTCGCAGGATCAATTCTCTTCCTTGCTTGTCATGGGGATCACCGCCCACGTTGTCATTCAGGTGGCGCTGAATCTGGCGGTTGTGACCAACACCATCCCCAGTACCGGCATCAGTTTGCCGTTCTTCAGCTACGGCGGCACCTCGCTGATCATCCTGCTGTGTGAGATGGGGCTCATCCTTGCGGTCTCGCGGTATTCATACACGGAGAAAGGCTGAAGGTTTGAACCCTACGTGGGCAAAGAATGAAAGGAAAGACCGTTACATATGAAAATCGTTTTTACCGGCGGCGGTACCGGCGGACACGTCAACCCCGCTTTGAATATTGCATCTGCTGTGCGCGAACAGTATCCGGATGCGGAGATCTCCTTCATCGGCACCAAGCGGGGGATCGAAAGCACCCTGGTCCCGAAGGCGGGATATGAGATCGACTTCGTGGAAGTACAGGGCTTCCGGCGCAAGGTAAGCCTGAAGGCGATCAAACAGAATTGCAGCGCGCTCTACCGCGCCGTCTCCTCGGTTCACGCAGCGAAGAAGATCCTGCGTCGCCGTAAGCCGGACGTGGTGGTGGGCACGGGTGGATACGTCAGCTGGCCTACCGTTCGTGCGGCCGCGAAGCTGGGCATCCCCTGCCTGATCCACGAGCAGAACACCTATCCCGGCGTCACCACCCGCCGTCTGGCGAAGGACGCCACCGTGATCTGCACCAGCTTTGAGGG
>JAFLUP010000068.1 GCA_022508745.1 Oscillospiraceae bacterium | reverse complement strand
AAGAGCGAGACCGCCATCGAGCTGGTCAAGCGCGGGCACCGTCTCATCGCGGACGACGCGGTGGAGCTGAAGCGGGTGTCGGACATGACGCTGGTGGGCAGCGCGCCGGAGCTGATCAAGCATTACATCGAGCTGCGGGGCATCGGCATCGTGGACGTCCGTCGCATCTTCGGTATGGGGTCCGTCAAGGAGACGGAAAAGGTCAATCTGGTCATCCATTTTGAACCGTGGGATCCGGAAAAGCAGTACGAGCGCTTCGGGCTGGATACCGAGTATACGGATATTCTGGGCATCCAGGTGCCGTCCATCACCATTCCGGTCAAGCCCGGTCGCAATCTGGCGGTCATCATCGAGATCGCCGCCATGAACCATCGGCAGAGGCGGATGGGCTACAATACGGCGGAGGAATTCAACAAACGCTGTATGGAATTCTATCAAAAATCGTAAAACGGGGAAGGTGCTGCATATGTATTATTTGGGAATTGATCTGGGCGGAATGTCGATCAAAGCGGGTCTTTGCGATGAAAACGGGAATATCCTGTTGCAGGATAGCTGCCCGACGGTGCGGGATCAGGACGGCGACCGGATTCTGGAAGATATGGCTGCTCTCTGCAAGCGCGTGCTGGAACAGGCGGGCGTCAAGGCGGAGGAAGTGGAATACGCGGGCGTCGCGTCCCCCGGTACGGCGGACAGTGAGAGAGGCGTGATCGTTTACGCCAGCACCCTTCCGTTCCTGCATTATCCTCTGGCGGAAAAACTCTCCGCCCTTACCGGTATCCGAAAGGTGTATATCGAAAACGACGCCAACGCCGCTGCCAAAGGAGAAGCGACCTTCGGCGCTGCCAAGGGCTATGGGGATTCCCTGTTCATCACGCTGGGAACCGGCGTAGGCGGCGGTATTATCGTGGATGGCAAGATCCTTACCGGCTGCAACTTCGCCGGAGCGGAGTTGGGGCACATGGTCATTGTCCACGGAGGCAAGCCCTGCACCTGCGGGCGCAGAGGCTGTCTGGAGTGTTACGCTTCCGCCACCGCCCTCATCGAGCAGACGCGGGAGAAGATGGAAGCCAACCCCGATTCCGTCATGTGGGAGCTTTGCGGCGGGGAGATCGACAAAGTGGACGGACGCACCGCCTTCGACGCCATGCGCAAAGGCGACGCGGCGGCAAAGGAGGTCGTGGATACCTACATCGGCTACCTTGCCTGCGGGGTCACCAATTTCATCAACATTTTCCAGCCGGAGGTGCTCAGCATCGGCGGCGGGATCAGCAACGAAGGAGAAAATCTGCTTGCCCCTCTGCGGGAGATCGTGGAAAAGGAGCAATATTCCCGCAACAGCGAGAAGAAAACGCTCATCAAGATCGCAAAGTTGGGCAATCGCGCCGGCATCGTGGGCGCGGCGTCTCTGGGGAAGTGACCCCCTTCCTTCATTACACAGCAACCAAGCATGGGAGTATTTGAGTTCATATGGCATTGATTTACGAGAAAGAAGAAGTGCAGACGTTTCATACCATTGCGCTTCGCGGGATCGTGATTTTCCCCGGGATCACCACCAGCTTTGAGCTGGGGAGAAAGCTGTCCGTCGCCTCTTTGAAGCAGGCGGCGGAGGAAGGACTGCCGGTCTTTCTGGCGGTGCAGAAAAACGCTTCCTCCGAGGAGCCGGAAGAGCAGGATCTGCTGCATGTGGGCGTGGTCGCCCGCATCGTCAACGTTCTGCGGCTGACCAACGGCAACTATCAGATCATGGCGGAGGGTATGTACCGCGCGGAACGGCTTTTGACCTACCGCGAGGAGGATTGCCTCAAAAGCGACGTACAGGCGTACGCGCCTGCGAAGATCACCCCCTCCCGGGAGAAGAAAGCGCTGGAATCCCTCTGGCGGGTGTTCAACGATTATCTGCGTTATGTCAACCAACCGTCCCCGGAGATCCTCGAGGAGATCCGAAAGGTGGACGACGTGGGACTGCTCACCGATTTTCTGGCGAGCAACTTCTTAAACAACTTTGAGGAACGGCGGACCATTCTGGAAGGGGTCGATCCCATTCGCCGTGCGGAGCAGTTTTGCTCCATTCTGGAAAAAGACATCGCACTGCTGGAGCTGGAACATTCCATCCAGTCCAAGGTGCGCTACCGCTTGCAGCGCCGTCAGCGGGACGCCTACCTGCGGGAACAGCTTAACACCATTCGTGGAGAGCTGGGCATGGATGAGGAGCAGGAGGAGCTTGACGATGAGGGCGGCGAGTACAGCAAGCGCATCGCCCAGGCGAACCTGCCTGCGGAGGTGGCGGAAAAGCTGAAATCGGAAGCCGCCAAGCTGGCGCGTATGCCCTTCGGCAGCGCGGAAGCGACGGTGATCCACAACTATCTGGACACCTGTCTGGAACTTCCCTGGGGCAAATACAGCAAGGATCGCACGGACATCGATATTGCCCAGAAGATCCTGGATGAAGATCACGACGGCATCAAACGGGTGAAGGAACGCATCATCGAGTTCCTTTCCGTCAAGCAGCTCAAGCCGGACGCCAAGGGGCAGATCCTGTGCCTCGTAGGTCCTCCCGGCGTGGGAAAAACCTCGGTCGCCCGCTCCATTGCCCGCGCTACCAACCGGGAATTCGCCCGGGTATCCCTCGGCGGCATCCGGGACGAAGCGGAAATCCGCGGGCACCGCAAAACCTACATCGGCGCTATGCCGGGGCGGATCATCAACGCTCTGAAACAGGCGGGCAGCGCCAACCCCGTCATCCTGCTGGATGAGCTGGATAAGCTCACCACGGACGCCCACGGGGATCCCTCCGCGGCGCTTCTGGAAGTGCTGGACGGGGAGCAAAACAATACCTTCCGGGATCATTTCATCGAAATGCCCTTCGACCTTTCCGCCGTGCTGTTCATCGCCACGGCGAACACGCTGGACACCGTTCCGAGAGCGCTGCTCGACCGTCTGGAAGTCATCGAGATGAGCAGCTATACGGACAGCGAGAAGCTCTCCATCGCCAAAAACCATCTGATCCCCCGGGAGCTGGAACGCCACGGTCTGAAAAAGACCCAGTGCCGCTTCACGGACGAGGCAATCCTGCTGCTGATCTCCGGCTACACCCACGAAAACGGCGTGCGGAATCTGGAGCGTGCCATCGCTTCTGTCTGCCGCAAGACCGCCCGCCGGATCGTTTCCGGGGAGCGCAAGAGCGTCCGCGTGACGCCTGACGTGGTCAAAAAGGATCTGGGCGCGGTGAAGCATCTGGCGGAGCATATCGGCGAAACGGACGAGATCGGCATCGTCAACGGGCTTGCGTGGACTTCTCTGGGCGGGGAATTGCTCAAGGTAGAGGTTAGCTCCGTGAGCGGCTCCGGCAAGCTGGAGCTCACCGGCAATCTGGGCGACGTGATGAAGGAGAGCGCCAAAGCGGCGGTCAGCTATATCCGCAAGCACAGCGGGGAATTGGGCATTGACCCGGAATTTTACACCAAGCAGGACGTGCATATCCACGTTCCGGAGGGCGCGGTGCCGAAGGACGGTCCTTCCGCCGGCGTGACCCTCTGCACGGCGCTTGTCAGCGAGCTGACAAGCAAGCCGGTGCGCCGCAACGTCGCTATGACAGGGGAGATCACCCTCACCGGCCGTGTGCTGCCCATCGGAGGCCTGCGGGAAAAGACCATGGCGGCATACAAATACGGCTGTGACACGGTCATCATTCCCTACGACAACCGCGGGGATATCGAGGAACTGGACAGTGAGGTAAGGGAACACCTAAAGGTGATTCCCGTCAAAACGGTCTCGGAAGTGCTGCATCTTGCATTATAAATCGACGAAAGAGAGGGAAGTGCCGCGATGGAAGCGGAAATGCGGATTGGAGGCGTGAACCTCCACAACGCGAACCTGACGCTGACGGCGGGGCTGACCTCCCAGCTGGTCAAGGACGGGCTGCCGCAAGTGGCGTTCGCCGGGCGCAGCAATGTGGGCAAAAGCTCACTGGTCAACTCCTTGCTGGGGCGCAAAAAGCTGGCAAGGGTCAGCAGCGAGCCGGGAAAGACCATCACGGTCAACTGCTACGACGTGGATCACGCCCTGTGGCTGGTGGATCTGCCGGGCTACGGCTTCGCCCGTCGCCCGCGGGCAGAGATCCAGAAGTGGTCGGCGCTGACGGAAGCCTACTTCCGGGATAACCACGCCCTGCGGCTGGTGCTGCAATTGGTGGATTGCAAGGTAGGGCTGACGGAGGACGACCGCTCCATGCTGCAATATCTGGAATATTTTCAGGTGCCGTACCTGCTGGTGGCAACCAAGTGCGATAAGCTCAACCAGACGGAACTGCGCAAAGCGGCGGAAAAACTGGTGAACGATCGCTCCATCCGCCCGGGAACGGAGCTGCTGCTCTATTCCTCCCAGAAAAACCTCGGCAGGGAAGCCCTCTGGATGCGCATTTTAAGGGCAGTATCGGAGTAAAAAGGAAAGAATGACAATGGAAATCGTGATCAAAAAGCTTTCCCCCGCACTTATTGAGGATTATGTAAACTTCTTTGATGAAACGTCGCATGACGACAATGTGGACGAGAATAAATGCTACTGCGTTTGCTGGTGCAGCGCGGATCACCGCGTGGATGCGGACTTTTCGTCGAGAGCAAAGCGGCGCGCGCTGGCAGTTCAGTATATACAAAGCGGGATCCTGCAAGGCTATCTGGCATACTGCGGCGAGCAGGTGATCGGTTGGTGCAATGCCAATACCAAAGCGGATTGCCTGTACTGCACAAGCTGGCTGCGTTTTATGCAGTCGTTCGGCGATGCGGAATTTGATAACGACCGCAAGATCAAATCGGTATTCTGCTTCGTGATCGCGCCCGCGTGGAGACGAAAAGGGATCGCGAAGCTGCTGCTGGAGCGTGTCTGCGAGGATGCCGCAAACGAAGGTTTCGACTGCGTAGAGGCCTACCCGATGCAGGAGTTTGTGAACGAATCGCGAGATTTCATGGGGCCGGTAAGGTTGTATGAAAAAGCCGGATTCACCGTCTGCCGGCAAGTGGAAAACAGATTTCTGGTGCGCAAGTCTTTGACCGATGAAGTAAAGTAAGCGTAAGTTGTAAAAAGAACACCGTTGGAACATTGTTGTTCCAACGGTGTTTGACTTTTTACGGGATCCGTGCAAACAGAATGGAAAGATCCGGCGGAACCTTTTCGGTTCGAACAGGCTGCGGCTCCCACTTTGCCGTCACGCCGAGCCAGCGGAAAACCTGTTCCGAAGAAAACGGTAGGAACGGATGCAGCAGGACCGAAAGATTGGCGATCAGGTAGGTGCAGTTGCCGATGGTTTCCGCGCAGTTTTCCGGCTCCTCTGTGCGCGTTTTCCAGGGTTGATGGAGGTCGTAATACTGATTGCCGAACCGCACCAGCTCAAAAAGTGTTTCCAACGCTTCTTTGAAGCACCCGCGCTCTATCTTTTGCCCGATGGATGGGTATGCCGCTTCGACCTTTTCTGCGATCTCGCCGTCAATGATTGCGGGCGGGATCACGCTGTCCAGATATTTTGCGACAAAGGCGAGCGTTCGATTGACCAAGTTCCCCCATGCGCCCACCAGCTCCGCGTTGTTTTGCTCCTTGAATTCGCGGAAGGAAAAATCCGTATCCCGCTTTTCCGGCCCGTTGGCAAGAAAGAAGTAGCGAATGGCGTCCGGGTGGTATTCGCGCACCAGATCCTTTGCCCAGACCGCCCAGTTGTGGCTGGTGGAGATCTTACGCCCTTCCAGCGTGATATATTCGCTGGAAATGATGTCGTCCGGCAGTCGCAGCCCTTCTCCGTGCCCCAGAAGCAGCGACGGGAGAATGATTGTGTGGAAGGGGATGTTGTCCTTGCCGTGGACGTAATAATGACGCGCGTTCGTGCCGAAAACCTCCCGGAAGTCGATTCCCCGTTCCTCGCAGAGCGTTTCTGCCGCCGAGAGATAGCCGAGGACGTTTTCCGCCCAGATATAGATCTTTTTCTGCTCGTATCCTTCCCTTGGAACATCGATGCCCCAATCCAGATCCCGGGTAATCGCCCGGTCGCGGAGTCCTTCGTCGATATACCGTTTGGTGAAGGCGACGGCGTTTTTCCGCCAGTAGGGGTGGGCAGCGAGGAAGTCGCACAACTCCTGTTTCAATTTGGAAATCAGCAAAAACAGTTGTGTCGTTTCCCGGAACGTCAATGCCGTGCCACATTCGGCGCAGGTCGCGTGGAGGATCGTATCTGCGTCCGGCACTTCGCCGCAGGCGTCACATTGATCTCCCCGCGTTGGCTTTCCGCAGGCGGGGCAAATGCCGACCACCAGCCGGTCGGTCAAAATTTTTTCACAGGAAGGGCAGTACGCCTGCTTGACCGTTCGTTCCTCCACGTACTCGCTTTGGTACAACCGCTTGTGGAACGCTGTGACAAATGCCTTGTGCTTTTCATCCGATGTTTTCGTGTAGAGGTCGTAGGAAAAGCCCAGCTTTGCGAATACGTCGCAAAATTCCCGGTGATACCCTTCGCTGACCTCCTCCGGCGTGGAATGTTCCTGTTTTGCGCGGATCGTGATCGGCGTCCCGTGGCAATCGCTGCCGGAAACATAAAAGACGCGATCCTCTTTTGCCCGGTAATACCGCGCCAACACGTCGCCGGGAAGCAGCGCGGCAAGATGTCCGATGTGGAGCGAGCCGTTGGCATACGGCCACGCCCCGCCGATGAGAATGTTCTTCATGATGGTTTCATTCCTTTCTTTTGGTTGGTAACATTTAACAAACGAAAAAAGCGCTCTCACCCCCTGCGTCATGCAAGGGACGAGAGCGCTTATGAACTGCTCACGTGTTACCACCCTTTTTCGCCTGTCTCTCACGATGACAGACCTTATCGGGTTCGGACAGGAAATGATCTGTCGAAACCCTATCGCTGTTACGGGCGATCCCGGCATAGCCTAACCGGGCGGGGAAACCGCCGGCTCGAAATGCAGCTCGGAGACCATGTTCGGCAAAGTACGTCTTACCCATTCTCAGCACACAATGATGGGTTTCTCTGTAAAGGGTTCCGTTGCTTACTCTTTCTCGTCGTCGCTGTTAGGAACAGTATATCATGTTTGTTGCAGAAAAGCAAGAGGTCTACTGCGAAAATTCCCCTCGATGTCCCTCAAAGAAGTCCCGATACAGGCGGACGGTCTCCAGTTCCGTCCATTTGCGGGGAATGACCGGGGAAGCGTCCAGATCGTAGATCTTCGCGCCTTTCAGCGCCAGCAGGAACGGGGAATGGGTAGAGATCAGCAATTGGCAGTTGTAGAACCGCACCGCTTCCTCCAAAAACTGCGCCAGACGAAGCTGCAACGACGCGGAAAGGCTGTTTTCCGGCTCGTCCAGCAGGTACAGCGCGTTCTCCTGAATACAGGAGGTGAAGTACGCGAACGCCGTCTCCCCGTTGGATCGGGTGGGGAGGTCCTGCTGCATCCGGCGGCTGACGTAGGCGGATTTGGTTTTGCGCTTGGCTTCGCTGTGACGTTTCAGCTCCTCGTAGTCCTCCAGCGAGCGAAGCGTGAAGGATTCTTCCTTCGTGCGATCGTATTCCTCGAACAGCTCCTCCCGCCGTCGTTCCTGCCCTTCGTTGATGGTGCGAACGTTCAGCAGAAAATCGAAGGTGTCATCGCTGGTGACGATGCGGCTTCCCTTGGGAATGGGCTTTCCCCGCGAGGTGTCATAGCGGCAGAACCCCAGATATTCCTCGTGAAAGGGCGTGCGATTGAAGGGCGCGTCCCGCCGCAATTCAAGTTTTTCCGCGATGACGTTCAGCAGGGTGGATTTTCCGCTTCCGTTGCTGCCGTAGAGCAGCGTGATGGTTTCAAAGGTCAGCGTATGCAGCCCTTTTTGCGGAAAGATCTTGAAGGGGTACACATCCTTCGGGTAGCACTTCATGTCCAGCTTGTAATCGAAGGAGAGGATATATCCCGTTTCCTGCTTTTCTGACGCGAGGGTGAAGGAATCCAGATACTGCAAAACGGCTTCCTTTTACCGCTTCAGGGCGGTGACGAGGGTCTTATAGACCTCCTCCGCCATGATGAACTGACCGAGATCGTTGGGGTGGATGTGATCCACCGTGCAAAGGTCGCTCATCTGGTCCCGGAAGAAGTTGCGGCTGTCGATGAAGTAGACGTTACGGTCGCCGGCGGCGATGGCAGCGTCGTAGGTGGCGCGCACGGTGGCGATGCGCTGGTAGTCCTCTTCATTGTCATCCCACGCCCAGACATGGGGAAGGAAGATGATGGGCAGTTCCGGCTGCATCCGGCGGATGGTTTCAAAGAAGGGGCGGTGGGTCTTTTGCAGATGCTCCACCGAGGGGGCGTTGTAATCGTAATCCATGACGAAGGCGGCGAGATCCAGCCCGCCGATATACTCCGCCACCGCCTGTTCGCCCATAGCGGAGCCGGAGAAGCCCATGTTGCGGCAATCCGCGTCCAGCGCACGGCAGACCACGTTGCAGTAGGAGTTGCCGGGACGACCCACGCATCCCCCTTGGGTGATGGAGGAGCCGTAGAACGCGATGGGCTTATAGGCGCGTTTGGTGGGAAGCGCCACCTTCGCTTCCGCCGGGAAGCCGAGCTGTAAGCTGGTCACGCCGCCGTACAGCGGGAGGTTGATCTGAATCTCCTTGAGCCCTTCCGGCAGCGCCAGAACGTCCTTCATGGCCTCCGTCGTGTCCACGAAGAACTGCATCTTCTCCCCGATGTAGCGGCGGGAGGTGCCGGTGCCGATGAGCATATCAAAGCCGTAGATGCCGCGATCCGTGAAGTGCGGCATTTTGGTGACGCAGTGCAGCTTCGCGTCGATGGCGACGGACGTAGCGTCCGTGATGAAGCGCAGCGTTGCCCCCGGCGTGCAGTGGGCGAGCCAGCGATTCGCGTCCGAATAGATCTCCTTGCGGGAAGCGTCTAACCGGTAGTATTCGCCGCAGTTTTTCGACGGATGGTCGATCCCGCCCAGCTCCAGCACGTTTCTGTTGCTTGCGTCCACGTAGATCCTGCCGTCCTCCGCGGGGGTTCCCAGGGTGGACACGGCGGTAAAGGGGCGATCCTCCAGGGATTCCATGGAAGGAATGGGCTGTGCAAAGGGGTTTCCGTATAACATAGGTGTCATCTCCGTTTTTTTGATTCCAAGTTTTCTACAGTATAGCACGCTTCGGGAAATTATGCAAGGAAAATTTTGACCGTTTTTGCAAAAAGAAAATGGCACTCCATGGGAGCGCCATTGGGAAAGCGGTATGTTGTTTACGGATACCTGATCGCCAGCATGGCAAGCCCGGAAAGGACCAGCGCCACCACACCGATCAGGTAGCTGATCAGCGTATTCTGCCGCTTAAGGATGTTGCGCGTCACGCCGAAGGCGATGGAAAGGACGGCAAGCCCCCCTGCGATCATCGAGGTGAGGGAGGAGGTCAGGAATTTGAATTCCGTCTCCTTTTTCGCCCCGAAGAGCTTCATGGTGAAGTACAGCTTTTCGTTGTTGATCCCGTTTTTCGCGATGATGGTGAACAGGATCGAGGCGACGCCGAGGACGATACCGATCACGAAGAAAAGACTGTGCAGATCCCGGAAGCCTCCACGGCTGGATTTCTGTTTTTTCGCGGGCTTTTCCGTGGCGGTTACTTCCACCGCTTCCGGCGCGACCGCTTCTGCAGCGAGCTTCTTCTTTTTCATCGCATAAGAACTCCTTTTACTGATTTCCTATATCATACCATATTCCGGGGAGGATGTCAACCGTTTTTTTGTAGAAATGCACGTCGGAAAATTGTCAGAAATGACAGTTTTCGCCCTTTTTGATCACTTTTTCAGCTCCACACGGCGGATTTTGCCGGAGATGGTCTTGGGCAGCTCGTTCACAAACTCCACGACGCGGGGGTATTTGTAGGGCGCCGTGTGGGTCTTGACGTACTGCTGGATCTCCTTTGCCAGCTCGTCGCTGGGGGTGGTGCCGTTGGTCAATACGATGGTAGCCTTGACCACCTGCCCCCGCACCGGATCCGGCACGCCGGTGATAGCGCACTCCAGCACATAAGGCAGCTCCATGATGACGCTTTCGATCTCGAAGGGTCCGATGCGGTAGCCGGAGGACTTGATGACGTCATCCGTCCGTCCCACGTACCAGT
>JAFLUP010000067.1 GCA_022508745.1 Oscillospiraceae bacterium | reverse complement strand
TCCGCTGACGTCCCGCCAAAACGCGGGTACGGCGCGGAGTTTTATTTATGAAAGCAGGAATTTCCTGCATCCATATCACGGTCTATTCTTTTTCCAAAGATGATACAAGCCTTGCAGGGTCAGATCCGGGCAGTGGACCAATTTCTGCTTGCAGAAGGGAAGCACCGTCTCCGCAAGCCCGCCCGTGGCAATCGCGCAAAGGTTCTCCGTTTGCAGGACCCCGCGGAAGCGGTCAAGAAACCCGTCGATGAGGATCGCCTGCCCGTACAGAACGCCGATGTTCATGGATTCCCGGGAATTCTTGCCGATCAACCGCCTCGGGGGAACCAGAGACGCGTCCGGCAGCTCGGAAGCGCCCTCGGACAGGGCGTCCATGGACATCCGCAGCCCCGGCGCGATTACCGCGCCCTCCAGCACGCCGTCTTTGTTCAGCACCGTGAAGGTGGTCGCCGTGCCGATATCCACGATCACGACGGGCGGCGCAAACTGCGCTAAGCTCGCCACCGCGTTTGCCACGAGATCCGCGCCCAGCTCCGCTTGGCTTTCGATGCGGATGTTCAGCCCGGTCTTGATCCCCGGACCCACTTCCAGCACCCGAACGCCGAACAGCAGTTGCAGTGCGCTCCGCAGGCTGCGGGTCAGCGTAGACACCACGGAGGAAAGGATACAATCCGTCACTTCCTGCGGGGAAACGCCGTGCAACTGCAAAAGCCCGCGCACAAGCACCGCGTATTCGTCCGCCGTGCGGGGAGGAAGCGCGGAGATCTTACAGGTTTTCCGCAGGGTGCCGTCCCCATCAAACAGACCGAACCCGATGCTGGAGTTCCCGATATCCACAGCAAGTAACATGGTATCACCTCTCTTTCCGCCTATTGTACGCTTAAATTGTAAATATTTCAATGTATTTTCATGAACAAATGATGACACCGCCGACAAGAAATGGCGGTTGACAAATTGGACGGGATATGCTACAATAATACGAAAACCTTCAGATTTACGAAAGGGCATTTGCTCATGAAACATACCGCGTCCTTTTTCCGGCTGTTGGCCGCACTGCTTTTGACTTCCGTTTTGGCGTTCCCCCTGTCGTCCTTCGCCGTCGCGGGCGAGGAAACGCCGGGAACCACCATCCTGCCGGTCAACGCCCTCAACGGCACCCGCTGGTCGGATACGCTGATCGTCTATCGGAACAAAGCTACCACGGAACAGAACCAGTACGGCTGGAATGTCGTCGTAGACGCGGAGGGAAAGGTAACCGAGAAGATTCCCGCAGGGGACGAGCGGGGCAAAAACCTCGCGATCCCCGCAGGGGGGATGGTGGTCTCCGGCTGTGACGACCCGGGAAAAGCCGCGTATGACGCCGCGGAGATCGGCTCCAACGTCTATTACGACGCGTACAGCTCCCGCGTGCTGATCTCGGCGGGCGAGATCGACCCCTTCTACGAATACACCCTGCAGGCCAACGCCCTCAACGCAGTGCGCTACTCGGGGACGCTGGTGATTTACGACCGGGCGGGAACCGCCACGGAGACCAACGGCTACGGCTACGAGGTCTGCGTAGGGGCAGACGGGAAGATCCTCTCCGTGGGGGACAACAACAGCACCGTCCCGGAGGGCGGATACGTACTTTCCGCCATTGAACGGAAGGACATCGACACCCTCAAGACCTATTTCATTCCCGGCGCAAGCTGCGAACGGAACGGCATGTCCGTCACCGTCCGCTACGAAGCGCCCATGCTGCTGACCACGGTGGAAACGGAGCTTGCCAACATCCGGCTGGAGCTGGAGGAAGCGACCGAGCAGCTCCGGCTGGTGGATTACGACGGCGCGAAGGAACGGCTGGCGCAAGCGGAGCAGACCGCATCCGACCGTGCCGCATCCGGCGGGCTCGCCTCCTTTGCAGAGCGGGACGAGATGCTGGCAACGCTGACCCCCATCCGGCTGATGTTGACCGAGCAGGAGCCGGTGCAGGTGCGCAGCAGTTGGTACACCCCCACCCAGCGGACCGAAGAGGAAGTGAATGTGGTCGTCCGCCGCATGGCAGAGGTGGGGCTCAATCAGGTACGGCTGGGGCTTCCCAACGGCTATCACACCTACATGCCCATGCCGGAAGAACTGGACGACGGCAACGGCGGTACCATCAAGTTCCCCTTCCGTACCGATGCCCGCACCAACAGCGTCGATCTGCTGGCGCTCTATGTGAACGCCTGCAAGGCAGAGGGCGTGGAGCTGGTGGTGAGTATCCCGGTGTTCTACAACAGCGGCGCACGGTACCAGAAGGAATGGATGACGACCACCAACACCCCGGTGGAGGAACCCGAGTCCTTCTTCTCCCCTGCCAACGACGAATATCTCGCCTATTTCAGCGCGTACATCCGCTATCTCATTCAGCACTATGACATCGACGGCGTCGAATTTGATTACATCCGCTATCCCTACTTCAACGGCAACGTGGACTACGGTTACGATGACGCGACGAAGGCGAAATTCGAAGAAAAAACCGGTCTGCCCGCCTCCACGGTGGAGGAGATCGGTGCGCAGCTGAAAACCCATTCCAAGTGGAACACTTGGGTGCAGTTCAAGGCGGGGCTGATCACCGATTACCTCCGCGAGCTGCGGGAGATGATCGGCGAACTGCGACCGGACCTTTACGTCACCGCCGCCGTCGCGAATGACACGACCCTGACCGCCTACTTCCAGGACAGCCGCACCTGGATGACGGAAGGACTGGTGGACGGCATCTACCCCATGGCGTACTCCGAAGGCATCATGCAGCAATCCACCGAGAGCTTTGCCGACTTCATCACGGAGGACACCCATCTGGTGATGGGCTGCGGCGCGTACCAATCCTACACCACGGACGAGGTGTTGCTGCAAGCGAAGCAGGCGTCCCTTTACGGGGCGGACGGCATCGCGTACTTTGAGTGGTCCGCTTATGACGCCCACGGCTACGCCGATTCCCTGCGGGAGACCATCTACGCTTCCGACGCCATCTCCTTCACCACCGACGAAAGCAGAAGTATTCACCTGCTGGTGGAGCAGGCAAAAAAGCGGTTTGCCCTCTACGGCACCGAGGGAACAAGCGCGGACGCGCTGTTTGAACAGTATGAAAACGGTTCCGTCACCCTTTCCGCCCTGACGGACAGTCTGAAGGCGGAGATCCCCGAAAACAAATTCCTCTACCGCGACCTGGAACGTGCGCTGCGCATCGAATCCATGTCCCGGGAGGCGTACCGCGGGAAGGTTCAGCTGCTGCCCATCGGGCAGACCACCTCTCCGGCGGAGGATGACAATTCCGATCCCTCCGAAGGCTCCGACACCCCGGCGGATCCCTCCGCGGAAAACACCTCCGGCGAAGAAAGCCAACAGATATCCGAGTTTTCCCGTAACGGCGGGCTGATCGCCGCCATCATCGCATTTTCCCTTTCCCTCGCGGCGATGGGGCTCTGCGTCGTCGCTGCGGTGATCAAGATGCGCAGGAAGCACAAAAAAGCGGCAAGCGAAGCCAACAAGCATTGACAACCCATACCGAAAGGAGCATGCGGCGTATGACCGACCATTTATTTCTCATCAACCCCGCAGCGGGGGGGCGAGATCGCACGAAAAAGATCGCCCAGGCGGCTGCCGCGGTTCAGGCGGACGGGAACATTACGATTTACACCGCCAAAGCGCCGGGGGACGGGGAGCGCTACGTCTGCGAGCGGCTGCGAGCGGCACAGGCGCCCATCCGCGTCTATGCCTGCGGCGGCGACGGCACGCTGAACGAAGCGGCGCAGGGCATCTACCTGTCCGGCAATAAAAACGCGTCGCTGGGCTTTATTCCCACCGGCACGGGGAACGATTTCCTCCGTTCCTTCCGCATCCCGGAGAGCCGGTTCCGCTGCGTGCGGGACATGATGCGGGGGAAAACCATCTCCTGCGACCTCATCCTCGTCACCGACGACAACGGCGCGGAACGGGTCTGCGTCAACATCGCCTCCGCCGGGTTCGACGCGGAGGTCTGCCGCGGAAAGGATGCCTTCCGCCGGCTGCCGCTGGTCAACGGCGGTACGGCTTACAAGCTCTCCACCGCGCGGCAGCTCTTCCACCACCTGGGGCACACGTTCACCGTTCTGGCGGACGGCGAGCCGATCGGCGCGGGGCTGAAGGACGAGTACCTGTTTGTCCTCGGCGCCAACGGGAAGTATTACGGCGGCGGCTTCAAGGCCTCCCCCGAAAGTGTGATCGACGACGGATTTATGAACCTCATTCTCATCGAGACCCTCTCCCGCGCCGCTTTTGCGCGGCTGGTGGGGAAATACCGCAAGGGGACTTACTTCGAGAAGATGGGCGGCCGCATGGTGCACCGCCGCGTTCGTTCCATGCAGATCCTTTCCGACGAAGCGCTGGACATGAATCTGGACGGCGAGATCTTCTCCATGCGTAACCCGCACCTGACCATTCTTCCCTCCTTCCTGAAGTTCGTCATACCGGCGGAATAAAGGAAAACGGTTGTAGGAGTCATAAAATCCCGCGACTCAAGGGAATATAAATAAGGCAAAAATGGGAATCAATCCTTCTCATTTTTGCCTTTCTCTTTTCCCCCTGACACACGGGGTCCGGGGGACCGGTCCCCCGGTGGGGTGTGGGGTGAAACCCCACGAAAAACCCCTAAAACAGATGCAATACCCGTGGATAAAGCAGTGAATTGATCAACGCAAGATTCTGCGGATTGGGGCGCATGAAATTCCAGTACAGCGCCCCCCGCAGCCCGTACTCCGGCAGGAGGTTCAGCCGGACGGACAGGGAGCGGGCGTCCTCGAACCAGACGACATGCTGTACCCCCTCCTTGGTGTATTCGAAAAAGGGCGCCTGCACGGTTTCGTCGTATTGGATCTCCGCTCCCACCTCCCCCGCCAGCAGGAAGGCTTCCGCCACGGAAAGCGAACGCGCCATGGAAAGCCCCTGCACGTAAGGAAGGGTGAAATCGTATCCGTAATTGGAAACGCCGAGGAAGATTTTCTCCGCCGGGATCCGGGTGAGGGCATACTCGATCACGTTCCGCACGGGTCGGATGGGGGAAACCGCCATGGGAGGTCCGTAGGTGTATCCCCATTCATAGGTCATCAGCAGCACGCAGTTGACCGCCTGCCCGATGGCGGCGTAGTCGTGCCCCTCGTAGAGGGCGCCGGGCTGATCGTCCCGGGTTTTGGGCGCCAGCGCCGCCATGACGGGGTATCCGGCAGCGTTGAGGGTTTCCCGCAGGCGGGAAAGGAACGCGGCGTACAGCGCTGCGTTTTCTGCCCCGAGGAACTCGAAATCCACGTCCAGCCCGTAGTAGCCCTTTCTGCGCAGGGTCTCCAAAACCCCGGCAGTCAGCGTCTGCATCGCCGTTTCGTCCCGCAGGAGCGCGGCGGCAAGCTCGGAGGAGAAGTTGCCGTCCTCCGTCAGGGTGGAGAGGTGCATGACGGGGGAGGTGCTGTAACGGAAGGCTGCGTTCAGGATCTCTCCGTCGTCCAGCGGCAGGACGGTCCCGTCCGGGCGGAAGCCGTAGGTGAAGGGCATGATGCCGGAAATCAGCGGCAGCGTTTGATTCAGCAGGGTGCGGTCCACAAAGGGATAGACGTATCCGCCGGTCATGTACGCGCCGATGCGGTCGGTTTGGGTGTCCAAATAGAGGATGTCCCCCGTCTGTACGTCCTCGCTGCCGTTCAGGAACAGGTTGTTGCGCCAGAGGGTCCGCAGGGTCAGCCCGTAACGGGAGGCGATGCCGTACAGCGTCTCCCCTTCCGTGACGGTGTGGGTCGCCGTGGGAATGACCACCAGAAGGATCATACCCACCGGCAATTTTTCCGGGATGGCCACGCCGTTGTCGGCGGCAAGGTTGCGCGCCGGCACGCCGTACTGCCGGGCGATCCCTTCCAGCGTTTCTCCGGCGGCGATGGTATGTAAAATCATGGGATTTTCTCCTTTCGTTCCCCGTGTCAAGGTCTTGACAAACCACGCATGGAGTGCTATAATATTACACTGATTCGGTTTATTCTTTACTATCATATAAGGAAACAAGATTATGCGTGACAACAAAACCATCCTTGCGGAAAAGACGGCCGCGCTGCTGGCGGAGAAAGGGATCTCCATGACAACGGCGGAAGCCGCGTCCTTGTTCGAGACCCCTTCTGACCCGAAGCTGGGGGATCTGGCGCTTCCCTGCTTTAAGCTGGCGAAGCTGCTGCGTTCCGCTCCGCCGAAGATCGCTTCCGAGCTGGCCCCCGCCTTTGCGGGTACGGAAGGCATCGCAAAAGCGGAAGCCGTGAACGGCTACCTGAACTTCTTCTACGACGGCGCTTCCTGCGTGGCAGCGGTGGACGAGATCCTGCGGGACGAGCGTTTCGGCTCCTCGGAGGAGGGCAAAGGCAAGACCGTCTGTCTGGATTTCTCCTCTCCCAACATCGCAAAGCGGTTCCATCTGGGGCATTTGGGCACCACGGTCATCGGCAACGCCCTGCGCAATCTGCTGAATTTCCGGGGCTACAAAACGGTGGCGATCAATCACCTCGGCGACTGGGGCACCCAGTTCGGCAAGCTGATCTACGCCTATCAGCATTGGTCCTCCCAAGAGCAGGTAGAAAAGGACGGCATCGACGAGCTGGTGCGGCTGTACGTGCGCTTCTGCAACGCAGAGCAGGAGGATCCGGCGCTGACGCAGGAGGCTCGGGACGCCTTCCACAAGCTGGAGACCGGGGATGCGGAATGTCTGCGCATCTGGCAGTATTTTAAGGATATCTCCCTGCGGGAGTATCAAAAAACCTACGATTTGCTGGGGATTACCTTCGATTCCTACAACGGGGAAGCCTTCTTCTCGGACAAGATGCCCGCCGTGGTACAGGAGATCCGGGACAAAGGGCTGCTGGAGCTGGACGACGGCGCATCCGTCGTTCGCCTGGACGAGGAGGGGATGCCTCCCTGCCTGATCCTCAAGCGGGACGGCTCCACCCTGTATCCCTCGCGGGACATCGCCGCGGCGATGTGGCGCAAGAAAACTTACGATTTCGAACGCTGCATCTACGTCACCAGCGCAGGGCAGAGCCTGCACTTCGCCCAGTGGTTCCGGGTGGTGGCGAAGATGGGCTACGACTGGGCGAACGGACTGGTGCACGTCCCCTACGGCACCATGAGCGTCGGCGGGGAAAAGTTGGCCTCCCGTACCGGCAACGTGGTCCTGCTGGACGACCTGCTGGCGGAAGCCATCCGCAAGTGCGAGCAAGTGGTGGAGGAAAAGCACCCCGATCTGCCCAACCGGGACGAAGTGGCGAAAGCCGTGGGCGTGGGCGCGGTGGTGTTCAACGCCCTCTCCAACAGCCGCATCAAGGACAGCGACTTCAACTGGGAGGACGCCCTCTCCTTCGAGGGCAACTCCGGTCCCTATGTGCAGTACACCTACGCCCGCACCTCCAGCATCCTGCGCAAGTACGGCGACCTGCCGGCGGAATCCCCCGCGGGATACGCGCCGGGCGCAGAGGAAACGGCGCTTGCCAAAAAGCTCTCCGAGTTCCCGGACGCGGTCACCCGCGCACTGGATGGGTATGAGCCCAGCGTCATTTCCCGGTATCTGCTGGCTGTCTGCGCGCTGTTCAACCAGTTCTATCACAACTGCCGCATCCTCGGCGCAGAGGAGGAAGACGCTCGCGTCTTCCGCGTACGCCTTACGGCGGCGACCCACACCGTCATCGGAAACGGGCTGGATCTGTTGGGAATCCGCAGAACCGAAGAAATTTAAAGTCCGTTGCAGCTTTGTGCGCGACGTGCGAAGCACGTGTCGTGCCTGCGCGCCATCGCGCTATGCGTGACGCGAAGCGTCTCGACACATCGCAAAGCTGTAAGGGACGAAACAGTCGGCACATGTCCGCCTGTTTCGTGGATTTTATTGTATTTCACACCATAAATTCTATATTGCAGGAGGTCCTATTGTATGTCCGGACATTCTAAATGGAAAAATATCATGCACAAAAAGGAGAAGACCGACGCCGCGCGGGCGAAAGTCTTCACCAAGATCGGCAAAGAGATCGCCATGGCAGTGCGGGACGGCGGGGCAGACCCGGTCTCCAATACCAAGCTGCGGGATCTGATCACCAAGGCCAAGAGCCTCAACGTGCCCAACGACAACATCAAACGCATCATCGATAAGGCGTCCAGCGACAACAGCGCGACCTACGAGTTCGTGGTCTACGAGGGCTACGGACCGGGCGGCGTTGCGGTCATCGTGGAAGCCGCCACGGACAACCGCAACCGTACCGCGCCCGAAGTGCGCCACGCCTTCGATAAGTTCGGCGGCAATCTGGGAACCAGCGGCTGCGTGTCCTTCCTGTTCTCGGAAAAAGGCGTCATCGTAGTCTCCAACGAGGACGGCGACGTGGACGAGGACGCGCTGATGGACGCGGCGCTGGAAGCAGGCGCAGGCGACTTCATGCCGGAGGAAGAATGTTTCGAGATCTACACCGAGCCGGCGGATTTCTCCGCGGTCTGCGACGCGCTGTCCGAGAAGGGATACACCTTCCTGTCCGCGGAGATCGAAAAGGTCCCCGCCACGTATGTGGAGCTTTCCGAGGAGCAGGGCATTGCCATGCAGAAGATGCTGGACCTGCTGGAGGACAACGACGACGTCCAGAACGTCTGGCACAACTGGGATTCGTAAGCACATGCGCATCGGCATCTTCGGCGGCACCTTCGACCCGGTCCACAACGGACATGTGCGGGCGGCGGACTGTTTCCGGGAGGAGTGCGGGCTGGATCTGGTCTATGTGATCCCCAACAGCACCCCCAACCTCAAGGAACGGAAGGTCTCTCCCCCGGAGGACCGGCTCGCCATGCTCCGCCTCGCCTTCGCGGGGAAGGAGCGAGAAGGCTTTGTCATCAGCGATCTGGAGCTGCGGCGCGGAGGCGTCAGTTATACCTGCGACACGGTCTCCGCTCTGCAAAAGCTGCACCCGGGGGCAGCGTTCTACCTGTTTTTCGGGGACGATTGGCTGGAAGGGCTTCCCCGCTGGAAGAACGTCCGGGAGCTGCTGGCGAATGTCACCGTGGCGCTTGCCAACCGCAGCGGAAGGGATGTTTCCGCCCAAGTAAAAGCGTTGGAAGCGGCGTACGGCGCGAAGTTTCACCTCCTCACCTTCCGTGCCATAGAGGCGTCCTCCACCGCGCGGCGCGCGGGAGAAGAAACGCTTTGCTGCGAAGCAGTCAACCGATACATCGCCGAAAAAGGATTGTACAGGCAATGAAGACACTCATCGAGACCGTCCGGAAGGACCTCCGCCTTTCGGAAAAGCGGATGCGGCACACGGAGGGGGTCATTCGGGCGGCAAAGCTGCTCGCGGAACGGCATTTCCCCGGGGAAATCACGCCGGAGGAAGCGGAACTGGCGTCGCTGCTGCACGACTATACCAAGGAATATTCCGAGGAAGAACATCTGGCGGTCTTTGCCCGCTACGGCGTGGAGGTCACGCCGGCGGAGCTGAAGCCGCACAAGCTGCTTCACGCCCGCACGGCAGCCCTCATCGCGGAGCACGCCTATCACGCGCCGGAGGAGGTCTGCTCGGCAGTGCGCTGGCACACCACCGGTCGCCCCGCAATGCGTCCGCTGGAGCTGGTGATCTACTTCGCGGACTATATCGAGGACGGGCGGACGCACCCCTCTTGCGTACATCTGCGGGACTATTACGAGAAGGAATACCGTGCCCGGAAAGACGGGATGCGGGCGCTGCAGCTGGCGATGGTGCGCTCCTTTGACGCCACGCTGCGTTCGCTGATCGCAGAAAAGAAAGTGGTGGACGAATACACCGTCCGCGCCCGCAATTACTACTTAAAACTTGCAAAGGGTGGTTCATAAATTTATGGAACAATTAACCGAACAAAAACAGCAAGAGCTCGCCGAACGGATGGCTTCCCTTGCCGCAACGGCGCTGGAGGACAAAAAAGGTCTGGACGTACAGATCCTTCCCGTGGCGGAGCAGACGGCTCTCGCGGATTATTTCGTGCTGGCGACCGGCACCTCCGGCACCCACGTGCACGCGCTGGCGGATGAGGTGGAATTCCGCATCAAGCAGGAGCTGGAAGTCGGCCCGCTGCACATTGAAGGATTCCGCGACAACGTCTGGGAGCTGATGGATTACGGCTCCGTGGTCGTGCA
>JAFLUP010000066.1 GCA_022508745.1 Oscillospiraceae bacterium | reverse complement strand
ATGACATCCCGCTAAAGATTCTTGACTTCGGAGCAGGATTCTGTGTCACAGCCAACCATTACTCGAAACGCCATATAGTAACCGCCGTTGAGCCTAACGAAGAAATGATCAAGTTCAGCATACAAGATAATCATTTTGATCTTATACACGGCGGCATTGAGGTTCTGCGCACCTATGCAGATCATTCGTTTGATGTGGTGCTCTGTCACAATGTTCTGGAATATGTTCCCGATAAAGAACGAATACTCCGGGAACTTGCAAGAGTACTAAAACCAGGCGGAAAACTTTCGATAGTCAAGCATAATCTTATGGGAAAGGTTATAGCCTACGCTGTCTATTCGGATAATCCTAACGCAGCGCTCCATTTGCTGGAGAGTGGCGACGATGAAAAGAATTTATTTGGCAATCGCGACACATATGATGATGATTTTATCGTTGAATTAGTTCGGAAATATGGATTATCATCGGAAAATATATTCGGCATCCGCACATTTTTTGCGCTGTCAAAAAACAATGATATCAAGTTTACGCAAGAATGGTATGATAACATGCTTGCGTTGGAAATGAGAACTTGTGATTTACACGAATATAACAATTTTTCCTTCTTCCATCACTTAATTTTCAAAAAGAAAGAATAACCACTAAATTCCCGTTTGTCATAAACCACACCAACCCATAACAAAAGCCGGAAGGAACTGCCCTTCCGGCTTCTTTGTCGCTGTGTTTAGTTCTTAAAGAACGCGTGGGAGCATTGGTACATGGCGTACACGTCGGACTTTGCAGTCAGCTCCACCGGGGAGTGCATGGAAAGCACCGGCACACCAACATCCACCACGTCGATGCCCAGTTTGGCGATCTCCGCCGCAACGGTTCCCGCACCGCCTTGATCCACCTTGCCGTATTCGCCGGTCTGCCACGCCACGTTGTCCCCGTCCAGCAGGCGGGTAACGCAGGAGAGAATCTCTGCGCCCGCATCCGAACAGCCGCCCTTCCCCCGGGAGCCGGTATATTTGGAGACCACCACGCCGTCCCCCAGATAGCAGGAGTTCCCCGCCTCGTATGCCTCCGCATAGCAGGGGTCATACGCGCCGCCCACGTCGGCAGAGAGACAGACGGAGTTGCGGAACGCCGCACGGTCGGTAACGCCGGCGTCCGCGCACAGATCCCGCAGGAAGGAAGCGTAGGCTTCGCTGCGCAAACCGGTCACACCCTCGGAGCCGATCTCCTCCTTATCCGCAAGGAACACCACACAGGTGTGGAGCGGGACTTCCTGCTCGAACAACGCACGCAGGGAGGGATAGGCGCAGACCTTGTCGTCCTGTCCGTAAGCGGCGATCATGCTGCCGTCAAAGCCCACGATGCGGGATTTCTGCGCCGGGACCGCACACAGCTCCGCCGTGGCAAAATCCCTCTCCTCTATGCCGTACTTCTCGTGCAGGATGGAAAGGATGCGCAGCTTGACCCCGTCCTCTTCATCGAAGGGCAGGGAGCCGACGATGGGGTTGAGAGTCTCCCCGGCGATCATTTCCCCACCGGGTTTGGAGACCTGATCCTTGGCGATGTGGGGCATCAGATCGCTGATATACAGCACCGGCTCGTCCTCCCGCTCCCCGAAGCAGACGTCCACCCGGGAGCCGTCCCGACGGTATACCACCCCGTGGAGCGCCAGCGGAAGCGCCGTCCATTGGTACTTCTTGATCCCGCCGTAGTAGTGGGTTTTGAAGTACCCCAGACCGCCATTTTCGTACAGCGGAGTGGGCTTGAGGTCCAACCGGGGGGAATCGATGTGGGAAGCCATGATACGGAAGCCCTCGCTCAAGGGAGCGGAGCCGATGACCGCCAGCATCAGGCTCTTTTTGCGGTTTTCCCAGTATACCCGCTGCCCCGGAAGAAGAGGGCTGCCGGGGACATAAGGGGAAAAGCCTGCCTGTTCCGCCAGCGCGATGGCATTACGGACGGCGTCCCGCTCGGTTTTGGAAGCGTCCATGAAGGCGCGATAGTCCTCGCAGAAAGCATCCACGGCGGAAGCCTCCTGCGTGCGGAAGGCTTTGGTGGGCTGCCGCAGCAGCTTTTTTGCTTGTTCTTTTTCCATGGTGGTCGGTTCCTTTCTTATTCGAATTCCTCCGGGTAAAGTTCCCGGTAAACTTCTTTTGCCTCCTGCACCTTTTGGACGTACGCGGCGGTTTCGGGATAGGGAATGTCCTTCAACGTCTCGCCGTCGTCGCTATAACGCGGGTCGGACAGCCAGTTGTTCACGTTGCCCATACCGGCGTTATACGCGGCGAGAGCGGTCTCCCAGTTTCCGTCGTACAGATCGTATAGCCGACGCAGATAGAAGGCGCCGCAGCGGATGTTCTGCTCCGGCGCGAAAATATCCGTGTCCTCCGGCAGTTCCAGCCGCCCGAGAACTTCCCCGAAGGTGGTAGGCGTCATCTGCATCAGCCCGCAAGCACCGGCGGAGGATTGCGCGTCCGGCTTAAACCGGCTCTCGCACCAGATCACTCCGCAGAGGAGATCCTTCGGCAGGTCGAACTCCTCCGACGCAGCGGAAATGAGATCCTGATATGCAAGGGGGTACCGCATCTTTTTGATGGAGGCGCAAGCGGTCAGAAGGAACGGCAGCAACACCGCGATCAGCAGAAGGATGACCGTTCTACTCCCCCGACGGTTGTTTTTTTTCATTGGAATCAAAACGCTCCTCCCCGCCGCAGGCGTTCCAACGCTTCCCGCACGTCCTCCCGGAAATCCTCCGGCGTTCCGTCGTTCCGCAGAAGGATGTCGCAGTGGGAAGCGAAGAAGCGATCCTCCTTTTGCTGTTCCAGACGGGCGCGGGCGGCGGTTTCGTCGATCCCGTCCCGCCGGCAGATGCGTTCTATGGCGCGTTCCTCCGGCGCGATGACGCACAGGATCCGGTCGCATAGGACGTTCAGCCCGCTTTCAAACAGGGTGGGCGCATCCAGCAGCACCATGGGCACGTTCCGGAGGGTTTCCTCCTCCCGAAACAGCCGGAACAGTTCTTTTTCCATATATATCGCGGTGATCCGGTTGAGCTTCTCCATCGCTTCGCGGTCGGAAAACACGGTTCCCCGCAGGAAGGGACGATTGAGAGTCCCGCCGCGGACGGCTTCTTCACCGAAGGTTTCCCCGATGGCACGCAGGCACGCGGTGGGGGAAGCGGTCATCTGCCGGTAGAGTTCATCGCAATCCAGTACCGGGATGCCCATCTCCCGCGCGCAATTCCCCGCGGTGGACTTCCCCGTTCCGCTTCTGCCGGTCAGCCCGATCAGACGCGGGCGGTCCTCCCGCAGCACCCATTCCACCCGTTCCCACGGGATGGCGCCCTGCCGCAGCAGCTTCGGTTGTTCCCCGACAAGGGAAACCACCGTGGATTCCATGGCGTAAGCGCTTCTTCCGCCGTCCAGCACCACATCAGCCACCTCCGACAGCGCCTCGGCGGCAGCTTTTCCGTCCTTTGCGGATACGGAGCCGGAGAAGTTCGCGCTGGTGGCGGCGATGGGAACCCCCGCCTCCCTCGCCAGCGCTAAAAACAGCGGATGGCTGGGGAAACGCAGCCCCACCGTCTCTCCCCCACTCGTCACCTCATACGGGACGCAGGGGCGTTTGGGCAGCACCACGGACAAAGGGCCGGGGGTAAAGACCCGAAGCAGCTTCCGGGCGCGGTCATCCAGCACCGCCGCCTGTTCCGCCTGCTCCATACTGTACAAATGCAGCAGCAGCGGCTTTTCCGCCGGACGGTTTTTGGCGCGGTACAGGCGGCTGACCGCCTGGGGATCCATGGCGTTGCAGCCGATCCCGTAAACCGTTTCCGTGGGGAACACCACAAGACCGCCCTTCCGCAGGACCTCCGCCCCATGGCGGATGCCCTCCGCACAGTCCGTATTCGATTGCAGACAGTAAACAGACGCTCTCGCGCCCACTTCTGCGTTCATGTCCATGCAGATCCCGCCTTTCCCGTTCAAATCCATTCCAATTATAGCATATCGCGCGGGGGTTTTCCATAGGGTTTTGAAAAAAAGTCTTGAAAATCCGCTGAAATCATGTTATACTATATTGATTTATTATCCCCAACGGAAAAGAGGTACGCTGTCCATGCCCATTCGCATCCCCTATTCTCTCCCCGCTACGGAAACCCTCATGCGGGAAAATATCTTCGTCATGGACGAGCGCCGCGCTTCCACGCAGGACATCCGTCCGCTTCGCATCGCCATCCTGAATCTGATGCCCACCAAGATCGTCACGGAAACGCAATTGCTGCGGCTGCTTTCCAACACGCCCTTGCAGGTGGACGTCTGTCTGCTGACCCCGGAGACCCATTGCTCCCGCAACACGTCGGAGGAGCATTTGGCTTCCTTTTATACCACCTTTTCCGCCATCCGGGAGGAGAAATTCGACGGCATGATCATCACCGGCGCACCGGTGGAATACCTGCCCTTCGAAGAGGTGGATTACTGGGACGAGCTGTGCGACATCATGCGTTGGGCAAAGACCCATGTCTTTTCCACCATGTACGTCTGCTGGGGAGCTTACGCCGGTCTGTATTATCATCACGGGATCAAAAAATATCCGCTGGAGCAGAAGCTCTCCGGCATTTACCGCCATACCACCCGTATCCCGGAGCATCCGCTGGTGCGGGGCTTCAATACCCGCTTCAACGCCCCCCATTCCCGCTATTCCACCGTCCGCTCCGAGGACGTGGAAGCCCACAAAGAGCTGTTGCTGCTGGCGGATTCGGAGGAAGCGGGACCCTTCCTGATCGCCTCCGCCGACGGGCGGGAATGTTACGTCACCGGTCACCCGGAATACGACCACGACACGCTGCGCAAGGAGTACCTGCGGGACACGGAAAAGGGGCTTTCCATCGCGCCTCCGCAGAACTACTTCCCCGGGGACGATCCCTCTCAAACGCCCACCAACACCTGGCGGGCGCACGCGCACCTGCTGTACTCCAACTGGCTCAACTACTTCGTGTATCAAAATACGCCGTACGACATTAAGGAGATCCGCTGATGTACGAACGTGACGGTGAGTGGGTCATGGAAGGGCTGGACGCCCACGACCCCAAACGCATCAAAAATATGGACGAGCTGTATGAATATGTGGATACCGTGGGCTTTCTTCCCCTGTTCCGCAGTCATGTGGACCGTTTCTCCTTGGAAGAGTTGACCGCCTCTGCCGCCTGGTGGTCGGGCACGGACGAGGATCCGTGGCTCTGGCGGGAAATCGCTTCCGCCAGCGGAAAGGTGGTCTACGGCAAGTTTTTCGGGGGCAAAGCGGGCTTTATCTCCCGGGAATGGTTCCCCTATTTCGCTTCTTACCGGCGGGACGGCTACGATTTCGACACCCTGTACGAGACCGGCATGGCCACCCGCAAGGGCAAGCTGCTGATGGACGTACTGGACGCCCACGGGGAGGCGGGAATCCCCTCCTATCAGCTCAAAAAGCTCGCCGGCTTCTCTTCCGGGGGCGAGCGGGGCTTTTCCGGCGCCATCACCTCCCTGATGATGCAGACCTATGTGGTCATCTGCGGCTTTGAACGCCGCCTGAACCGTGCCGGGGAGGAATACGGTTGGCCCGTCACCAATTACTGCACCGCGGAAGCTCGATTCGGAAAGGAGCACGTGCGCTCCCAATACGGGCTGACCCGTGAGGAGGCTCTGGAGAAGCTGTTGGCACAGCTCCGCCGCCTGTATCCGGACGCGGGGGAGCAGGCGTTGAGGAAGCAGCTATGAAGCCTTTCGTTTTGCTGCTCACGGCACTGTTTCTTTCCCTCTGTCTGCTTTGCGGATGCGGGGCGCAGGAAATCAAGCCGGACCCTATCAACGAGGGAGAAACCTATCTGGAGGGCTGTTGGTATCTGAACGATGGCGACCTGCACGTGGGGTACAACCTCTTTCCCGACGGGGGCGGCTTCCTGTTCATCGGGGAGACCGTCATTCCCATCCGATACGGGATCTCCGGGGGGTATTTCTACGTATCCGATAACGGCAACGTGGAGAGCTTCCCCTTTCGAACCGGCGAGAACGGAATTTGGATCGGCGATATGCTGTACCAACCCATGGAGGACGACCCGGAGATCTCCGCCGCCGTAGAATCCATGCGGGCGGAAATGGACCTCTCGGAAAAGGACGCTCCTTCGTCGGGATCCTCCGGTCAAATCGGCGCACTCCTTGTGCAGCTGATTACGCTGGCCGCGGCGGTAGGCATTGTGGTCATTCTCGCCATGTTCTTCCGCAAAAGAAGAAAGAAATCCAACTAAAGAACATACAGAAAGGACGGGTACACCCGTGAAGAAACGCATCCTTTCCATCTGCGCTCTGCTGTTGTGCGCCGTTCTGATCACAGCCGCCACCGGCTGCGACGCGCATACGCATACCTACCGTCAGACGGTCATCCCACCCACCTGCAACAGCATCGGCTACACCGTCAACACCTGCGCCTGCGGCGAAACCTACTATTCCGACCATACGCCGGAGACGGCGCACACCTTCAGTGAATGGATCGCCGATCTGGAGCCCACCCTGATCGCCGGCGGCGAAGAATACCGCACCTGCTCCTCCTGCGGGATCCTGCAGCGGCGGGAGGTGGAAAACCTTTCCGCACTGCCGGAGCTTTATCTGGAAGGGACCGCAGACGGCAAAGAAACGGTTTCCCTGCGTTATGTCGCGGGGGAGGATGTGACGGTCATCTGCAACGCGCTGGTGAAGCAGCGCACGGATCCCAACGGCGGGAAGCATCTGTATGATCTGCAATTGATCACGGAAGGCACGGGGAACGCATATTCCGCGGATCTCGGCTGGGGAGAGCAGGACCGCTATCTTCTTTCCCCGCAAGCGCTGGACCCCACCTATACCCGCACGGCGGCGGCGCAAACCCTCTGGAATACCTGCCTTGCCCGGCGCATCGGAGGGCAAACGCCGGAGTGGGAGGCCACATCGCTGGACACTTATATCCGCACCAACACCTCCGTGGTGGTGCAGCTTTACCGGAACGGTTCCTATCTGGGGCTGTATTTGCTCTCGCTGCCCCGAAACGCACGCATCGGCATGGGCAATTCCAAAAGCGCCGCACTGCGCGCGGAGGATGAAAGCGACGGCTGTCTGTTCCTCGACACGCCCGCCTACGCGGAGGGCGCGTCCGCCAAAGGATTTTCCTTTTTAGAGCGTTCGGACGCCAACACCACCTGGATCACGGATAACTTCGACGCCTTCTCCGAGTTTATCCGGCGTTCTCCCGACTCCGTATTCATCGAAGGACTTTCCCAGTACACGGATCCAGAGGTTCTCATCGACTACTATCTACTCCTGCAATTCTTCGGCGCGCCCCGCGGGGATACGGTGGGCACCGTCTGGTACACCACGGATCTGTATCACTGGCTCCCCACGTTCGATGACTACCAAGTCAGCTTTGGGCTGAAAGCGGACGGTTCCCTGATGGAGGACCCTGCGGAAGGCATCCCCGTGCCGAACGAGGACGGAACCGTTTCCTATACCGGCCAGAATCAGCTATGGGAACGGCTCCTCCAACTCTTCCCCACGCAAATTTCCGAGCGCTATCGCGCGCTGAAGCAAACGGTGCTGCATCCGGATACGCTGTTTGACGCCTTCCTCGCCCAATACGGGCAGATCGAGCCGGGGCTTTTCGAGCTGGAAGCCGCCCTCTCCCCCGCTCCCGAAGGAACCGAGGATACCGAGAAGATCCAAGCGTTTCTCCAAGACCGCCTGAAGGCGATGAACCGCTGGGTGCAGGCGCTGACCTTTGTTCCGGAAGCGCCCTGATCTCCGTTTTTGTGCAAAAGAGACAAGAAATTGGTTCAAACAATTGCCGTTTTTCTCCCTTTTCCCCGCTTGACAGTCAAAAAACGGTATGCTATACTGAATTCGTTCATAAAGGCGATGACGGGGACACGGGTGTCCGCTGCTATCGGATCACAGAGACCTGCCGGTTGGTGCGAGGCAGGATCCGGCGCGAGCATTTATCACCCCCGAGCTGCTGACCTGAAAACGCGAGTGCGTTCCAAGGGATGACGGAGTTCCCGCCGTAAAAAGGGGAAGGCGCTGTCGGGCGTGTCAAATGAGTGGTTATAAAGCCTTTAATGGGACTTTATCTCGTTGCAGATAAAGTCCCTTTTTGTTCCCGTCTATTGTATTTTCGATCGTTCTCATCCTACATCTTTTTCACACCATCGCAAGGAGGAAATTCACATGGAACAACAGACAATGCTGATCGCGGAGCGTCTTCGGTGGGCGCGCACCAATTCTGACCTAACGCCGGAGGATCTGGCAAAAGCCTGCGGCATTACGGCGGAGGAATATCTGGAACTGGAAAAGGGCGAGCAGGATTTCTCCTTCAACTTCCTCTATAAGTGCGCTCTGGCGCTGGGGATGGATCTTTCCGAGCTGGCTTCCGGCACCGACCCGAAGCTGGGTTTCTTCACCCTCACCCGCGCCGGCGGCGGTATGCCTATCCGGCGGGAGCACGACTTCCAGTACCGGCACCTTGCGCCCTTTCTGCGCCGCCGCTTGAGCGAGCCCTTCATCGTGACGGCGCCTTACCGCACGGAAAACGAGACGGGACCCATCGAGCTCGCCACCCATCCGGGGCAGGAGTTCGACATGGTGCTGGAAGGGCAGCTGCGGGTGATCCTGGACGAGCACGAGTTCATCCTGAACGAAGGGGATAGCATTTTCTACGACTCCCTCCATGCCCATGGGCTGGCAGCTGTCGGCGGGCGGAACTGCAAGTTCCTCGCCATCGTGCACAAAGAAGGCGGACATCGGGAGGACGAGCCGGTACTGGTGGAGCATCCCGTCCCGCAGCAGAGCGAGGCGGACGCCTACACGGATCCCGTGGCGTACAACAAGCGGTACGAATCCTGCATCTACCACAACTTCGTGGAGGAGATCGTGGGGGAGGACGGCAGGCTGAAGGAAATGCGCTTCTGCCCGCCGGAGAACTTCAACTTCGCATACGACGTCATGGACGCGCTGGCGGAAAAATCCCCGGACAAGCGTGCGCTGGTCTGGGTGGGAGACGATTTCTCCACCCGCACCTTCACCTTTAAGCAGATCAAGGAGGAGACCAACCGCACCGCCAACTACTTCGCTTCCCTCGGCATCGGCAAGGGGGATCGGGTCATGCTGGTGCTCAAGCGGCATTACCAGTTCTGGTTCAGCATCCTCGCGCTGCACAAGCTGGGCGCCGTCGCCATTCCCGCCACGCATCTGCTGGTGGAAAAGGACTTCGTCTACCGTTTCGACGCGGCGGGCGTCAGCGCCATCTGCTGCACGGCGGACGACAACGTAGCTGCCGAGGCGGACAAAGCGGCTGTCCAGTGCCCCACCCTGAAAACAAAGATCCTCGTGGGCGGAACACGGGAGGGCTGGCACGATTACAACACCGAAGTGCGCCGCTTCTCCAGCGTATTTGATCGGGTAGAGACCCGCATGGAAGAACCCACGCTGATGCTTTTCACCTCCGGCACCACCGGCTATCCCCGCATCGCCGCCCATGACTACGGTTATGCCCTCGGGCACCTCATCACCGCCCGCTGGTGGCACTGCGTGGATCCGGAAGGGCTGCACCTGACGGTTTCGGACACCGGCTGGGGCAAAGCCCTTTGGGGCAAGCTCTACGGCTGTTGGTTCTGCGAATGTGCCGTGTTCGTCTACGATTACGACCGGTTCGAGCCGGCGAAGATGCTGCCGCTGTTCGCGGAATACGGCGTGACCACCTTCTGCGCACCTCCCACCATCTACCGCTTCCTCATCAAGTGCGATCTGACGCAATACGATCTTTCCAGCATCCGCTACGCCTGCACGGCGGGCGAAGCGCTGAACCCGGAAGTTTGGAACAAGTTCCGTGAAGCCACGGGGCTGACCATCATGGAAGCCTTCGGGCAGACGGAAACTACCCTGACCATCGGCAATCTGTTCGGGGAAACGCCGCGTCCCGGCTCCATGGGCGTCCCCTCCCCCGCTTACGCGGTGGATATTGTGCGGGAGGACGGTACCCCCTGCGCGGTGGGCGAAGTGGGCGAAATCTGCATCCACACCGATGGAGGTCGCGCTCCCCTCGGTCTGTTCATGGGCTACTACCGCGATCCGGAGCATACCGCCGAGGTACATCACGACGGGCTCTACCACACGGGAGACACCGCGTGGAAGGACGAGGACGGCTTCTACTGGTACGTGGGACGGACGGATGACGTCATCAAGTCCTCCGGCTACCGCATCGG
>JAFLUP010000065.1 GCA_022508745.1 Oscillospiraceae bacterium | reverse complement strand
TCCTCCAGATTCACGCCGCCGAAGGAGCCGAGCAGCAGCTCCACCGTGCGGACGAACTCGTCCGGGTCCTTGCTGCGGATGCAAAGGGGGATGGCGTCCACGCCGCCGAACTCCTTGAACAGCAGACATTTGCCCTCCATGACCGGCATGCCCGCTTCCGGACCGATGTCTCCCAGCCCCAGCACCGCGCTGCCGTCGGTGATGACGGCGATGGTGTTCCAGCGGCGGGTCAGCTCATAGGACAGCGCCGGATCCTTCTGAATGGCAAGGCAGGGCTCCGCCACGCCGGGGGTGTAGGCGAGGCTCAACGCCTCCTTCGTGTCCGCGCTGACGCGGGTTGTGACTTCGATTTTGCCCTTCCATTCGTAATGTTTTTGAAGGGACTCTTCCCGTATGTTGCTCATGATCGTATCTCCTGTATGTGAAACAAAATTTTTTACCAGTTGTAGTTTGAAATCGCTCTGCAAACACTATCTGTTGCAAATAGGTTATGAAAAAAGGGGGAAATCATACGTTATGAAAAAACGGATCCTGCTGCTTCTTGCCCTGTTGCTTGCCCTGCTGCCGCTCCATACGGCGGCGGAAACGGGCATGAACACACGGCAGAACTGGTTCTTCAAAACAAACGAGGGCGGGCGCCCCACCCTACTGGGGGGCAGCAACCTGCCGACAAAATACGGCGTGCTGGCATTGGGAAACCCGGAGGACAAGGTGGTCTACCTCACCTTTGACGCGGGCTACGAGAACGGCAACGTCGCCACCATCCTCGACGCATTGAAAAAGCACAACGCACCCGGCGCGTTCTTCATCCTGCCGGGGCTCATCAAATACAGCCCGGAGCTTGTCAAACGCATGACCGACGAGGGGCATACCGTCTGCAACCATTCCACCCATCACAAGGACGTCTCCGGCATTTCCACAGCGGAAGCCCTCCGTGCGGAACTTTCCGGCGTGGAGGAGCAATACAAGGCACTCACCGGCAAGGAGATGGCGAAATACTTCCGCCCGCCGGAAGGGAGCTTTTCGGAACAAACCCTCGCCCTCTGCGCCGAACTTGGCTACCGGACGGTATTCTGGTCCTTCGCCTACGCAGATTGGGACAACAACGCCCAGATGTCCCCGGAAAAAGCCAAAGAAAAGCTGCTCGCGGGGCTGCACCCCGGGGAAGTCCTGCTGCTGCACCCTACGTCCGCCACCAACGCCGCCATCATGGACGACCTGCTGACAGAGATGGAACAGCGTGGCTACCGCTTCGGTACGCTGGACGAACTGACCATGGACGTATCTGCCCGGGAAAGCGCCAGCCAACACACGAGCGTGCATGACTACGAAACGCAAGGGCTGGTGTTCAGCGAAAACCCCGACGCGGGCAAGGTGATCGCCCTGACCTTCGACGACGGTCCCCACAAGGCGCAAACGGACGAGATCCTCGCCGTGCTGGACAAATTTCAGGTGAAGGCGACCTTCTTTCCCATCGGGGAGAACATCGAACTGCACCCGGAGATCATGCAACGCGTGTGTGAAGCGGGGCACGAGATCGGCAACCACACCTACACCCACGCCAACGTCTCCAAATTGAGCGAGGAAGCCCTTCGAAAAGAGATCGCGGACACCGCCAAGCTGCTGAAAGAGCAGTGCGGGGTCACGCCGGTGCTGTTCCGCCCGCCGGGAGGAGACATCAGCGACAGCGCGGTAAAGCTGGTCAACGAGATGGGCTACCGCTACGTCCTGTGGTCGTGGAAGCTGGACACCCGGGATTGGGCCGCCGTTCCCGTGGACAAGGTGGTGAACACCGTACTGAACAACGTGGGGGACGGAAACATCGTCCTGTTCCACGATTACGTCGTCGGAAAAAGCCCCACCGCAAAGGCATTGGAGATCCTCATCCCCGCCTTGCAAGAACAGGGGTATCGATTCGTCACCGTGTCGCAACTTGCTGATTTATAATACCTCATAGTATTATACTAAATTCGACCGGAAAAATCAACTGTTTTCCGCAAAAAACAGGCGCGAAACGGGAAGAATCCTCACCCTGCCCTTTCGGCAAAATGACCAATACAGCACGGGAGAAACTTTGTGCAAATCACCCTTTGCAATTTTCCGTTCCCTGTGCTATGATAAGAAAAAGCGCGTGCGAACAGTGCCGTCGTGGACCGTTTCGCCGCGTTATTTTTTTGTCTGCAAACAGACGGAAAGGAATGATTTTCATGACATCGGAACTCGCACAGGAGAGCGCATACCTCGGAACGGAACGGGTGGGAAGGCTGTTGCGCAAATTCTCCATTCCCTGCATCTGTTCGTTGCTGATCTCCTGCCTTTACAACATTGTGGATCAGATCTTTGTCGGCAACAAGGTGGGTCCGCTGGGCAATGCCGCGACGGGTATCATCTTCCCCATCACCGTAATCGGATGGGGCGCTTCCTTGCTGTTCGGGGACGGCGCCGCCGCACTCATGAGCATCTCCCTCGGGAGGAAAGAAACATCTCGCCTCCACCGCATCGCGGGGAGCAGCGTTTTGTGTTCGTTTCTTTCGGGGGTAGTGATCATCACGATCGGCTACATCGGCGGCGACTCGCTGCTGCGGCTCATCGGCGCAACGGATGACGGGCTGCTTTCCCTCGCGCATGAGTACGGCTTTATCATCTACGCTATGATGCCGCTGGCGCTGGCGCAAAATACCCTCGCCGCCATCATCCGCGCGGACGGCAGTCCGCGTTACGCGATGTTCGCCATGCTGGCGGGCGCCGTGTTTAACATCATCGGCGACCCCATCGCCATCTACGCGCTGGATCTGGGGATTCGCGGCGCAGCGTACGCCACCATCCTCGGGCAGTTCCTCAGCTTTGTGATCTGCGCGTTGTATCTACTTCGCAGCAAGAATTTCCGCGTGCGGATCAGCAGCTTCCTGCCGGACTTTTCCACGCTCGGGCGTGTTGTCGCACTGGGGATGTCCAGCTTCCTGACGCAGCTTTCCATTGTGATCGTCACCATGGTCAACAACATTCTGCTGGTGAAATACGGCGTACAATCTATCTACGGAACGGAAATCCCTCTGGGATCGTTCGTGGTCATCATGAAACTGTTCCAGATCATACTAAACGTCGCCATCGGCATCGCCGCAGGCGCACAGCCCATCGTAGGCTACAATTACGGCACGCAGCAGCTTGACCGCGTTCGGGCGCTGCTGCGGCTGGTTCTGCTCTGGACAGGGGGCATCTGCCTATTCTTCAACCTGCTGTTTGTCCTTCTCCCGAATCCCTTCATCCTCATGTTCGGCTCCAACGGCGGCGACGAACTGTATCTGGAATTTGCCGTCCGCTGTCTGCAAATTTACCTCTGCCTGCTGGTGTTCACCTGTCTGCAAAAAGTGTGCGCCATCTTCCTGCAATCCATCGGGCATACCAAGTCTGCCGTGCCCCTCTCCTTCCTGCGGGACGCGCTGCTGCTCATCTTTTCCCTGTTGTTCCCTTTGGGAGCGGGCGTGACAGGCATCTTCTGGGCGGCTCCTGCCGCGGATCTGCTTGCCATGGCCGTCACCGCACTCGTCATGCTGCGGATATGGAAGCAACTCTCCCGAAAGCAGGCATAAAAGATATGAAAAACTGCTGCAAATCGCCTTTGCAGCAGTTCTTTTTATCCCTTTTTCACTTTTCGCGCCTTCGGGAGCGGCGTGATCGGCTCCAGGATCACCACGACCTTACCAAGCAGATCCGCGTCCTCCGGGTCGAGGATATACTGCTCTTTCGCGCCTTCGTAGGGAACGCCGCAGGGGGCGTCTTGCAGCAGTTCCGCAAGCGCGGGCAGCTTCTTGACAAAGACCGTGTCGTCGCAGAGGAGCAAAAGCGGCTTGTCGTTTACATAGATCATGTAATCCCCGAACATTTTGCGGGAGCGGACAGCGCCTGTCCCCCGCAGCTGGTCGCAAACAAATGCAACAAATGTTTCTTTACTCGCCATCGCTTACTCCTTTTCAATCGCCGCCGGGCGGGAAAGGATGGCGCGGACGGCGGCAGGGTCGAACTTCGGAACGCGGCGGTCGGTATACAGCCCGTTCTGCTCCTGTTCGATGTCGGTGAGCTGCGTATAGCAGAAGCCGAAGAAGCGGGGATGGTCGAGGAGCGCGTCCGTCAGCCCTTTCAGCCGCGCGAGGAATTCCTCCTTTGTTTTGGGCGCGTCGCCGTAGCCCCAGCCCTCCAAAGCGTTCCCTTCCGACCAACGGATCCCGCCGTATTCGCTGATGAACACGGGTTTACCGGGGGTGTAGGTCTGGCGATTCCGATGGGCGTCGTATAGGTCGCCGCCCTCCGCAAAGGGCGCGTAGCGGGCGCGAAGTACCTCGGGATTTTGCTCGTAATCGTGCAGATCGAACACATCCGTCTCCACATGGAAGTTCCCGCTGGTATCGATACAGGGACGGGTGGGGTCCACGGCGCGGGTGGCGCGGTAGACGAGGGACAGTAACGGGTCGAACTGCTTGCGTCCCGCCTGATCCCACGTCTCGTTGAAGGGACACCAGCCGATGACGGAGGGATGGTTGCAATCCCGTTTCACTTCCTCGATCCATTCCGGCAAAATCCCGTACACACTTTCCGGGCGGGAGTGATCCAGCCCCCAGTTGCCGTATTCCCCCCAGACGAGGTAACCTTCCCGGTCACAGTGGTAGAGGAAACGCTCCTCGAACACCTTCTGGTGCAGCCGTGCGCCGTTGAAGCCCATCGCCATGGAAAGGCGGACGTCCCGCAGCAGCGCGTCGTCCGTGGGAGACGTGTAGATCCCGTCCGGGTAGAAGCCCTGATCCAGTACCAGCCGCTGGAAAACGGATTTTCCGTTCAAAAGGAAGCGATATCCGTCAAATTCGATGCTCCGCAGGGCGAAATAGCTGTCCACTGCGTCGTCCCCGAAGGTGAGGCGCAGGTCGTAAAGCCGCCCCTGCCCGACCTCCCAGAGGTGGAGTTCGGACAGCGAAAGCGACAGGGTGAAGCTGCCGGAGGCGTTTTCCATGCGGGCGCTGCCCACCTCTTTGCCTTCGTAGCTCGCCACCGCAGAGAAATCGCCCCTGCCCCGCAGCTCCCCTTGGATCACCAGCGTGCCGGTGCGCGGGTCGGGAAAGTACCGCACAGATTCGATGTAAGTCCGCGGCGTCCATTCCAGCCAGACCGTCTGCCAGATGCCGGTGGTGCGGGTGTAATCGCAGCCGTGGGAAGCGTATTCCTCGCTCTGCTTGCCCCGGGGCACCATGGGGTCCCGCACGTCGTCGGTGGCAAAAGCCGTCAGGTCGTTTTCGCCGGCGGTCAAAAACGGGGTGATCTCGAAGGAAAAGGAGACGTAACCGCCCACATGTTTTCCCACGCGCTGCCCGTTGACGAACACCGTGCAGGTGTGATCCACCGCGCCGAAATGCAGGACGACTCTGCCGGTGAGTGCCTCCGGCCGCACCGTAATGCGGCGTTTGTACCACACGCCGTAGAGAAAATCCTTATGCCCTACGCCGGACAGCTCGCTTTCCGGGCAGAAGGGGACGAGGATGCTCCCGCCGTAGCGGGCGGAGGGCTGTTGCAGCCCGCGGCTTTCGCCGCTGCGGGATTGGTCGATTTCAAACGCCCAGACCCCGTTGAGGTTCTGCCAGCGTTCCCGACGGAACTGCGGGCGGGGATGCTCCGGGCGTGGGATCTTTTGGCTCGTCATAACTCATTCCTTTCTATCGTCGGTCGATCGTCCTATTTATAGGGCTTTAGATAGAAGCTAATCCCTTATATGAATCTGTTATGGTCTGTATTTGATTCACGACCTGTTTTGGTGACAAGTTAGTTGTATCAATACTAATCTCATTAAACCCATCATAGAAGCGGAAAGTATTCTTGATTCCGCGCTCTACACGTTCTTTATCTCTTCCATTCGCTACAGCCCGTTTTATATTTTCTTCCAAAGAGCATTTCAAAACGATTGTTATCATCTCAAATGTAATACCATTGTCGATCAATCGTCTTATAACAGTATCAAAAATTTCTTTTCGTTCTCCATGAAAACCGTATGGAAATACAATCGTCTCTATATCAACACACAAAAGGTAGTTTTTGAATAAGCAATATATATTTTCTATTACTGTTTTCTTTGTTGCCGGTGTAAGAGGGAACGGATTCATTGCTCTACAAGCATCCGCTTCAACATAGGCACATTTTGGATGTTGCTTCATAAAGATTTCTGCTGTTGTACTTTTTCCTACACCATTCGGACCAACCAAAACCACTAATTTTTTCATATTTACTCACCCCCCAAAAATCCTTTTATCATTTATCTTACCGCAGCCGGCTTCAAAGGGCAATTCCAGTAGAACGGTTGGTATATTGCTATTCAATGCTCAAATTATTTTATCCGAAATTCCATTCCTAAAATTTTCTCTGTGTGCCCTGTTTCGAACGGTTGGAAATCCTTTCGCACGGTAACAATGCTTAATCGGTCATAACCAAGATGGTAGTACAGCTTTAATGCAGGGATATTGTCCGGAGCCACATCCATACAGATTCCGGTAACATTGCGCTTTTGCAGCATTTCCTCCGCAAGACCGATTGCCTTTGACGCAATGCCTTGCTTACGAAAATGCTCATCCACAAAGATATCTTCAATCCAACAAACAGTTGGCCCCCGCATATAGAGATGCAGAAATCCTACCGGTTCGCCATCACCAATTATATAAAAGAACTCGTGATCTTCAGCCGTCCAATTTGCAAGATTCTCGCGTGCCTGCGCATCATCTATTTGCGAATGATGCGTGTAAAAAAACGAAACGATATACCGCAAAATTTTTTCTTCGTATTCACCATCATACGCTTTGAGTAAGATCTCCATAATTCATTTTCCTTTATGCTTTGATGTAACTAAAATCAGGCGCTATTTACTCTATCGGCTTTATCGTCGGGATCAAATAAAACTCCGTGTCCCACGCGGGAACACAGGGCTTTTTACGGAAAAACAGTTCGCTGCGGTAGCAAAGCCGTTTCAGCAGGAGCGGCAGGTCGAGCAGATCCCCCGCCCGGTGATAGGCGGAAATTCCCACGCACGGGCGGCAGGAGGTGATCAGGTTTGCGCTTCCGTACAGCACATTCGCGTCCTCGCCCTCCGCGTCGATATGCAGGCTGCCGACGGCTTCCCCGTTCGGCGCGTTGACCGTGGGGTAGCTGCAGACGGTGTCCAATTTGCAAACGCGCACACGTCCCTCCCCTTCTCCGAGATGCGTTCCCCGCCCATGAGGTGCAGAAAGGGAGACGGTGCCGTCCCGGTCGCCGCAGGCGGCGTGGAAGGGACGCACCTTCGCAGGCGCTGTCGCGATACAGAGCTTTCGGAAGCTTGCTTCATTCGGCTCGAACGCCCAAACACCCTTGCAGCGGGGGTTGCGGGCGAGGTAGTCCCGCGCGGTCTCTCCGTCGTAAGCGCCCACGTCCAGGTGCAGCCCGTCGTGGGAAAAATAGGCCTTCGGAGGCACATCTGCTCCGTTCCAATGAGAAAACAGAAAAGCGGGGTCGCCGGTCATCTGAAACGCCAGCACGTCCCGGAACAGGGCGCGGGAAAGTTCGTCAGACAGCCAGCCGTACACCCGCTCCGCATCGGTTTTCCTCGCAAAAAGGCGTTCCCTCTCCAGCATCCCTTCGCCGTACACCGGGAACGGGGGGACCCGCAGCAGATGCCTTTCCATCAGCGGGCGCAGCAGACGTTCGGCTTCCTCCCCTTCCGTCCCGAAGCAGAGGATCGCCGCGATTTTCCCCTCGCGGGCTTCGACGTCGGACAGTTTTTCCACAGGAAAGGAGCGGAAATGCGCGCCGGGGCGCACGAAGTCCTCGGAGGCGAACACCCCTCGCGGATGGATGCCGTGGGCGTCCAAATAGGCGAGCGCCTTGTCCGCGCCGTCCCCCATGCCGTACAGGTAGACGGGTAGTCCGGCGTTTTTCAGCGTTTCCGGCAGGGAACGCAGCTCAAAGGGCAGCCCGAACAGGTCATTTGCCATCACAGATCTTCCGCGCCGTAGGGCTTGAAGCCCTCCCCGAACACGGCGGACGCGCCGGCGACGATCATGAAGGCGTTGGGGTCGCAGGAAGCCACCAGCTCTCGGGCGAAGGGCAGCTCCTTCGGACGAAGGACGCAGAGCAGCACCTTCTTTTCGTTCCCGCTGTATGCGCCGTAGCCCTGCAAAAAGGTCACGCCCCGATCCCGTTTCAGGATCATTTCCGCCAGCTCCTCCGGCTTATCGCTGATGATATAGACCATACGCGCTTCGTCCGAGCCGTACAGCACGATGTTGAGCAGATAGGTGGATACCAGAATCCCCACCGCCGCGTACAGCGCCAGATCCACATCCCGGAACACCAGCGCCGTCGCCGCCAACACGATGGAATCCAGTACCAAGAAGATGCCGCCGGTCTTGAAATACGGGAAGCGCAGGTGGATCAGCTTGGCGATCACATCCATGCCGCCGGAGGACGCTCCGGCACGGTAAAGCACGCCCATGCCGGTGCCCATCAGCGCGCCCCCCGCGAGGGCTGCCAACAACGGCACCTCCGTCAGCGCGCCCCAAGAGGCGAACAGGTCGATGAGGGGGGAAGAAACCACCAGTACCCCCACCGTCATGCTCATAAAGCGCACGCCGAACTTCCACATTCCCAGCAGCATGACCGGGATATTCAAAATCAAAATCAAAATACCCGTCCCAACAGGCACCGCTTGACTGACCAGCAAAGCGATACCCGCAATGCCTCCCGCAGACAGACGGTTCGGCTCCAGAAAGAAGCCCAGACCGACGGCGTAGATCAACGCCCCCGCCAACGCCATCAACAGGCGTCTGGCTCCGAGCTTCCACGTCCTCCGGATGCGGACGGATTCGGTTTTTTCGGACGGTTTCGCTTTTTTCATCGTGTTCTGATCCCCCTCTTTCCTCGCTTATCTTACCCGATTTTTGCCCCCTTGTCAATCAATTTTTGCAAAAAAGTAAAAAAGAAAGTGCCGATTGACAAACGGCGGGGAATGTGTTAAACTGCAAGGCGGAAATCCACCCAAAAAGGAAGCACTCCATGAATTACGATCTGACCACCGGCAAGCCTTCGGGCGTTCTCTTTCGCTTTACCCTCCCGCTGTTCGGCAGTATGCTGCTGCAACAGCTATATAATATTGTAGACAGTTTGGTGGCGGGAAAGTTCATCAGCCAGCAGGCGCTTGCCGCCGTCAGCGATTCCTTTGAGGTCACGCTGATCTATCTCGCCTTCGCTTTCGGCTGCAACATCGGCTGTTCCGTGGTGGTTTCGCAGCTGTTCGGTGCGGGACGGAAGCGGGACCTCAAGACCGCCGTCCACACCACCTTCCTTTTCACCGCCGCCCTGTGCGCCGTCCTGATGACGGCGGGGTTGTTGGCGGGGGAAAACCTGCTGATCGCCATTGACACGCCGCAGACCGTTCTGCGTGACGCGGTGGACTACCTGCATATCTATACCCTCGGGCTGATCCCGCTGTTCTTTTACAACATCTCCACCGGCATCTTTTCCGCTTTGGGGGATTCCCGCACGCCCTTCCGTTTCCTCGCCGTTTCTTCGGTGGCGAACATCGGCATGGATGTGCTGTTCGTGGCGGTTTTCAAGCTGGGCGTTCCCGGCGTGGCGTGGGCGACCTTCCTGTGCCAGACGGTCAGCTGCGTGCTGGCGGTGATCACCCTGTTCCGCCGTCTGCGGAGCATGGGCGAGGAGAAGGGGGATCTGTTCTCCTTCCCGCTGTTCAAGCGCATCGTCTCCATGGCGATCCCCGGCACCCTACAGCAGAGCTTCATTTCCGTGGGCAATCTGTTCATCCAGAAATCCATCAACGGCTATTTCACGGATGAACTGCTCGCGCACGCCATGATGGCTGGCTACGGCGCCGCCATGAAGCTGAATATGCTGACCATCAACTGCCTTTCTACGGTGGCGAACGGCGTTTCCAACTTTACCGGGCAGAATATCGGCGCAAGGAAGCAGGACCGCGTCCGCGCCGGCTGTCGGGCTGCCATCGGGATCGCACTGGGCTTCGCTCTGCTGTTCACCTTCCTCTATCTGGTGTTCGGGAAAGCGCTGGTGGGGCTGTTCTTGGAATCCGACAGCGGCGAAAAGGCGCTGGAGATCGGGCGGATGTTCCTGCTCATCGTTTCCCCCTTCTACGGGGTGGTCGCTATCAAGTTGGTGTTCGACGGGGTGTTCCGCGGCGCAGGGGCGACCCGCTACTTCACCGCCACCACCTTCACCGATCTGATCCTGCGGGTGGGTCTGGCATTCCTGCTGCCCGCGTACATCGACTCCGTGACCGGCGCGAACATCTGGATGGCGTGGCCCATCGGCTGGGGCGTCTCCTGCCTCATGGGAACCTTCTTCTACTTCCGCGGCAGGTGGAAGCAGAGCGGAATGACCCTGTAACCTCTTTCCGCAACATATTTTTTGGGGAACAAAACGGCGTTATTCCGCCGTTTTTCGTTTTGTTTCCGCTTGTTTCCGCCCCTTCGGAGAGGCACGCCATTTCCCTGCCGCGGCATCCCGCCGGAAGCGGCGCTGTAAGAAAGGCGGCACAAAGAACGATGTTGCAAAGAACGATATCGCAAGGAAGGATGCCATGCAAACGACGACGAAAACGTGACCGCATAAAAAAGCTGCAAGCCTTTCGGCTTGCAGCTTTTCCATTCAGACGCGATATGCGCCGATGATTCGATTAGTGTCTGACCTTAATGACGGTCGCGGCACCTGCA
>JAFLUP010000064.1 GCA_022508745.1 Oscillospiraceae bacterium | reverse complement strand
CGGTCCATTTGACAACTTGTTTCTTGCCTGATTCTCAGCATCGCAGGCTCTCTGTGAAGGCATGATTGCCGTTATCTCCGCTTCAACGGTTTGAAAGATTCAATTTTCAAAATTATAGCACAAAGGGACATGAATTGTCAATGGAATACCCCGAATTGTTACAAACCGTTCACAGATCGTCTCTTACGGCTTATAGTTATAGACGACCGTTACGCTTTGGAGGCAATTATTCCCGGAAAAACCGTCGGTATTGACGGAGATCTTCTTCCATTGTGTTTCCGTACCGGTATAATAGATCGTCTTCAGCGCGATGAGGCCGTTGAAGGCGTCCTCTCCAATGCTCGTCACGCTGCTTGGGATCGTGAGGCTGACAAGATTACGGTAGGTATTAAAGAACGCATCCTCTTCGATCTTCGGCGCGCCGTCCCGAATGATGGCATGGGTAAGAGAAGGGATGCTCAGATTGCCCACGTTGCGCCCCGAAAATGTGGCGGTCGTGAGGCCTGTGCAGGAAGCGAAGGAACGGATTTCCACGAAGGTCAAGCTATTCGGAAACGAGACGTTATTCAGCGACTTGCAATCCGTAAATACGCCGGAGCCGATCCTCTCCACCCCCTCCGGGATGGTAACGCTGGCAAGGCTTGTGCAGCCGTAGAAGGTAGTGTCCGGAATTTTTTTCACGCCGCTCGAAAGCGTAGCGCTGGTAAGGCTGCTGCAGTTCCGGAACACACCGGCGTCCATACTCGTCACGCTGTTCGGGAGCGTGATGCTTGTCAGACTCGTGCAGTTGTTAAACACCCGATAGCCGATCCCCGTCAGGCCGTTCGGGAGCGTGATGCTTTTCAGCGCCGTGCAGCCTTCGAACGCCTTCGTGCTGATCGCTTTTATGCCGTCTTGGATCGTGATATGGCTGAACATTGTGTAGATCCAATTATAATTGACATAGCCGTCGCCCGTAAGGGTAGCGTTGGTGAGCTTGTTGCAGCCGTAGAACGCCCGCTCCTCAAACGACACTCCCTTGCAGGGGAACGTAATGCTGGTGAGGTTTGTGCAGCCGGAGAAGGTGTAGTTGTAAACCCTACTCATACTCTGCGGGAGCGTAATGCTTGTCAGCCCCGTGCATTTTTCGAAGGCGTCCGCTTCGATCTTTTCCACGCCTTCCTGGAGCGTGACGTCTTCCAGGCCGCTGCAGTTAAGGAACGTGTTGCTGCGAATCGTCTTTACGCTGCCCGGGATCGTGATGGCGGGGAGTCTTGTGCAGCTATCGAAGGCGTTGATGCCGATCGCATTTACGCTCTGCGGGATCGTGACGCTGATCAAATTGCTGCAGCTTCGAAATGCGGCGGCGCCGATTTCCGTCACGCCGTTCTGGATTGTGACGCTTCTCAAGTCGCTGCAGCCTTGAAATGCGCCTCCGTTGATACTCGTGATGCAGCCCGGGATGGTGATGCTGGTCAGCCCGCTGCATCCGCTGAACGCCCGGCCGCCGATCTTCGTTACGCTGCCGTCGGTAGGGATCTTGCTGCCTTGACAGCCCAGAACGAGGGTTTTGCTTGCCGTTTCGATCACGCAGTTCCCGTTGCTTCGATACATGGGATGCCCGGCGGATACCGTAAGCGTGGCGAGATTGCTGCAGCCGGCGAATACATAATCGCCGATCTCCGTCAAGCCGCTCGGGATGTTGAAGCTCGTCAAAGCGGTGCAGCCGGAAAATGCCGATTCGCCAACGCTCTTGACGCTGCTCGGGAGCGTGATGCTTGCCAGCTTTCTGCAGCCGTCAAACGCTTCGTCGCCGATCGTCTTGACACTGTTTGGGATCGTGATCCTTGTCAGGTTGCTGCAATCGGCAAACGCTTCGTCGCCGATCTCCGTAACGCTTTCCGGGATCGTGACGCTTTTCAGCGTGACGCATCCGCTGAACGCCCGCCTGCCGATCCCTGTCACCGCTCTGCCCATGAAGACTTCGGGGATCACGAGATCGGCGTCCTTGCACCAGCCGATATCTACGACCGTATATCCCCTTCCATCATTGTTCAACCGGAAGTTCAATCCCTCGCTGGGGAATTTCTCCCCCTGTTCCGGCGGCTCCTCGGGATAGGACGGTTCGCCGGGGTTGGACGGCTCTCCGGGGTTGGACGGCTCACCGGGGTTGGACGGTTCGCCGGGATATGACGGTTCGCCGGGATATGACGGCTCGCCGGGGTCAGACGGTTCGCCGGGATACGACGGTTCACCGGGATACGACGGTTCGCCGGGATATGACGGTTGCCCGGGGTCAGACGTTCCCCACGGGTCGGATGTCCCCCACGGGTCGGACGTTCCCCACGGATCCGACGTTTCCCACGGGTTTTCGTCGCGCGACGAATCCTCCGGCCAGGAGAAATCAGGGTTCCACGAAAAGTCCGTGCTCCACGATCCATTGCCGTTCGAATCGTCCAGGTTGCCCGGGTCGGTCGAGGGATTTCCGCCTTCAAGGACCGTTCCGCCTCCCGACGGATTGCCCGACACGGAGGGATCCGACTCCTCCGTCGATCCGCCGCATCCGTATAGACCGATGACACAAAGTGACAAAATCAGCGCGATACTTTTTTTCATGAGATGAGTTCCTCTTTTACGGATTCATATAATCACGTGTCATTTTAGCACGCCGAAACGGAAAAGTCAATAGCGGCGGCGAGGTTACGCGAAATCCACATATTCCCGCAGGGCGACCTGGTTGATCAGTTCGGAGGTGTCGCCCTCCGTATCCCAAAGCATTTCGGCATACAGCGCCACGGGGAACATGATGTTGCGCTCAAACATCCCGTCCTCCACGAGGGCGGTGACGTACAGATCGCCGTCTTTGCAGTTGCGAAGCACCTTTGCCATCTCGTGGGCTTTGGGCGCGGAGGTCAGCCAGTATGCCTGAATGTACCGCCAGATCTTGCTTTTCCGCCGGATGCGGTCGTCCTGCATATATTTAGAAGAAACCCCCGGGAAGAGCTGCCCCTCCGCATGGGAAAAAGACGTCCAATCCAGCTTGACGAGCCCTTTCGTGACCACCCCGAACTTGTCGTCGTTTCCGCGGAGGCGGGAGATCTCCTCCACAAACCGGACCGTTCCGTCGAACTCCCCGACGTCGTTGGGGAGGTAGCTGAAGGGGAACGCCCCGCAGTTTTCCCAGACGATGCGTACCCGCGGATCCACCCGTTTGATAGATTCCAGTTTGTTCCGCACCGATTCCGCGTGCAGCCCGAACTGCAGCTCCAGATCCGGGTATTTCGCAAGCAGACGCGCGGAGACCTTGTTGACGAAGTTCGTGACCGCGTCCGCAATGAGCACGCCGCCGATGGAATCGCTGCTCGTCTCGGTAAAGGATTGAAAGTAGATGCCGTCGCCGCCAAGCGGGAGGTATTCCGTTTCGTATTTCTCGATGATGGCGTCGATGCTGTTTTCGGCTTGCTCGACGGAAAAGCCCTCGAAGCTGGTTTCCCAAAGCCAGGAGTAGCCCCAGATCAGCTTGATGTGCAGGCTGTGGGCATAGTCGATCATCTCCCGGGCGTTCAGGGGGACGAAATCGTTCCAGAGGATCAGGGTGTTCAGCTTGAGCTTGACCATGTTGTCGAGGAAGGCGCGATAGTCGTAGATCACGTGTCCCCAGGTCCAGATTCCGCGGTGTTTGATGGCGGGAGAGGAGCTGTATGAAAAATCGGGGAAGGCGCCCTCCAGCGGATTGACGCGGTACAGATCCGGGTGGTGGGGATATTCCAAACGGAGGAGATATTTGTTGTAGAAATCCATGCAGCCGTAAACGACGCCCGCGTCGTCCTTGCCCTCGATCATCACAACCCCCTCCGTGACCCGGATGGCATACGATTCGTCATGGGTGAGGACCGCGTCGGAGTGTTCCCTGATGTAGGCGTTGGTTTCTTTTGTGCCCACATAGATGCGCAGCCTGTCGGCAAACTTCTCGCTTTCCCGCAGGGGAGCGCAGACAGGGTATGCAAAGGTATCGTCAAGTATGATCTCGGAAAGCAGGGAAATCGCTTTCTTTTGCAGCGGGGTTTCGCACGCCCCGTAAAGGATCGCGACTCGTTTCATCGCTTTTGCTCACTCCTTGTGTTCACATTCGACCGCCGGAACTACATCACCAGTATACACGTTTTCGGTCAAAAATCAAGATGCTTTTGCGGCGGAAACAAATGCGGACCCTGCCTTTCACAAAATGGCCCGAAACGTTCCCCCATTGTATATATAATAAATTAGGATGAAAAGTCTGTAAAAAGGCAAAGAACGCCGCAAGGGCAAAAGGGAATCACGAACAGGAAACCCCTCCTGCGGCAGGAACAAACTGCCATAGGAGGGGTTGCGATGCGATCCGGGGCAGGGGCGGCACGCGCATCACGCGTTTTGCGGGAATTCGGATCCTACTCCTCGCCCTCTCCGGGTGTCGGCGGGGGAGAGAAACGGTTCTCTTCGCTGCTTTCGCCGCCAAGCCATCCTGTATCCTTGCGCTCATGGGTATAATCGGCGTGGACCGCATGATCCGGTGTGTCGTTTTTACCGGTAATCCTTACGGTCGCCTTTTTGCGATTCGAAGCGTCTGTCGATTGCGCACATACACCGTCTTCATACCGCCATGACCAGTTGGAGATTTCTTCGATGGTATAATTGCCGCTTGGGGCATAGACAATCGTTTTTCCGCCGCCTTTTACGGATACGATCAGTTCATTGCCGTCTTTATCGGTGATCCTGTAAAGGAAGCTGTCATTCGGGTCGCCGTCTGCTTCGGTAATGACAAGATAACCGACGCCGCCGTACCGGTTGGTAACGATAACCTTGGCACAAGCGGCAGGCACCGCTTTGCCTTCATTGTCGGTATAAATGGCCGTGAGGATATCATCATAGTCCGTATCAAACCCGGTTTGATCCTCATATACCCAGTAGTTGATATCGGTGTTCTCCGTCTCCGGAACCGTCATGACGATGACGGCGCGTTCCCCGGCTTTCATCTGGAACTCGCCTTTCCAACGACCGTCCTCCTCCTGTTCCAGCTCGATGGTCCCTTCTCTCCCGGAGATGTTCATATGGAAGTAGTAATAGGACGTCCCGTTTGGTCTTGTCCCCGTAAGCGGGCTGTAGTTCTCGGGCAGTTTGAGGGTCACATAGAAGGTGTAGTACCGCGAAAACAGGATGTCAGGGATCTTTTTCTTGTCCCCATAGAAACTGTCAAGCTCTTTTTCGATGGAGATCGAGCTGGTCTGGTTGTGGAAGATGATGGTCTGCACAACATTTTGCTCGCCGACCTTAAAGTCTACTTTGGCAGTGACTTGGCTGACGCCGCTGACGGAATTCGTCACTTCCTTACGGCTGCCTTGCAGCCATTGATTTTCTGACGGCAACTCCCAGCTGCCGCTTTGGGGCGTCTTTCCGGTATACTCCACTTCGACCTTGTAGGTGCCGCCGCTGCTGCTCCCGAGCTCAACGATGGTGTAGGTACCCTCGGGGATATAAAGCCGGATCTCTTCGTCGTGCTTCAGCGTGAAATACTTGCCGTAATTCTTTCCGTTTTTGACGATGCTCACAATATTGCCGTTCTCGAAGGTCACGTCCCATGCGTCCGCATTGGTGGTCGTGTCATTGCCTTCGGAATCCAGAACCTTTTTCGGGTACGCCTTATAGCTGCCGTTCAGCTTATTGTGACCGTCGGCAGTCGTTACGTCCGTGACGGTGAAATAGAACTCTTCGTCGGGCAGGAAGGATTCCTTCTGCACGTCTTTTTTGAACACGAGACCGCCTTTGTCCTCATACATCCAGAGGCTGATCTCGCCGCCGGTTACGTTGACGGCGAAGGTGTTCGAGCCGAGACGAATGAAGATCTGCCCGTTCCCATTGCTCAACGCGGTGATTTCATTAAAGATGTTTGCGAGTTCGCCAGGGGAGAGCGCAGCGCCGGAGAGATACGCGTTGAGCGCTTCCTGGATTTTCGCTTCCGAAGACGTTCCTCCTTCATCGGAAGCATTGTTTACAGCGTCCCAGAAGGCGTATGTCGGGTGTTGGGCGATCCAATCCCAGAAGGGCTCTGCCAGTTGGTTGACATATACATAAAGCGATTCGCCGTCAACAGGGCTCTCGGTCAGGACTTCATCCCAATTCCCTTTGAAGTTCTCTTTATGAAGGACCCCCTGTGCGTCTACCCAGTTGAGAACGATATTGTACTTGAACGGCTTGGTTATTTTTTTCCACGTCGGTTTCAAACGAATGACGTAGATATCCACCGCGTCGCCGCCGAGCTCATTGTTAAAGACCGTATATTGGTCGATGGTGGTGATGTCAATCGCTTGGCTGAAGAAATGGAATTCCTTGCCTTCCGCAGTGATCGGCTGCCCGTTCTCATCTACCAGGACCCAGTCCACAAAGATGTATTCTTCGTTTTGATCGGTCGGTTGGAGAATACCGGACGAATCACTGGGGATCGCGACCATGTTGTTCTTGAACGTGTCGTAGAACAGACCCGCGTTATCATCATACTCGTGCATCAGAGGAGACCCGGTGACAAAGGTCGGGCAAGCGTCCGTATGCGTGAACCGCGGCATATTCTGCGGCTCCGGTACATCAGTCGTTTCCGGGATATAGTGCACGACATATCTGATTTGGATCGCGCCGATGGTCAGCAAAGCGACTTTGGGGGTATGCCCGGTCAAACGGATGTAATACCATCCGTCCGCGCCTTCGTAGATATAGTGGGGATCCAGTTTTTCCGTTTCGCCCAGCTCGGACATCTTCCGGATTCGGTTGAGATTCGGGGTGACGGTCAGGTCATCCAGGTTTCTGTCAGCCGACGCCTGCCCGTCGAGGACGGTCGTACCGTCACTGTAGGGATCTTCAAACAGGTAATACGGATTCCCGTAGCCGTCCGCCAGCTTGAAGCGAATGTTGGCTCCGTGGAAGTCATTCTCGACGTTATACTGAATTCCATCTCCCGGACTCTCGACCAAAACATCGGCCAGTTCGCCTATCATCCATCCATTGTTAAAATACTGGATGGCAGGGGATTGATTGTTGGCGTCCACGCCCGAATAGACGCCTTCAAGGGCATAGACGGCAACTTCGGGGGCGCCGCTTCCAAACATAAAGAGGTTCATGTTTGTGAGCGTGACATTGGTACGCGCGCCGGTGACCGTGATACGATATACGCGCTGCGGTCTGTCAGCGAAGGCCATCAGCATTTCCACTTTGACGACGGCGCCGTCCGGGAGTGTTGATTCCGTATAGTATCCTTTGATGCCGGTTTGTGTTCCGGCTTTTTTCGTATTGCCGTGTATGGAGTCTTTCGGAAAATAGGGGATCGAAATGCCGACGCCGTTGATCTCCAGCGTGTCCAGAAGAAAAGCGTCATTGTTGTTCGTTTGCCACGTCCACTGGTAGGAATACGTTCCGTCGTCGTTTGGTTTCATATATGCGTCGGAGATGCCGTCGTACTTCGTGTTCCAACCCCATCTGTCCGCGGTCGCAATATTGCCGACCCGGATATTCTCTTTGCTTGCGCCGCCTAAAGAGCTGTTGTTTTCGTAGTAATCATATTTGCTGTTGCCGCCGTTTGCCCACAGGTAAAGGTCTTCGTAGTCATAGGGGATCGTGACCTCCGTGTTCGTCCCCTTGAGCTTGGCTTTGATCTCGATCAAGGCGGAGGTTCCGCGGCCGGAAGTATTTTCGATGCTCGGAAGAAGTCTGTACGCATCGAACTTCGGCGCGTCCTTTTTTGTCACCACGGCGATGACGGTGCGATCCTCGGTCACGAAGTTATTGTAAAGCGTGACGTTCGTCTTCATGGCCGAAGGCCCCTTATCGGTGTTCGGGAGCAGCTTTTTTTTGGCGCCGACCAGCTCATACACCGGCTCCGCACCGAGCGGGTACCCGTCGTTGACCAGATCGTAGCCGGCGAGCGGGGTTTTTCCCGTATATTGCCCGATTTCATCGCCCTTCTGCCGGTAGAGACGCACTTCGTATTCGTAGGGAGTGGAGACGTCGAAGGCATAAGCGCCGTCGGTGGTTCTGAGAGGACGGGATGTTCCGAAAATGGAATCTACCCATGTATCGGTGTAGCCGGCAAGCCCCACCGCATCGTCGGTGATCTCCTTGAAATCGAGAAAGTTTTCGAGACTGTCCCAGTTGTCATACGACTTGTCGGTATTCTCGTAGACCTTATATTGGATCCTGCGCTCATTGGGGGCGTATTGGACGATGAATTTGCCGCCCAACGCCATGGTGGTCGTACTGACGGTGGAGCTCTGCCCCTCCGCCGACAGATAGTAGTAAACATATCCGCCGTCCGGTTTTTGGACAACGCCGAGAATCGCCGCGTCGATGCCCTCGACCATGACTTGCTTGACGTAATAGCCATCGTAGGAAAGGAAACGCTCTTGTATCACATCTCCCGCAATGGCGAAGTTATTGTCATTGACGCCCTTTTTGACGATCAGGGCCTGCATACCGACCGTCTCCACGCCGGACCAACTTTTCGGCGGGCGCTGATATCCTGCACGATACGGGTCAAGCCCGGCAGGGTAGTCAATACGTTCATCGGGCGCGCCTGTGTCCGTGTCGTACGGAAGCGGCGTATCATCGCCGAAAGAAACCCCCGACAGACCTGCAAACAGGAACATCTCGCGCGGTATGTTCTCCGAAGACGCGGCGGTCGCGTTTTGACCGTTTACACTCGCGAAGGCGGCGACGTTTTTCAGCGGCAGCGTGCCGTCTTCAAACATTTCCATTAAAACGTAGAACTCGTCGAGCGTCATATCCTCCGAATAGGGATCCCAACCCGATCTGATCTTACGCAAAAGCCGCAATCTGATATCGGCAGCCGTCTCTTCCTGCGGGCTTGCATCTGCCGAAAAGTCCAACGCCTGGGCAATGGAAAGGATGGTAATGCCACACAGGGAACATATGGTAACGATGCATAAAAGCATCGCCAATGTACGGTGGAATTTTTTCATAAAAGCAACCTCTTTCAAGCTATGTGTCGTTTTGATCTGTCGTCAAAACGCAAAAACCAATCGTCACATGCTCATACAAACGGGCAGCGGCTTATTGCGCAGCTATGTGGGGCGTAAGCGCCTTTGTATATATCTTCTATACATGACCTATATACAAAACATAGCTATAATTTATATACAATATAGCACTGCGCAAAGGAAAAAGCAAGAGGCAATTCCTTCCGATTGCAAATTTTTTTGGGATAATTTGTTAAAAAATTTCGATTTTTGGGGAAAAGGGACGTCTGTTTTCGGCGCTCTCCTTCGCTTTGTGAACACACTTGACGGATCAAAAATCACGGTTTTTCGTTTTTGCGGGATTGACTTTTTCCAAGTTTTGTATTATAATTTTGTCATAGATGAAAGAAACCTGTATCCGCGCCATTCATCATACGGGAAAACGACGATACAAGGGGAACAAAATGAAAAAGAAGCTATTGATAGGGACAGGCTGCCTTGTGATTATACTGGCCCTTGTCATTTGTTTGACGGTCATGATGAGAAACTCGTCCGGGCAGGAGGATAAAAGATATGCCCTGCATTTGTACGGCGAGAATTTTCAGTATACCAGAGGCATAGAAGCCTATTATGACCAAGAAGGGGCATTGAAACAGATCGAAGTTTACCTGATTTACGATAGCAGTTCCTTTGCGATTTCGAATGGCAGCCAGGATGCGGCAGGGAAATATCCGGGAGCAAAATCCACCTGCACAGTGAACGATGACGGCAGCGTGAAAATTTCGAATTTCCTTACATCCGAATCCATTGCGGCCGGAGCGTTGACGGATAACGTATTTTACATGGTAAATCAAATCTATGACAGAATCAAAACGGAAGCGGATATCAAAGCGTTTTTTGAAGAACAAAAGGCGTTTGCAAAGGAAAACGGTATTCCGGCTGATGAAACAAATTATATCATCATGAACGGAAAACAGATCAAGTGGTAATCTCATACTGCAGGAATCACAGCACATAAAGGAGAATGGCAAGTATGACGGTCGGCAATATGAAAAAGGGACTTTTGGGAATTGTTTTTGCGCTTGCCTTGGGGTTGCTTTGCACAACCGCCCAAGCAACGGAAGCCGCTTCAAAATCAACCGCCCTCGAGGACTTGGATTATGATGCGAGCGAGATGGTATTTCTGTCGGATCTGGCGTATGAGCAGGATCTGTCCTATGTGCAGGACGGCCACGATTTCCGTTTCGATCAGAACGCGTCTGACCAAACCCTTTCTTTGCTGTATAACGGGGAAGTGAAGACCTTTCAAAAGGGGATTTCCGCGTGGGCCACGTCCAATCTGGTGTATGATATCAGCGGATACGCGTATGATAAGTTTACGGCATATATAGGCGTTGATGCGAGCCAGACCAACGGCTACTTCAACGACGGCGCGGTCATTACGGTCTATACATCCGTTGACGGGGAAAACTGGACCGTCGCGTATAAAACGGGCACCAAGAAAGGCGTTACCGATGCGGATTATGTCGAAGTCTCCCTTGCGGGCGTGAAGTATCTTCGGCTCTACGCTTACTGTAACGGCGCAAACTGGTGGTGCCCTTGGTATGATGACGTTTTGTATGCCGACGCAAGGCTCGTAAAAGAGGGGTATGTGGAGGATACGACCGCAAGCGATGTCGTCCGTACGCCGGAGTGGTATGATGCATTTCTGAAAAACAACGATTTTGACACCGAGGAGTATGAGCTCCGTCTGCTGCAGAGGGAGTTGGTCAATCACGCAGGGTATGACACCCTGCAGTTCTTGCTGAAGTACAGCAAAAAAGCCAATACAGCCCTTACGTGGTTAATGAATGACAAGCAGGCGTTGGAGTACTATATATTCGGCGGCGTGCCTGACGGTACCTATAAGAGATCCTTTGAGGTCCTGGCTGATTTGTATGAAACGTATCGGGAGGACATGGATATCACGGAAGTGACCGAAAACGGGGTCGTGCTGGGGGATCTCTATAAGAGAATGCTCATCACATTATCCTTGACCCATTCTGCACCCGTAGGCACATGGATCACCGGCGCTCCGAAGGATCCGAACGACCCCAACGGTTCCAACGCCGTGAACCGGTATTTCATCTACAAAAAGATGAACAAGCTCGGTTTGCTGGAAAACAGGATCTTTGAAAAACTGACCGTCGAAGAGATGCGTATGGTCATGAACAATATCATTTCCGACGAGGAGATCGAGT
>JAFLUP010000063.1 GCA_022508745.1 Oscillospiraceae bacterium | reverse complement strand
CCGGCCACGTCGCCCACGTTGTCGCCCACGTTGTCGGCGATGGTAGCGGGGTTGCGGGGGTCGTCTTCCGGCAGGTGCGCTTCCGTCTTGCCGACGAGGTCAGCGCCCATGTCTGCGGCTTTGGTGTAGATACCGCCGCCCATACGGTTGAACAGAGCGATGATGGAACAGCCCAGCGCGTAAGCGGAGATGGTCATGGAGAAGCTGCCGCCGAGGTTGAAATCATCGACAAACATACCGACGATGCTCTTGAAAGAGCTTGCGTAGGCCTTTGCCGCATCGTGGGCATAAGCAGCTTCAAGCTGGTTGAGCACCACGCCAAAGATCGCAAAGACCAGGAAGATGCCCAGCAGCGCGAAGCCCGCGACGCACAGACCCATGACGGAACCGCCCTTGAAGGCGACCTTCAGCGTTTCCGAGAGGGATTTGGTGGTACGCGCCTTGTTGGTCACGCGGACGTTTGCGTAGGTAGCGATCTTCATGCCGATGAAGCCCGCGGAGGCGGACATCACCGCGCCGATGATGAAGGCGACGGCAGCCGACCAGGAGATCAATGCCGCCAGGATCACGACGATGATCGCTGCGACCACCGCGACCACGCGGTATTCATAATTGAGGAAGGTGTTTGCGCCGAGACGAATTTCGCCGGCGATCGTCTTCATTCTGTCCGTACCTTCGTCCATTTTCTTGACGGAGAAGAAGTTGATCGCGGCGTACCCAAGCCCTGCCAGAGCGGCGATGATGACAAGACCGAGTACGAGGTGATTGAGTTCCATGCTCTGTGTCCTTTCTGTTTTTGCGGATGCCCCGCTTTTTTTGCACAGGTTTTTTCAACGGATTCGGGAACGAGCTCAAAAATTCCCAAATTCTGCACGCTACCTATTATATTTAATATAAGCAACGATGTCAAGAGAAAAGTTACAGAAAAATCATTTTTTCCTTTTTATACAAATTTAGACAAAAACTGCTTGCCAATCTTCACTTTTCCATAAAAGACAACAGAAAGGAGCCAAAGGGGATCCCTCATTCCAGCAGGACCGGCTGGATCTGATGTCCCCGCAGGGCGGCGTCCAGCGTTTCGGGCAGCCGGCGGAAGTCACAGATGAGGGAAGTGGGTTTCCGGTGGGCGTCGTCCTGCCCGAAGGGGACGAAGTAGACGTTCTTTTTTTCCAGTACCATGGCGATGTTGAACAGGTTGGCGCCCAGCCCGTCGTTGGTGGCGATGGCGATGATCACCGGACGGCGGTTGCGCAGCTGCGCTTTCACGCACATGGTGACGACGCTGTCGGTGATGCCGGAAGCGATCTTGGCGAGGGTGTTGCCGGTGCAGGGACTGACGATCAGCGCGTCGAAGTTCCCGCGGGTGATGATTTCCTCCGCCTCCCGGATGGTGGAAATGTGTTCGTGCCCGGTGACGGATTTGACGGTCTCCCGGAGCGCCGCGGCTTCCCCGAAGCGGGTGTCCGTCGCGGCGGAGATCTCGGAGAGGACGGGATACACCTCGTTGCCTTCGCAGAGAAGGCGCAGTTGGGCGAGCGACCGCGCGTGCGTGCAGAAGGAGCCGCAGAGCGCGTAGGCGAGCTTCATGAGCGATCATTCCTTTCGGTATGTGTGTGTGCAGGCGGGGGCGCCGCCCCCGGACCCCTGCTGGGGGAAATGATTTCCCCCAGACCCCCTGCAATGCAGGAACGCAAGAGGGGGCATTGTATGGGTGAATAAAAATTTGAAGTAAAAACGAAATGCCCCCTCTTTCGTTCCTGAACCTGCGGGATTTTTAAGGGAGCTCAGCTCCCTTAAACAGGGGTGCAGGGGACAGAGTCCCCGCTTACGCACCGCACCTCCCGAGGATGCGTTCCACGCTTTCTTTGAGGATGCGTCCGGCGGTTTCGGGGGCGTATTTTCCCGGTACGCCGGGAGCGGGCAGGATGCGTTCCCCCTGCAGCTTGATCCCTCCCGCCAGGTCGATGAGGGGGACGCTTTCCGGGAGGCGGGCGAAAACGGATTCGGAGAAGATCTCCGCCGGCACGGTGTTGAAGACCACGTCGGCGTGTTCCAGCGCCTCCGGCAGCCCACCGAAGCCGATCGCCTCGTGCCCGCACATCCGGATGAGGGCGTGATCCCTTTCCTTGCGTGCCGCCACCGTGACGGTGCAGCCCAGCGCCCGCGCTTTGGCGGCAAGCCGCTTGCCGATGCGCCCGTATCCCATCACCACGGCGCGCGCGCCGTTGAGACAGATGGGAAGGGTCTGCCCCGCGAGGACCAACGCGCCCTCCGCCGTCACGTCGGCGTTCCGCAGCAGCATGGGCTCGTCGCAGTAATCGAAGAAGCGCTCCTCTTCCTCCGGCAGCATCCCGCCGCAGATCGCCTTCGCGCCCTCTGATAAGCGGAAAACGGCGTCCAGCGGCATGGCGGACGAAGAAAAGGGCGCAAACAGAACGCCGCCGCCTTTGGTGTACGGCATGGGCAGGATGACCGCGTCCGCTTGCGGGATCGCCTGCTCCGGCAAATGGACGAACTGTAACAGCGCGTCCCCCGGCGGGGGCGGGGAGGGTGGTGCGTACCGGTCGAATCCGGTCAGCAGGACGCGCCTGCCCTCCAAAGCAAAGGACCGCGCCGCCGCCACCGTGCGCAGGTCGCCGCCGGCAAAGACCAGCGTTTCGCGTTCTTTCATGAAAAAAACCTTCCTTTCACGTAAAAAAACGATGGACGGGAAACGGAACCTTTTTTCTCCATGTTTCTCGTCGAAATGACTAAAACGCTTACAGAAAATGTAGCGATATCCACGAACTTGGGGGGATGCGCTTGACATCATGCGAATCATTTGTTATACTGTGTCCGTAATAAGCTCGCATCATAGCCCCTATGGGGGAAAATTGACGGATCTATTTGGAGTAAAAAATCATGAACAGTCATATAAAAGAACATTCGGCGGCACTGCTTGCGGTGCTGGTGGGCGTAGTCCTGCTTCTCTCGATCGCAGTCTACGCTTTCATGCCTTCGGCGCCCTCCGGCGAACCGCTGCCGGAAGATTCCGCCGCGGAACAGGATGCAGATCTTCTGCGCCGCCCCGAGGTTTCTCTGCCGGACATCAGCGTAGAGACCACCTGGTCGAGACCTTCGGATGAGGTCGAGCCGGAAGAACCCACCATCAGCGCGATGGAGACAAGCGAACCGGAGGAGAGCGAGCCGGAGCAAAGCGCCGACGATGCACCCTCCACATCGGATGAGCCGGAACCTTCCGCACCGGAAACCTCCGTTCCGGAGGAATCCAATCCTTCCGGCGGGGAATCCGATCCCATTACGGAACCGATCACGGGGCCTGAAACCGATCCCGAACAGGGACCCGCAACCGGCAATGACGGCGGGAATAAAGAATATACTTTGAATGTCTGCGTGACCAGCACCTCCGGCAAACTGCTGAAGGGTGCGGAAGTCTCTGTCGGTGACGTCAGCGGCAGAACCGATTCTGACGGCTGTTTCTCCGCGACGGTAACGGATTCCGAAACCAGCCTGCTGGTCGTCTGTTCCGGATATGTTTCTTACTATGAGGATTTGACGCTCACGGGTGCTTTGCTGGACACGACCATCCTGCTTGCGCCGATCGATACCACCCGCAGATTGCTGAACTCCGCCGAGCTGCGTCCGTACCGTACGGACAATGCGGAATTCAACCGGGCACTGGATGAACTCCTCGGGGAGATCCTCAAGCCGGGTATGGATACATACGATAAGGTGAAGGCCTGCTACGATTGGGAAATCGCTCATATGTACTATAAGCGTCCTTCCCACAAGGAGCAGGGGTATTGGGCGTGCGCTTATCAAGCGCTTCAGGATGGCTACGGCACCTGCAACTGCTATTCCTTACTCTTCACCGCGATGATGCGGTATATCGGGTTGAACTGCTACTATGTGGAGGGCGCTACCTCTGCCAGCGGCGGCGGTATGACCGGTCATTTCTGGACGATCATTGAGATCGGCGGCGAATACTACGTCTTCGACCCGCAGGTGGAGGACGCGATCGCCGAACGGACTTCGTCGAAGGAAGTGACGTATGTCCGCTTCTGCCTGAAAGAGCCGCACGCAAAGTATGTTTACAGCGTCAAATCCCGCAGCAGCTATATCAAGAGTTTCGAGTCGTACCTGCAGTCGCACGGCAGGTTCCTGAACGGCTGATTCGGAGGTCATTCGGCACGTTTCCCTTTCCGGGGAAGCGTGCCTTTTCTTTGCCGGTTTTACCGGATGGACCGCATCGCCTCCAGAAAGGCATAAAGGTCCGCTTCGGTGGTGGCTCTGCCCAAACTGACGCGAACACCGCCGCTTTCCAGCGTGCCCAGCGCGCGGTGGGCGGCAGGTGCGCAGTGCAATCCGGCGCGGACGGCGATGTCTTTTTCCGCCAGCAGCTCCCCCAGGGTTTCGCAATCGGTCCCTTCCCGGTTGAACAGCAGGACGGGCATATAGCGTGCGTCGCTTGCGACGCTTGCGACGCTTGCGATGCTTACGCAGGAGGGATCCGCGGGCTGTCCGTAGAGGCGAATCCCGGGGAACTGCCGCAGCTCCCGCAAAAGCTGCCGGTAGAGCAGATGCTCCCGTTCCGGGAAACGGAACTCCGCCAGCGCTGCCGCAAGTCCGGCGATGCCGTAAACGTTGGGCGTGCCGGCCTCCAACCGCTCGGGAAGAACCTCCGGCATACCGGAGGCGCGGGAGTCGATACCGCTGCCCCCCTCGATCAGCGTGCGGAAATACGGCACCCGATCCGGGTTGCAGATCAGCGCGCCGGTCCCCATGGGACCGTAAAGCCCCTTGTGCCCGGGCAGGCAGAGAACGTCCGCGCCCAACGTGCGGATGTCGATGGGCAGATGCCCGGCGGTTTGCGACCCGTCTACGATCAGCAAAAAGTCCTCCCGCCGGACGGCTTTGCGCATCTCCGGGATGGGCAGTACGCGCCCGCAGACGTTGGAGGCGTGGGTCACCACCGCCATGTCCGCCCGCTCCCCGGCGGCGATGCGGAAGTTTTCGACAGTCACCGCGTCCTCCGTCAGATCCACCCGGAACTGCTTGAGGGTGATCCCCTGCGCAGCACGCAGCGCGTGCAGCGGACGCATGACGGCGTTGTGCTCCAGTGTGGAGGTCAAGACTTCTCCGCCGGGGCGGTAGAGCCCTTTGATGGCGATATTGAGCGCTTCTGTGGCGTTTTTGGTGAGGATGACGTTCTCCGGCGTGCTGCCGAAGCGTTCCGCCAGTAATTGCCGACAGCGAAAGAGGATCCGGTCGGAATTCCGGGCGGGCGCGTGGCTGCTTCGTCCGGGATTTCCGCAGCTGACGAACGCCTCCTGCATGGCGCGGAGGACGGCGTCGCTTTTGGGGAAGCCGGTGGCGGCATTGTCAAGATAGATCATGTACGGATCGTTCCTTTTCGTTTATTCTGCGACAGACGGCGGGGAGAAATCATCTCCCCGCCCGGATCTCTACCGTTCCCAGCACTTGAATCCCTGCGTCCCGCAGGAGGGCTTCCGCCCGGGAGCGGTTCGGTCCCCCAACGCGCAAGCCGTATCCGCAGCTCCGTACCTTTCGAATGGCGGCAGAGCGGGTGATGACGGAACGGATGTGATGTTTTTCGAGAAGCTCCTGCGCTTCCAGTGCGTAGGTCACGGAGGAAAGCACGAGGATCCAATCCATGTCTTTTCGTTTGCCTCCTTTTTTCTTCCGGTCTTTCCTTTTTCGCTTGTTTTACCCTCGCTGAAAGTATATGCGCCGTTTTTTCGTTGGCTAAAAAAATCGTACCCGGGTGGAAAAAAGTCTTGTTTGTGCAAAAATGTCGCCTTCTGACAGTTGACAAGCCCGCGTAAGTTGGGTATAATATATAGAATACAGGAAAGATACAGAACAAAGGATCGAAAAACGATGACGAATACGGAGAGAATGGCGGAACTGCTGTTTCCGCAGATCACAGGGACCCCTGCCGACGTGGAAGCCCGTTATCCGGCGCGGCAGCTTCCGGAGGGAGCGAAGGTGACAAGACTTGCTCCCAGCCCCACGGGATACGTCCATATCGGCGGCGTGTATCAGGCGATGATCGACGAGCGTCTGGCGCACCAGTCCGGCGGCGTGTTCTACCTGCGTATCGAGGATACGGATGCAAGACGGGAGGTGTCCGGTGCGGCGGAGGCATTGCTGCGCACGCTGGAGGCCTACGGTATCCGTCCGGACGAGGGAATGACCCTCGACGGGGACGGAAAGCCGGTGAATCGCGGCGCATACGGTCCGTATAAACAGAGCGAGCGGGCGGAGATCTACCAGACCTTTGCCAAACAGTTGGTAAAAGAAGGAAAGGCGTACCCCGTCTTTACCTCGCCGGAAGAACTGGAAAAGGTGCTTGCCGCCGATAAAAAGACGGAAAACAAGACCAAAGACTGGGAAGCGGCCGCAGAGGAAGCCCGCCGGGAAATGCTGGAAAACCGCAAGATCACCCCGGAGCAGGCGGAAGAAGCGCTGCAAGCGGGACATTCCTTCGTTCTGCGCATCCTCGCCGACGGCGACGGGGAACAGAAGCAGAAGGTGACCGACCTGATCAAAGGGGATCTGGAACTGCCGGTGAACGACGAGGACTTTGTCCTGCTGAAATCCGATGGGATCCCCACCTATCACTTCGCCCACGCAGTGGACGACCACCTGATGGGTACCACCCATGTGGTGCGCGGGGAAGAATGGCTCCCCAGCCTGCCGAAGCATTTGCAGCTGTTCCGCTATCTGGGCTTCCGCGCCCCCAAGTACCTCCACACCGCGCAGGTGCTGCGCATGGAGGAAAATGGCGCGAAGAAGAAACTCTCCAAGCGGGATCTGGGCGCGGGCATGGCGGATTACGCAGCCCTCGGCTATCCGCCGGAAGGGGTCATCGAGTACCTGCTGACGCTGCTGAACTCCAACTATGAAGAATGGCGTACCGCCAACCCGGATGCGCCCTATACCGATTTCCCGTTTTCGATCAAGAAGATGTCCGGCTCCGGCTGTCTGGTGGATTTCGATAAGCTGGGGGATATTTCCCGCAATGTGGTGGCGAGGATGTCCGCCGAGCAGGTCTATGCAAAGGTGCAGGCGTGGGCGGAGGCGTACGACGCTCCTTTTGCCGAAGCGTTGGGGGCAGACCCTGCGCGGTCTACCGCCATCTTTGCCATCGGGCGCGGCGGAAAGAAGCCCCGCAAGGATTTCGGCAACTGGAAGGAAGCGAAGGACTTCGTGCAATTCTTCTTCCCGGCATACTTCGCAATCGAAGAGTCGCTGACGGAGTACGCTCCGGCGGACGTGAGCGCGGTACTGGAGCGCTTCCTTGCCGTCTACGATCCTTCCGACGACGCGGACGTGTGGTTCGAAAAGGTCAAGGCAATCGCTACGGAACTGGGCTACTGCACCGACCGCAAGGCATATAAAGCCAATCCCGAAGCCTACAAGGGCTCCGTGGCGGACGTCAGCAACTTCCTGCGGGTGGCGCTGACCGGGCGGAGGAATTCGCCGGATCTGCACGCGGTGATGCAGGTATTAGGGAAGGAAGAAACCGTCCGCAGGCTGAACGCCTACCGGGAAAATCTGTAAGTGATAAGGAGAAATCCGTTATGATAGAAGCGACCAATTTTATTGAGGAAGCCATCAACGGCGATCTGGAAGCGGGTCTGGCAGACCGTGTGCATACCCGTTTCCCCCCGGAACCCAACGGATACCTGCATATCGGGCATTGTAAAGCGCTGACCATCGACTTCGGCACCGCCCGGAAGTACGGCGGAATGTGCAACCTGCGCATGGACGATACCAACCCCACCAAGGAGGACACGGAGTACGTGGACGCCATCCAGAAGGACATCCGTTGGCTGGGGTTCGATTGGGACGACCGCTTCTTCTATGGCTCCGACTACTTCGAGCAGGACTACGCCTTTGCCGTGGAGCTGATCAAGAAGGGGCTGGCCTACGTCTGCGAGCTGACGCCGGAGCAGTTCCGGGAATACCGCGGCGACCTGACGCATCCGGCGGTTTCCCCGTACCGGGACCGTCCGATGGAGGAAAATCTGGACCTGTTCGCCCGGATGCGGGCCGGCGAATTCCCGGAAGGGAAGTATACGCTGCGGGCGAAGATCGATCTGGCGTCCGGCAACTTCTGGCTGCGGGACCCGGTGCTTTACCGTATCAAGTACGCTGAGCATCACCGGCAGGGGAACAAGTGGTGCATTTACCCGACCTACGACTTCGCGCATCCCATTCAGGACGCGCTGGAGGGCGTGACCTTCTCCCTCTGCTCTTTGGAGTTTGAGATCCATCGTCCGCTGTACAACTGGGTGGTGGAGCATGTTTCCGTGCCCACCAAGCCCCGTCAGATCGAGTTCGCCCGTTTGAACCTGACCTACACCGTCATGAGCAAGCGCTATCTGCGTGCGCTGGTGGAAAACGGGCAGGTGGACGGCTGGGACGATCCGCGCATGCCCACCCTCTGCGGGATGCGCCGCCGGGGGTATCCGCCGGAAGCGATTCTGGACTTCTGCCAGCGCATCGGCGTGGCAAAATCCGACAGTTTGGTGGATATCTCCCTGCTGGAGCACTGCGTGCGGGAGCAGCTCAACCGCACGGCACAGCGCCGCGTCGCCATCCTGCACCCGGTGAAGGTGATCGTGGAAAACTTCCCGGAAGGGGAGACGGCGTGGTTCGACCTACCCAACAATCCGCAGGACGAAACCGCGGGGAAACGCCGCGTGGCGTTCACGCGGGAGCTGTATATCGACGCAGACGACTTCTCTCTGGAGCCGCCGCCCAAGTTCTTCCGGCTCAAACCCGGCGGGGAAGTGCGGCTGATGGGGGCGTATCTTGTCAAATACACCGGCTGCAAGACGGATGACGCGGGCAATGTGACGGAAATCACCGTCAATGCCGATCTGGAAACCGGCTGCGGCAACCCCGCGGACGGCAGAAAGGTCAAGGGGACCATCCATTGGCTTTCCGCTACCGAATCGGAGGAAACGGACATTTACCTGTTCGACCGCCTGTATACCCTGGAAAATACCGGCGCACTGCCGGAGGGAAAGACGCTGGACGACTATCTCAATCCTGCCTCGGAGCAGATCCTGAAGGGCTGCCGCGTGGAAAAGGCGCTTGCGGACGCCGTTCCGGGGGAGCAGTACCAGTTCGTCCGCACCGGTTACTTTACCAAAGACGCCAAGCGGGATGCGTTCCTGCAAATCGTGGAATTGAAGGACAAAAAACCGTTCTGATGGTAAAAAGGAAGATGTTTTATGAAGCTCCTGACATTCGTCGTTCCCAGTTACAATTCAGAGGCATATTTGCATAAATGCGTGGAAAGCCTGCTCCCGGCGAAGGAATCCTGCGAGATCATCATCGTTGACGACGGTTCTACCGACCGCACCGGTGAGATCGCGGACGCTTACGCGGCAAAGGAGCCGGATTGCGTGCGGGTGATCCACCAGCCCAACGGCGGGCACGGCTCGGGGATCAATAACGGGCTGAAAGCAGCGCAGGGATTGTATTTTAAGGTCATCGACTCGGACGATTGGGCGGATACGGAGGCGCTCCTGCGCGTGGTGGAAACGCTGGGCGCACTGGAAGAGCAGGGCGGCGTGGACTTAATGGTCTGCAACTATGTGTATGAGTACACGGACACCGGCAAGCGGCAGATCATGCGCTTCGGCAATGCGCTCCCGGAGGGACGCATCCTTTCCTGGTCGGATACCCATCATTTCTATATCACCCAGCAGCTTTCCCTACATTCCTGCATTTACCGCACGGAGACCCTGCGAAAGAGCGGGGTTTGCCTGCCGGAGCACGTTTTCTATGAGGACAATATGTTCGTCTATGTGCCGCTGGCGTATGTGCAGCGCTTGTACTATCTGAACACGGACTTCTACCGCTACGCCATCGGTCGGCAGGGGCAGTCGGTTGCGAAGGCGTCCCTGATCAAGCACAGCGAGGATCAGCGCATCGTCTCGCTTGCGGTCTTTGCTTCTCACGATGTGCCGAAGATCAAGAAGGAAAACCCCAAGCTCGGCAGATACATGCACCACTCCATGAGCTTTTTGATGATGATCGCCGTGCTGTTCACCCGTATTGCCAATACCCGCGAGGCGGATGCGCAGGTGAAGGAATTCTGGAAGGAGATCGTCAAGATTGATCCGAAGCGCGGGAAACGGATGAAGTTTTTCAGCCGTTCCGGTGTGTTCCTGCTCTCCTTGCCCGGCGCGCCCGGTCGTCTGTTCTGCCGGATCATGTACGCCATCTCCCACCGCGTCGTTAGATTTAATTAAAATTAAATCATTTAATTGACGAAACCATCATGACGAAACCGTCATAAGGAAACAAGGGAAGTTCTGCCCATGCAGCGCTTCCCTTATCTCTTATTACTTGTTGGGGGTAAATCTGAACGCTATGCGTTCAGATTGGGGGTATTCAATACCCCCACGCGTACCCCTCACGGGGTGAAACCCCGTGAAAAAACTGCCGCAAGCCTTCTGGCTTGCAGCAGTTCTTTTTATAACCGTTTACTCGTCCATCGCGGCGAGGGCGTCGCGGCGGGAGAGGTTCAAGCGGCCCTTTTCGTCGATCTCGGTCACCATGACCTTGATCTGGTCGCCCACGGAGACAACGTCCTCGACCTTGGCGACGCGGCGCTTGTCCAGCTGGGAAATGTGGACCAGACCTTCCTTGCCGGGAGCGATCTCCACAAAGGCGCCGAAGTTCATCAGACGGGTGACCGTGCCCATGAAGATGGTGCCGGGTTCCGGATCCTTGGCGATGGCGTCGATGATGGCCAGCGCGCGGTAGCCGTCGTCCTTGTTGACCGCGGCGATGAAGATGGAGCCGTCGTCCTCGATGTCGATCTTGCAGTTGGTGTCCGCACAGATCTTCTGGATGACCTTGCCGCCGGAACCGATGACCTCGCGGATCTTCTCCGGATCGATCTTGGTGGTGATCATCTTGGGTGCGTAGCGGGAAACGTCTTCACGCGGCGCGGGCAGTGCCTTGAGCAGGTATTCGTCGATGATGAAGAAACGACCCTTCTTGGTCACTTCAAAGGCGTTGCGGATGATCTCCGGCGTCAGACCGTCGATCTTGAGGTCCATCTGGATGGAGGTGATGCCCTTCTTGGTGCCGGCGACCTTGAAGTCCATGTCGCCGAAGAAGTCTTCCAGACCCTGAATGTCGATCATGGTCATCCAGCGCTCGCCCTCGGTGATCAGACCGCAGGAGATGCCGGCGACCGGCGC
>JAFLUP010000062.1 GCA_022508745.1 Oscillospiraceae bacterium | reverse complement strand
ACCAACGACACCAACGCCATCTCCATGATGTTCACCAATATCCTGGTAAATCTGGTGAAAAATATCTTCGTTATTCTGGGCGTTCTGACGGCGATGCTCTGTCTCAACTACCTGTTGACGCTGATGATCCTCTGCTTCGTGCCCTTCATCGTACTGTTCACGGTGGTGTTCCGCAAGTTCAGCCGCAAGGCGTACCGGAAGGTTAAAGACGGCACCACGGACATCAACACCTTCCTTTCCGAGAACCTCTCCGGCATGAAGATCATCCAGATCTTCAACCGCCAGAAGGAAAAGAAGGGGGAATTTGACGAAAAGAACCGCGCGTTGGGGAAAGCCAAGCAGCAGCAGATCTTCGTGTTCGGCATCTTCCGTCCGCTGGTCTATATGCTTTACATTTCCTCGGTGCTGTGTTTGCTTTACATTGGCGGACGCGGGTACATCGACAACTTCACGTTCCTCGGGCAGACCATCGGGAGCGGCACCGTCGTTTCCTTCTATATGTATATCTCCCGCTTCTTTAACCCCATCCAGAGCCTTGCCGAGCAGTTCAACTGGCTGCAATCGGCGTTCGCTTCGGCGGAGAAGATCTTCACCATCTTCGATCTGGTGCCCAACGTGCAGGATGCAGCCGACGCCGTGGAGCTGCCGCCCTTGCGCGGGGAGATCGAGTTCCGGCACGTCTGGTTCGCCTATGTGCCGGGGGAATGGGTGCTCAAAGACGTTTCCTTCAAAGTGGAAGCGGGGCAGATGGCGGCGTTCGTCGGCTCCACCGGCTCCGGCAAGAGCACCATCCTTTCACTGCTTTGCCGCAACTACGACATCCAGCAGGGGGAGATCCTTGTGGACGGCGTGGACATCCGCACGGTGAAGATTTCTTCCCTCCGCCGGCAGATGGGGCAAATGCTGCAGGACGTGTTCCTGTTCTCCGGCACCATCCGCTCCAACATCCTGCTGCGTAAGGAGGGGATCTCGGATGAGGAGGTTCTGGAAGCCTGCCGCTACGTCAACGCCGATCACTTCATCGACCGCCTGCCCGCAGGGCTGGACGAGGAGGTCCGGGAACGGGGGAACAACTTCTCCGCCGGACAGCGGCAGCTGCTCTCCTTCGCCCGCACCCTGCTGCACCGCCCCGCGGTCATGATCCTGGACGAAGCCACCGCCAACATCGATACGGAGACGGAGATCCTCATTCAGGATTCTCTGGAAAAGATGGCGAACATCGGCACCATGCTCATCGTCGCCCACCGCCTTTCCACCGTGCAGCACGCGGACCGCATCTTCATGCTCTCCCACGGGGAGATCATTGAGCAGGGTACCCATCAGGAGCTGCTGGAGCAGAAGGGACGCTATTACGAGCTGTACGAGCTGCAATACACCAAAAAGCAGCTGCAACAGCCGCAGGCATAAGTAGGCATAGGAATAGGAAAACGGCTTGAAAAACGATTCGAGCCGTTTTTTCTGTGTAAAGTGCATAGAGGATTCCCGCAAAATGTTGAGGGAATTTATGAAAATCTATTGCAATCCGGCAAAAAATATGGTACAATGTCCGTGGTAAAAAAGAACACGAATCATTTCCCCATTAAGGAGTGTGTCACCATGAAAAAATCCTTTGCAGCGCTTCTTGCGCTCGTGCTGGCGTTCACGGTCTTTACCGTGGTTCCTTCCGCCGCCGGCACAAACCCGGAGTATGAACTGGCGTTCACGGACGATGCTCCCATCGTCGACGGTGAGATTTCCTCCAGAGAGTACGGCGCTCCGCTGGTCTCCTGGGTGCTGTCCGACGGCGAAGAGGACGGCATCGTGCTTGCCAACTATGAGATCAAGGACGATCCGGATCTGTCCATCGATTTTTACGCGACCTGGACGGAGACCGACCTCTATCTGGCGTGGAAAGTACATACCAAGTATGACGTCCGTATCCCGGAAACCGAAGAGGACGGCTGGATGTACGAATACTGCTGCGTGCAGTTCATTCTGACCCCCGGTGCGCCGGACAACTCCGTGAAAAAATACCAGACGGCGGAGTGGAGCGGCGACTATCTGGAAGTGGGTCTTACCATGCGGGACGACGGGCTTTCCTACAAGGTCTGCTGGAGCCAGCCGGCGTCGGCCGGAAGTGCGCTGCAGGTTTCCGACTGGGAATTTGCAGGTTCCCGTGACGAGAGCAAACAGATCTCCGTCTACGAGTGCCGCCTGCCCCTGAACAAAACCGGTATCGAGACAAAGGGCGACGGCGCGCAGTTCGGTCTGACCTGGGCGGTTGGCGCACAGGAGCATTACGATAACGTCACCAAGGGTCTGGTCGAATGGCAGGACGCCATCATCGGCGGCAAAAATGCGGATAACGCGGCCATCATGACCATGGCGGGTTCCGGCGAAGACAAGCAGGAAGTGGAAGTCGGCGTGGTTTCCCGGGATAAATGCCCCCACGGCGATCTGCCGGATGGTCTGGAAGAGTCCCTGATGCAGATCACGTTGGTCGGACAGCCGGTAACTGCCGAGCAGACGACGCTGATCGTTGACCCCGCGAACATCAACAAGTACAACCCGAAATATGCCCATACGCTGTTGCTGCGCCCCGCAGGGGATCTCAACGGTCTGGAAGGCTACTACACCGTGGTGGAAGGCGTCACCGGCTCCGGTGAAGACATCTCCTTTACCAGCGAGGTGAAGGACGGCGACATCGCGGTGATCCTGCACACGGATTCCTCCGACAGCACCTCCGATCAGGCGCAGGCGGTTGCCCTTGCAAAGACGCTGACGGAAGGGCAGTTGGTGTATCTCCACGGCGTGGGGACGAAGGACGGCGGGCTCATCTTCCTGTATAACAACGCGCAGTTGGCGGTGGTCCCGGATGCTTCCGCCGCTCTGGTGGGCACTTGGAAGTCCGAGGACGGCAAAACGCTGGTGCTCAACAGCGACGGAACCGGCACGCTCGACGGCGAAGCGATCACTTGGTCCTTGGCTGACAACGTACTGACCATCGGCGATAAAACCGCCGAGTGGGACGGCGAAACCCTGACTCTGGACGGCGTTACCTTTGCCAGCGTCGCCCCGGGCAACTACACCCAGCTGGATGCCACGATGAAAAACGCGGCAAGCGAACTGGAAAAGAAGGATACCTACACCGAGGAAAGCCTTGCGGAACTGCAGGCGGCTTATGACGCAGCAGTCGCCGCGAAAGAGGCAGCCTACGGTGCCGACGAGCAGGCGAAGATCGACGAAGCGAACACCGCACTGAAGGATGCGATCGCCGGCCTCGAGAAGCTGGAGAGCGACATCTCCTCCGATCCTTCGGAAGATCCCTCTGAACCCGACAGCACCCCGTCCACTGGCAGCTCCGCTCCGACGAGCGGCAACGGTGAAGGCGGCGAGGAAGAGGATGGCTCCTCTACCGGTCTGATCATTCTGATCGTCGTCCTTGCAGTTGTGGTCATTGGCGCGGCAGTCACCGTCGTCGTGATCATTCGCAAGCGGAAAGCATAAACAATCGTTTCCCAAAGAGGGTCGCAGCCGACTACGGCTGCGACCCTTTCCTTATGGATTGTCCCAAAAACCCCTTGCAAAAGGGAGGAATTTGTGGTACAATGAAACCGATGAAAAGAAACTGCGTTGCATCATGTAAGGAAAGGCACGGTTCTGACGATGGAGCGGAAAAACAAGGTCAATTACTATCTGGATATCGCGCAGACGGTGACAACCCGTTCCACCTGCCTGCGCAAGCAGTACGGCGCCATCATCGTGCGCAACGATGTGATCGTCTCCACCGGTTACAACGGCGCACCCCGCGGGCGGCAGAATTGCTGCGACATCGGGGATTGCCTGCGGGAAAAGTTGAACGTGCCCCGGGGGGAACGCTACGAGCTCTGCCGTGCGGTCCATGCGGAGGCAAACGCCATCATCTCCGCCTCCCGGGAGAGTATGCTGGGGGCGGATCTGTACCTTTGCGGGATTGATTCCGCCAGCGGAGAGCTGCTGAAGGGGACCACCAGCTGCCAGATGTGCAAGCGGCTGGTGATCAACGCGGGTATCCGGCGGGTCTACGTCCGGGAGGACCCGGAGCGATACTCCGTCTATGAGGTCGAGGAATGGATCTCCGACGATGACAGCCTCGGGCAGATCGGGTATTAAGTTTGAAAGGAACCATCTCTATGCGTATGACATCCATATACCGAAGAGGTTGCCTCTTGTTGGCGATCCTCTGCCTGCTGCTATCGGCGTCCTCCTGTAAATCCAAAGGCTCCAATATCCACGACGGCACCCAGGAGGGGCTGGTCTTTCGGGACGACAGCACCGGCATCGAGTACGTCAACTGCAACATCCTCGCGGTCAAGCCCCTTTCCATGAGCGACGAGCCGTACTGTAAGGCGGCGGGGATCTCCTATTACGCCATTGATTTCGAGGATCCTTCCCGCTTCCTTTGCGACTATGACAAAGAAACCGGCAGCAGCTTCGTCTATCGCAATCGGGAACTGCCGGACATCACCATTGAGAATTTCAACGCCATCGCTGCGTTTTTGTATATCGACGGCGTCCAGCCCCAGCGCGTCGCGCAGTTGTATGCGGACGATGAATATCTGCCGGACGAGCTGAAGGGGCTGAACCCTTCCCAGGATACGGCGCTGGTGCGGCAGATCACGGACGCACTGGTCAACGGAGAGGAACGGGTGGTCGGTCAAGGGGAATCCAGCGATGAGGACGTGTTTTTCTTCCGTCTGTTGAGCGCGGACTACCCCGGTCTGTATTACAGCGTTTGCTTCTTCGGGGATATTTACGGCAGGTACTATGTACAGGATCTGGCGAACTTCCGTACCGTAGACGCGCCGGCGGAGATCGTCGCGTGGATCGTTGGCTAAAAAAGGATGTTGAACATGAAAAAGATCGTCGCAAGCCTTCTTTTGGCGGCTTCTCTGCCGCTTCTCGCGGTGGGCTGTCAGATGCCATACTATCACGAGGAAACTTCCGAGACGCTTTCCGTGGAATCCATAGAGGATTCCGTCCCTCCGTACGTGGCGGGGGAAAAGGGCTTCTACGACACGGCGGCGGATGTGGAGTTTCTGCTCCTGCCGGACGTCCGCGTTAAGGAGCGCGGGGAGGAACTGTTCACGCTGGAAGGGCGGACCTTCTACAAAGTCGCCGGCGTGGCGGAGAGCTTCCTGCTTGCGGACGGCAGCGGGAACGTCTACAAGAACGCTTCCATCGACTGGATCCGCGCGCCGGGAGAAGCGGGCTGGGCGGAGGACTATCCGGCGCTGGAGTGGACGGGTGACACCGGAAATGCCGATTGAGCTTGCATATTTGACCCTCGAACGGGTTCCTGCCGCCGCCGAAGTGGAGCGCACCTGCCTTTCCACCGCATGGTCGGAAGCCCAGCTTGCGAATCTGCCGCCGGAGGCTGTCTACCTGACAGTGCTGATCGACGGCGTTGTCTGCGGAATCGGCTGTTTATACTGTGTGGCGGGGGAAGCGGAGCTGCAAAATCTGGCGGTGCTGCCTGCCTATCGCCGCCGCGGCGTGGCGCAAGCGCTGCTGACCGCCCTGTTTGCGGAAGCGCGGAAACGGAACTGCGAAAGCGTCTTTCTGGAAGTCGCCGCGGGCAACCAGGCGGCACAGACCCTTTACCGAAAGAACGGATTTGTCCCCGTGGGGCGGAGACCCGGCTTTTACCGCGGGGAAGACGCGGTTTTGATGAAGAAAGGACCGGAAATATAACTTTATGCTCATATTAGGAATCGAATCCTCCTGTGATGAGACCGCCGCCGCAGTGGTGGAGGACGGGCGCGTGCTGCGCTCCTCCGTGGTCGCCACGCAAGTGGATATTCACGCGCTGTACGGCGGCGTGGTGCCGGAGATCGCCTCTCGCGCCCATACGGAGGCTATCCACGGCGTGGTGGAGGAAGCCCTCCGCACGGCGGGGATCACCCTTGCCGACGTGGACGGCATCGCCGTCACCCACGCTCCCGGCTTGATCGGCGCACTGCTCACCGGCGTTTCCTTTGCCAAAGGACTCGCTTTTTCGGCGGGGAAGCCGCTGATCCCGGTGCATCACCTGCGCGGGCATATCGCGGCGACATATCTGGTTTCTCCCGAACTTTGCCCGCCCTTCGCAGCGCTTTGCGTCTCCGGCGGGAACACGGAACTGCTGGTAGTAGAGGACTACACCCGCTTCCGGCAGGTGGGAACCACCCGTGACGACGCGGCGGGGGAGGCCTTCGACAAATGCGCCCGGGTGCTGGGGCTTCCGTACCCCGGCGGCGCGGCGATGGACCGTCTCGCTTCCGCCGGAAATGCGTCCGCCTATAAACTCCCGGAGGGGAAGGTAGATGGATCTCCCTACGACTTCTCCTTTTCCGGTCTAAAAACCGCCGTGATCAATGTGGTACATACCGAGACCCAGCGGGGGCGCGTGATCGACGACGCCTTCCGCGGGGACATCGCCGCTTCCTTTACCAAAGCGGTGGTGCAGACCCTCGTCGGGCGGTTGGAGCTGCTGCTGCAAGCCGAGCCGGAGCTGAAGGACGTGGTGCTTTGCGGCGGCGTCGCCGCCAATTCCCACTTGCGCGCCGCCTGCTCCGCTTTGGCGGAACAATACGGGCGCACCCTCTACCTGCCGCCTCTGAAGCTCTGCGGCGATAACGCGGCGATGATCGCCTCCCAGGGGTATTACGAGTACCTCGCCGGCAACCTCGCCACCACGGCGCTGAACGCCTATGCCAGCAAGGGGATTTAGAATCGTTTTTCATGACCAAAATGACAAAATCGGGAGCGTTCAGCTCCCGATTTTCTATGGGAAATAGGTCGATATTTCTGAAAAAATTGACATAATCCATCCTGTGGAAATGTGGAAAACCCTGTGGAAAACGCACACTTTTCAACAGCCAAACCGGGAAAAGCCTGTCCTGACGTGCCCAAACCTGTGGAAAACTCTGTGGGAAAGTGGAAAACTATCCGAAAAGCCCTGCCGAATTATGTCAAACACCGTGTGGATTATCTTTTTTTAAGCATTTGTCATTTCAGCTCGATATTTCCGGAAAGGAAGCGGATGGAACGTTCCACGGCGTCCTTGGAATCGTACCAGGGTTCGTTTTCGTGCTGGTAATCGAACTTCTTGCAAAACCAGGAAATGTCGTCCTTGAGTTTGTTGACATAGTTGCTCTCGATCTTGGCGGCGTCCTCCGCGAGGTTGGCGTACTCTTTCTTGTCCAAACATTTGACGGCGGTGCGGAGCAGTTGGGTGTAGTGGGGCAGGCAGAACTGGGTTTGCTCGTTGAACTTCCTGCGGAAGGCGGATTCCTCCGCGTGCAGATCGGCGGTGTTGACCAACACCCGGCGGAATTTCTCCTCGATGCGGTCGCAGACGTAGCAGGTCTGCTCCAGCTCCTCGGCGCGGCGTACGCCCTTTTCCGCTGCGTCTCGGGAGAGCAGTCCTCCCGGCTTGAGATCCTTTTTCAGCTCGTCCAGATGGCTTTCCAGCGTCAGCGCCATGCTCAGGCGGTTCTTGCGGGGGAACATCTTCTGGTAGTGGCGGGGGCAGAAGCCCTTCTTGTTGGTGATCTTCCGAACTTCCGGCTCCATCATGGAGGCGCCGAGGATCAGATCCAGCTCCGTTTCCTCCAATTTTGCATAGATCAGGCAGAAGGGGCAGGTGCCCTTCATGCGGTCGAACGCGTCGTTGATCTCGATGGTGTAGATATGCTCTCTCACGGCGAAATACGCTCCTTCTTGCTCTTTTCTCTTCTATTATAATGGAAGAAAGCAAAAAAAGCAATAGGGAGGAGGCCGAAAATCAGTGCAGCAGAAACAGCACGAAACGAACGATTGCAACGGTGGCGGACATGACGGCGACGGGGATCGCGATATACAGGGCTTTGATGACAAAGGGATGCTTCATAAGTGAGAACTTCCTTTTTTATTAGCATCCCCTCTTTTTTGCTTTTTTTGCAAAAAACTTGGAAAACGATATGAAAAAGGGGATCGCGAAGATCCCCTTTTTTCCGTTTGGTATGCACCGTGTGACACACCCGGCCGGTGTCAAACGACCCGTAGTCGTGGTCTTTAGCCGCAGCAGCAGCAAAGCACGATCGCGATCAGAATGATGATCCACCAGCAGTTGTTGTTGCCGCCGAAGAGCGAATCAAAGCAAGCCATTTCATATCCTCCCTTCACAGGTAGAATATGCGCCTGCGTCCCTGCGGGTGCATACAGGAACCGATCAAAACATATTTTTTGCGACGGTTTACGCGATGCCCTTATATGCGCAGTATTCCTCCAGGCACATGCCCAGATCATGCATCTCCGTCGCCGCCTCCCGCCCGACGAAGCGGAAGTGCCACGGCTCAAACATCACGGTGGTGATGTCCTCCTTGTCCTCCGGATAGCGCAGAATGAATCCAAAGCGGTAGCAGTTCTCCTCCAGCCAGATGGCGGCCTTCGTTCCGGCGAAAGAAAGATCCGTGTTGATCTGGTTGTGCATATCCACGCAAAGCCCGCTCTGGTGTTCGCTGGTACCGGGGCGGAGGGAATAGGTCAGCACGAGCGCTTCGATCTGTTCCTCCGTGTAATCCGGATGTTTCGCCCGTTCGTCGTTTTTATAGCTCTCAAACAGCGATTTCTGGATCGAGTAGGAGCGGAATCCGTTGGAGACTTTCACGTCGTCGATGCCGTACTGCCGTCCCTCCTCCAGAAAGGCTTCCAGCGCTTTTTCCGCGCAGAACCGCAGCTTGCTGTAATATTCCGGCCGGTCCTTCCGCATATCCTTGATCCAGACCAGATCCTCCGGCTCGAAATTGGCTGCCAGCGTGTGTGTCGCGTCCACAAGGAACACATATTCCATCGGATCCGCCGGACAAACGTATTGTTCCCAATCGGTCATGTCGATGGCGTACGCCTTCCCCACCCGCTGCTCGTAGGCGGCGGTAGGGGATAGCCCGGGATCTTCCCCGCCGGGAGTCGACTGCTCCGATTCATCTACGCCGTTGTCCGACGGTTCGGAGAACTCCGGCTCGGAGCTTTCGTCCCGGGAGGGCTCTTCCGATGGCTCGGACGTTTCATGGATGGTCGGGACGTCAGAGCTTTCCTCTACCGGCGGCGGTTCGGGGGAATCGGAGAACGCCAGTACCAAAATCACCGCCAGCAGGATGACCGCGATAAGGATGAGAACGACCGCGGCGCAGAGATACGGGCTGGCCTTTTTGGAGGCTTTGCGTTTGTTCGGCATGATCAGTTCCTCCCTTCTGCGGCGGCGAGCAAAGCGGCGGAGGCGGCGCAGGGGTCGTCCTTCCCCAATACGCTGCTGCCTGCCACCAGTACGTCCACGCCCGCTTCCACGCAGGCGCGGGCGTTGCTTTCCCCGATCCCGCCGTCCGCTTGAATCAGGAAGGAAAGCCCCTGCGCTTCCCGCTGTTTCACCAGTTTGCGTACCTTTTCCAGCTGCTCCGGGCGGAACTTCTGCCCGCCGAAGCCGGGCTCCACTGTCATGATCAGTACCATGTCGCACAGCGGAAGCAGATCGTACAGCACCTCCACCGGCGTGTTCGGTTTGACGGAGACGGAAGCCTTCACACCGGCGGCGCGGATCTGCTCCAGCACCCCGCGGGGATCCTCCGTCGCTTCGTAATGGAAGGTGATCAGCTCCGCCCCCGCGGAGACGTAATCGGAAATGTAGCGCTCCGGGCGGTCGATCATCAGGTGAACGTCAAAGAATAGATCGCTGCATCCTCGCAGGGATTTGACCACCGGGGTGCCGAAGGAAATGTTCGGCACGAAAAGCCCATCCATCACGTCGAGATGCAGGTATGCAGCCCCCCCGCGGCGGATGGCCGCAAGCTGCTCTCCCAGTTTGGCGAAGTTCGCCGCCAGCAGGGAGGGGGCGAGAATGATTTGTCCCGGTTTTTGCACATTTTGCGTGTTCATAGAGTGCCCCTTTCGGTGAGTGTTTCCATATACTGAATACAGATCGTAAAAAACAGGCGGCACAGCGCGGCGACAGGGATGTCGAAGCAGCGCGGGAAAGAACGAAAAAGCGCCGGGCGTGTCGCACCGATCATAGATGTTCGTCTGCGGGCGGTCTTATGGGACCGTCCGCAGGTTCAGTTTAGGATAGCACCGTTGGGAGGCGTTGTCAAGCAGGAAAATGTAAAAAATGCGTCAAGTCAGAAAATGTTAAAAAAGCTGCATCTTTCTCCGTCCTCGATTTCCTGCAGGAGCAGCAACAGATTCTCTTTTGCCATCTGGTAGTCCGCGTTGCCCATCTCGTCGATTCCTCGGTAGGCGCGCATGGCGTGCGCGTTCTGCTGCACCTGTTCCAGCAGGTTGTGGTTGACGGTGAGGGAAAAATAGTTGTCCAGCCGCTTCAGCTCCTCGCAGAGCCGGTCGACGTCATCCTGCTCGGCGAGCTCGGTCAGATGTGCCACGTCCTTTCGGATGGTCATGGCGTTGGCGACGGTCAGGGCGACGGTCAGCGCCAGCAGCAACAGCGCGAGGATAAATTGCTTCATAATCTATACCAATCCTTTCAGGAACCGCTGTTGGGGGAGCCGCCGGAAGCGTTCTTCGCCGGCAGGACGCTCATCTTTCCGGTTTGTTCCAGATAAACGCAGTCCACCTCCGCAATGCTGCGGTAGCCGTTGATGCGGATCTGGGCTTCGATCTCCTCTTGGGAAATGCGCGTGCGGGTCAGGTTGCGCTGCAAATAATGCCCGTTGTGCACCAGCTCCACGGGTCTTCCCTCCAGCAGGTGCCGCAGCGGACGGAATTTTCGGCAAAGCAGGGCGAGGATGACTTCGAAGGAACCGATTACGCAGAGGGGCAGGATCCCGTACAGCAGCGGGATGTCCCGGTCGGTGATGGGCAGCGCGGCGATCTCGGAAAGCAGGATGGCGGAGATGAACTCGGTCATCTGCAATTCTCCGATCTGCCGTTTCCCCATCAGACGGACGATGAGCAGCAGCGATAGATATGCGAGGGCGGTACGAATGAAAATAGCGGTCATAGGGATATCTCCTTTTTTGTCCCTTTTTCTTTTCACTTCCTCTCGAGTGTGGGCAGTTTGAGAACGTCTTATGCAAAATGACCGAAAAAGTACCTTTGAAATTGGCAAAGAATGTCAAAAAATGGGGCTTGACAAAGGGGAGGAAGCGTGCTAAAATACGTAACACCGCGCGTGGCGTGAGGGGTTAGAAAAAATGTCGAAAAAATTTTTGAAAACCCCTTGACAAACGAAAAGCGGTGTGGTAAACTGCTTAAGCTGTCCATAAAACGGACAGCCCGTACCGGACATTGAAAACTGAACAACAGAAAAATGTACTACAATATGAAATGTGATGTT
>JAFLUP010000061.1 GCA_022508745.1 Oscillospiraceae bacterium | reverse complement strand
AGCGGAATGACAACGAACAGCACCACCGACAGGATCAGCGTATCCCACGGCACAGCCACATGGGAAACGCCAAGTAGGAATTTCACGATCGGCACGAAAGCGACGAGGATGATCAGATCGTTTGTCGCCACCTGCACCACCGTATAGGCGGGATCTCCCTTTGTCAAACTGCTCCACACGAACACCATCGCCGTACAGGGAGCGGCGCCCAGCAAAACGGCTCCGGCAAGATACTCCGTTGCAAGATCTGGCGTGATGAAGGTCTTGAAAATCACAAAAAAGAACAGGCTTGCGATCGCATACATGGTAAACGGCTTGATCAGCCAGTTGGTGATCCACGTGATAAACAGCCCTTTGGGGTTCTTTCCGACGTTTTTGATGCTCTTGAAATCCACTTTCATCATCATCGGGTAGATCATCAACCAGATGAGAATTGCCATCGGAATAGAAACTTTCGCATATTCAAACCGATTCAGAAAATCAGGGATTTGCGGCAAAAACCGCCCGATCAGCACGCCGGCGATCATGCAGAGGATCACCCATACGGTCAGGTATTTTTGAAAAATGCTGATAGAGCTTTTTCCTTTTTCCACAGCACAACTCCACCTTTTTCTATGATTCCTCCGGCGATTCGGCGGTGAGGACCGCTTCGTGGATCTGTTCCTCCAAAGCAGCCAGACGGCGGTTGGCGGAGAGCCAGAGGGCGGCAGCGAACAGGATACGTGCGGTGTTCAGGTACCAGGCGGCAAGCGGCAGGACGAACACGGCGGTTTGCAACAGCGCATAAAGCGTCAGAAGGCAAAACGGAAGTCCGGTAAAATAAGCGGAATTGCAGCCGAACAGTTCGGAAACCGTTTCCAGCTTACCGGCGAACAACAGCCAGAAGGCGAACAGGGCGATCATGCAGAGCAGGATACAGCCGGCAGATAGCAGCTCCGTTCCGACGGATTGTTCCGCGAAAACCATCATATCTTCCACGGCGAGGAAATGCCGGTACAGCTCCGCAAGCAGCAGAAGGACGGATGCGACCAGCGCGGCAACCATGGGCTGCCGGAACCGCCGGTCTTCCGTCAGGCGGTTCAGAAAGACGCACCCCAGCGCAAAGAACGCCGGGAACACGCAAAGAGGCAGAACGCGCACGCCGTTCATCTGCACGTCCAGCGTGAACACCAGACCCACGGCGAAGCAGATACGCGCCGCATGCAGCGAAGAGAAAACGCGCTCCGTCCGGTTCTCTTCCCCATCCGGCGCAAAGCGTTCGGAAAGGTAGCCGTTCAGGTTCTTCTCCTTCCGGTACAGGCGCAGGAACGGCAGGAAAGACGCCAGCCAGACGATAGCCATGATCAGTTCCAATACGGAAAAGACGACGATCAGAACCTCTTCGGAAGAAGCAAGCTGGTGAAGGAGCTCCCAAAGCCCGTCATCCGTGACTTCGACGTTCGCTACATACAACTCCGGGATCGCCGTCAGCTCCGGCAGAACGGTACACGCCGCGCGAACCAGAACAAACAGCGTACAGAGGAAACGGATATCCCCGATCTTCAGATACACGCGCTCACAGTCCGCCGTGCGGGAGATCTCCTCCGTTCCGGTCAGGAACGCGCGGAAGAAGAACAGCATACATGCCGCTTCCCCGGCGGAAAAGACCAAAGCCGCCAGCATCCGGTCGGAACTGACGAGTGAGCTTTGCAAAGGGATCCAAAGGATCAGCTTCAGCGTCTCCACGGCAAGCAGATACAATGCTTGCTTCCGCGCGGCAAACAGATTGTCGTTGAGCCCCGCAAGTCCATGCAAGGCAAACCAGACAAGCAGCCATGCAACGGCGTCCGGCAGGATGTCCGTCAGACACCAGACGGGATTGGCAAGGATCAGCGACGCCGCGATGAGCAGCGTGACGAGATGGGATACCTGCTTACTTCCGTCTTGCCTTTCGTTGTTCTTTCCTTTCACGGATCTCTCGCTCCTTTTCCATATCCTTTGCCCGTTTCTGCATGGCGAGGCGGTTTTGTTCCTCCACGTCCTGCTTATCCTTCTCGTACTGTCCCTCGCTGGTGATCAACACCTGACAGGTATGGGTGAAAAACATATTGAACAGCAAGACCACATAAAAGGCGATCAGCGCAAACGACCCGATCTGCGGATCCACCAGCTGTTGGCAGATCACCAAAGAGATGGCAAGCAGGATGAACAACGCGGAGATATACAACTGCCGGGAAGCGGTGCGCTGCAGCTTTTCATGCTCACATTCGATGGCGATTCTTCGCACCCCCATGCAGTGATAGAAAATCATGAAAAACCATGCGACGAAAAACAGCAGGTAAGACGAGATATTCAACCACGGGAAGCGCTCGGACAGTTCCACGTTGACCCCCGCCATGGGCAGGAAAATGTCAATCAACACATACACCCCGCGCGGCAGGAGGAACATCGCGGCAATGGCTGCGCGGAGAAAATGCGAATCCAACCGCGACGCGAGGAAAAACCCGTACGCCAGCATGGGCGCACCGATCACTCCCAGCCCTGCGGAATGTAGGAACAGAAAGCAGTACCCGAGAAAAGCAACTCCGAATCCCATGATCAGTCTGCCTTCTGTGCGCCCGCCTGTCCGCCAACGGCGCCGCAGCACTTTTTATATTTTTTGCCGGAGCCGCAGGGACACGGATCGTTGGGGCCAACCTTTTTCTCCCGCCGGACGGGAGCGCTGGCAGGCTTCTGCGGCACAGGAGTGCCGCCGCCAGAAGCGGAGGTCACTCTCACCTGCTTCCGTTCCGCCTGTTCCCGCTTGACCACGGTCAGCACCATGCGCACCGTTCCTGCGCGGATGTCGCTCACCATTTCTTCGAACATCTCGCTGCTTGCGATCTTGAATTCCACCACCGGGTTCCGCTGGGCATAGGCATTCAGCCCGACGCTGCCCTTCAGATCGTCCGCTTCGTCGATATATTCCATCCAGTTGCGGTCCACGTTGCGCAGCAGCAGAGCGCGTTCGATCTCCCGGAAGGTCTCCGGCGTGAAAGCCTCTTCCTGCTGTTCGTATTTCTTCATTGCAAGATCATTCAGCGTGTCGCAAAGGAATTCCCTCGTCACGGTGCCGAGGCTCTCCTGATCGAAGGTGAATTCATCCTTCAACCCTACCAGCGGACCGAATTCCGCTTGCAGAGAAGCAAAATCCCATTCGTCCGGCACGTCCGACTGCGTGGCGCGTTCCACGCACTCCGTCACATAACGGGTGATCATATCACGAATGGTCTGGCTGACATTTTCGTTCCCCAGCACTTCCCTACGTTGCTGATAGATCAGTTCCCGCTGCTGGTTCATGACGTCGTCGTAAGCGATAACGTTCTTGCGGCGCTCGAAGTTCATGCCCTCGATCTTCTTTTGCGCGGATTCGATGGAACCGGAAAGGATCTTCGCGTCAATGGGCTGATCCTCCGGCATCCGCAGTGCTTCGATGAGACCGATGATGCGATCGGCGCCGAACAGACGCATGAGGTCGTCCTCCATGGCGATGTAGAATCGGCTTTCGCCCGGATCTCCCTGACGGCCTGCGCGACCGCGCAGCTGGTTGTCGATTCGGCGGCTTTCATGCCGCTCTGTACCGAGGATGAACAGACCGCCCGCTTTGCGCACCTGCTCCGCCTCCGCTTCGATCTCCGGGCGGAAGGATTCCTTCAGCTCCGCAAAGCGATTACGTGCGGCGATGAGCTCCGGATCCTCGGTGTGCCCGTAGCTGTCCGCTTCGGCGATGAGTTCCTCCGGGAAGTCCTCCTTGCGCATCTGCTGTTTGGCAAGGAAATCGGCGTTACCGCCCAGCTGAATATCCGTTCCGCGCCCCGCCATATTGGTGGCGATGGTGACGGCCCCCAGTTTGCCCGCCTGGGCGATGATCTCCGCTTCCCGCTCATGGTATTTGGCATTGAGCACCTGATGCGGGATCCCGTTGCGCTTGAGGATGCTGGAGAGCGCCTCGCTCTTTTCCACGGAGACGGTACCCACCAGCACCGGCTGCCCCTTGGCGTGGCAGTTCTGGATGCAATCAATGATCGCCGCATTCTTTGCACGGATGCTCTTATAGACCACGTCGTTGTGGTCTTCGCGGATCATGGGCTTGTTGGTGGGCACTTCCACCACATCCAGCATATAGATCTCGCGGAACTCGTCCTCTTCCGTCATGGCGGTACCCGTCATGCCGGAGAGCTTGTCATACATACGGAAATAGTTCTGGAAAGTGATGGTTGCCAGCGTCTTGTTTTCCTTGGCGACCTCCACGCCTTCCTTTGCTTCGATGGCCTGATGCAGCCCGTTGGAATACCGCCTGCCGGGCATAATGCGCCCGGTGAACGCATCCACGATCAGCACCTTGCCGTCCTTGATGACGTAATCCACGTCCAGCTGCATCACGCCGCGGGCGCGAAGGGCGTTGTTGATGTAGTGCATCAGCTCGTTGTTTTCCACGTCGCCCAGATTCTCCACATGGAAGAACGCCTCCGCCTTGCGGACGCCGTTGGCCGTCAGCACGGAAGTCCTCGCCTTTTCATCGACGATGTAGTCCTCCGCGATCTCCTCGTCGCTCTTTTTCTTATCGAACTCCTTGATGCGAAAGCATTTCAGCCTCCGCACGAACTCATCCGCTTTGCTGTACATTTCGCTGGAGTCCTCCCCGGGGCCGGAGATGATCAGCGGCGTGCGCGCTTCGTCGATCAGGATGCTGTCCACCTCGTCCACGATGGCGAAATGGTGCCCACGCTGTACCACGCGCTCCTTATAAACCGCCATGTTATCCCGCAGGTAGTCGAACCCGAACTCATTGTTCGTTCCGTAGGTGATGTCTGCCAGATAGGAGGCTTTCTTCTGGTCGGCAGGCACCTCATGGGTGACAAGACCGACGGACATCCCGAGGAAACGGAAAATATTGCCGTTCCACTCGCTGTCGCGGCGTGCCAGATAGTCGTTGACGGTGACGATGTGAACGCCCTTCCCTTCCAGCGCGTTCAGATAAGCGGGCATAGTCTCCATGAGGGTTTTGCCTTCGCCGGTGCGCATCTCCGCGATCCGACCCTGGTGGAGCAGGATGCCGCCTAAAATCTGCACATGATACGGGCGTTTGCCCAATACGCGCCACGCCGCTTCCCGCACGGCCGCAAAGGCATCCGGCAGGAGGTCATCCAGCGTCTTCCCCGCCTGTAATTGCTCCCGAAGGCGGACGGTGGTCCCGCCCAGCTCCTCATCGCTCATAGCGGCGTAGCGGTCGGAAAGCGCCTCTACCTGCGCTGCGACGGGTTCGATTTTGTTGATCTGCTTTTCGCTATAAGATTTGAACAGTTTGGAAAAAAGTGCCATGGCGTATAACCCCCGCATGATTCTATCATAAAGTTCCGGCGGAAAGAAGGCATCCCCCGCCGCGATCGCATACTTTCACACTATCATAACACATTTTATAAAAAAAGTACAGCGCTTTTTGTAAAAATAATTGCATTTTTCGCAAGAAAGTTATATAATCATGGAGAAAACACACGCGTAAGGCTTTCGGCCGGCAACCGTTTATTTTGATTTTCCAGAATCGGAGCGTTTTTCTATGCATGAGATCAATATCGTCCTGCACGAGCCGGAGATCCCGCAGAACACCGGCAACATTTCTCGCACCTGCGCGGCGACCCACTGCTCGCTGCATCTGATCCGTCCTTTGGGCTTTTCTCTGGAGGATCGCTATCTCAAGCGTGCAGGGCTGGATTATTGGCCGTACCTTGATTTACATATTTACGACGATCTGAAGGACTTCTACGCGAAGAACCCGGAAGCGAACACCTGCTGTTATTATTTTACCACCAAAGCGGATCACTGCTACACGGAGCCGGTCTATCCGCGGAAGGTCTACCTCATGTTCGGAAAGGAAACAAAAGGACTGCCGGAGGATCTGCTGCGCGAGCACCGGGAAAGCTGCGTGCGCATCCCCATGTGGCAGGAATTGCGGAGCCTGAACCTTTCCAATTCCGTGGCCGTGGCGGTCTACGAGGTGCTTCGGCAGCGGGAATTTGCAGGGCTCAACCGCGCAGGCAAACTGCCGGAAGGAGGGGAGTAAATGCAAACCATGCGTACCGTCGCCGCCATCTCCACCCCTTACGGAAAAGGCGGCGTGGCGCTTATCCGCATCACCGGCGAGGAAGCCATCGCCGTGGCGCAGCGGGTCGCTCAACGCACCGCCGGAATCTCCCTCGCAGACACGCCCTCCGCGAAGGCGGTGCGGGTCACATTTACAGAGAAAGGGGAAGCGTTTGACGACGGGCTGATCACCCTGTTTCGTGCGCCTCACTCCTTCACCGGCGAAGACACGGCGGAGCTTTGCTGCCACGGCGGTCTGTTTTTGACGCAAAAGCTGCTGGGCGCCGTCTATGCCGCCGGCGCTTTCCCCGCAGGGGCGGGAGAATTCACCCGCCGTGCGTTTCAGAACGGCAAGATCTCCCTTTCACAAGCGGAGGCGGTCGGCGGTTTGATCGACGCGAAAAGCGACCGATTCCTGCGTGTTTCCCTGCTGCAATGCCGCGGTGCGCTCTCCGAGAAGCTGCGTTCCCTGACCGAGCGGCTGAAGCTGCTGATCGTTTCTGTCTACGCCTATATTGATTACCCGGACGAGGATATGACGGACGTCCCCGTGCCGGAATTGCAAGAACATCTGCGCGGACTGATCGGAGAGCTGCAAACCCTCTGCGACAGCCACGCCTACGGACGTGCCATCAGTGAAGGGATTCGCACAGTGCTGATCGGCAAACCCAACACCGGCAAGAGCGCCCTGCTCAACGCCCTCGCGGGGGAAGACCGCGCCATTGTGACGGAAATCCCCGGCACCACGCGGGATGTAGTGCGGGAACAGGTCAAGTTAAGAGATCTGCTGCTGAATCTTTCGGACACGGCGGGTCTGCGGGAAAGCGACGACCCGGTGGAGAAACTGGGCGTCGGTCGCAGTCTTGCCGCACTGCGGGAGGCGGAGCTGGTGCTTGCGGTATTCGACGGCTCCACGCCGCCGGACGAACAAGACGAGGAAGTCCTGCGGCAGATCCGTTCCTGCGGGAAGGAAGCGAACACCGTTTTCCTGCTTAACAAAGCGGATATAAAGGATGCTGACACGGCATATCGTGCGTTTTTGCCTGAAGGCGCACTCTCCGTTTCCGCCTTGCAAAAGAGCGGGCTGGACCGTTTGGAACAGGCGGTGCGGAAGAAGATCGGCGTCGGCGACGTGGAAGCGGACTCCCTCGGGGAGATCGTGGTAGGCGCCCGGCAGTATGCAGCGCTTTCCAAGGCGAAGGCACATCTCTCCGACGCGCTGGCTGCGCTGGACGGCTTTTCACAGGACGTAGCGGGGCTTGACATGGAACAGGCGCTCGCCACACTGGAGGAAGTGGACGGCAGAACCGCTTCCGAGGAGATTGTAAACGAGATCTTTTCCCATTTCTGCGTCGGAAAGTAAAATCGAGGTATTTATGACGACTTATCAAGCGGAATCATTGGATATCGCCGTCATCGGCGCGGGACATGCGGGCATCGAAGCCGCCCTTGCCTGCGCGCGTATGGGTCTGCGCACGGCACTTTTTACCCTGACATTGGATCTGGTGGGCAATATGCCCTGCAATCCGTCGGTAGGCGGAACCGGCAAGGGGCATCTGGTCTTTGAACTGGACGCGCTGGGGGGCGAGATGGGAAAAGCCGCCAACGCTGTCATGCTGCAAAGCCGGATGTTGAACGCTTCCAAGGGGCCCGCGGTACATTCTCTGCGGATGCAGACGGACCGCGTCGCCTACCGCGCCTACATGAAGCGGGTGCTGGAGCAGACGGAACACCTCTCGCTGATCCAGGCGGAAGTGGTGGCGATCCGGGTGGAAAATGGCGTTTTGACCGGCGTAGAGACCGCGTTCGGCGCCTTCTATCCGGCAACATGCGCCATTCTCTGCACGGGCACATCATTAAAAAGCCGCATCTTCGTGGGAGAAAGCATCAGTGAAGCGGGCGCAGACAATACCGTACCTGCCAACCGGCTCTCCGAAAGCCTGCGGGAAGCGGGGATCCGGCTGGTGCGCTTCAAGACCGGCACGCCCCCCCGTGTACACGCCGACAGCGTGGATTTCTCCGTCATGGAGCTGCAAGAAGGGGACGCGGACCCCGTGCTGTTCGGTTCGGACGCACCGGCGGTCAACCGACTTCCCTGCTACGTCACCTACACCAATGAGGAGACGCATCGCATCATTCGTGAAAACCTTCACCGCTCCCCGCTGTATTCCGGCGAGATCGTAGGGACAGGACCCCGTTACTGCCCCAGCATCGAGACGAAGATCATGCGCTTCCCGGATAAGGAACGGCACCAGATCTTTGTCGAACCCATGGGACTGGACACCAAAGAGGTCTACCTGCAAGGGTTGTCCTCCTCCCTGCCGGAGGACGTGCAGAAGCAGCTGGTGCATACCATCCGGGGTTTAGAGCATTGCGTTTTCATGCGCACCGCCTACGCCATCGAATACGACTGCTGCGACCCGACGCAACTGGACGCGACCCTGCAATTCCGCACCATTCGCGGTCTGTTTGGCGCCGGGCAGTTCAACGGTACTTCCGGCTATGAGGAAGCCGCAGCGCAAGGGCTGATCGCCGGGATCAACGCGGCACTGCTCTGCAAAGGCGAGCCGCCGCTGCTCCTTTCCCGCGGGGAAAGCTACATCGGTACCATGATCGACGACATTACGGTCAAGGGCACGGACGAGCCCTACCGCGTGATGACCTCGAGAAGTGAATACCGCCTGCTGCTCCGACAGGACAACGCCAAGGAGCGTCTGATCGGCTACGGGCGACACGTAGGTCTGGTTTCGGAAGAAGCGTATGCCGACTTCCTCGCGGAAGATACGCAGAAAAAACAGGAAATCGAACGCCTTCTGCGGGAGCATCTTTCCCCGTCGGAAGCGTTGGACAGGCTGCTGACAGAACGGGGATACGCCCCCGCGCCTTCGGGAATCGGCAAAGCGGAATTTCTCCGCCGTCCGTTCCTATCGCTGGAGGATCTCTATGCGTTAGAGGATGCTCCCCCTGCCCTTTCTCCGTCCGTGCGGCGGCGGGTGGAAACAGAGCTGAAATACGAAGGGTATATCAAGCGGCAACTGGAGGAGGTCCACCGCTTCGCCCGCATGGAGGAAAAACGCATCCCGCCGGATCTGGATTTCGCGTCGCTGGGCGGTCTGCGGTTGGAAGCGCGGCAGAAGCTCTCGGAGCGCCGCCCGGAGACGGTGGGCAAAGCCTCCCGCATCCCCGGCGTTTCCCCGGCGGACATATCCGTTCTGCTGGTGGCGCTTGCACAATACGGGAAAGGAGAACAGGATGAAAACCGTTGAAGAACTGACACGCGAATACCTACCCGATCTGTCGGAAGAGATGCACCGCAAGCTGTCCGTGATCGCCGCGCGATTGGTGGAAGTGAACCAATCGCTGAATCTGACTGCGTTGACCGCGCCGGAGGAGATCGCGCTGCTGCATTTTTACGATTCCCTTTCCCTGCTCCCTACGGGGCTGTTTGACACGGAGAAAACCATTCTGGACGTGGGCTGCGGCGGCGGATTCCCGTCCCTGCCCCTCGCCGCCTGTACGCCTTGCCGCGTGACCGCCAACGACGCCACCGCAAAGAAACTGCGCTTTGTGGAAGAAACCGCACAGGCAGCAGGCATCGCAAGCCTCTCCACCCTTTGCGGAAGGGCGGAAGAACTGGGACGGGAAAAGGCATACCGCGAACAGTTTGATATCGTCGTCTCCCGCGGTGTGGCGAGGCTGAATATTCTATGCGAATGGTGCCTTCCCTTTTGCACCGTCGGCGGCAGTTTTGTCGCCATGAAAGGGCGCAACGGCAAGGAAGAACTCGCGGAAGCGGAGCACGCCATCCGCGTTCTCGGCGGTGAACTTGCCGAGGTTCGGGAGGTTCCGATCCCGGTTTTTGACCGTATGCATACCTTGATCGTTGTGAAAAAAATCGCGCCCACCGACGGCACATATCCGAGAAGCAACGGGAGGATCCAAAAGAAACCGCTATGACAGAGAGCAAACAGGTCCCCATGCGGGACAAAAACGGACTCACCGAAGAAGAATTTCTCGCATCCTACCGTGCAGACCGTTATGAGCGTCCATCTGTTACGGTGGATATCGTGCTGTTCGCCGGGAATCGGGTGCTTTTGATTCGGCGGGGCGGGCATCCGTTTCTGGGCAAGCTGGCGTTTCCGGGCGGATTTGTCGAACCCAACGAAACGGTACAGCAGGCCGCGTTCCGCGAATTGCGGGAGGAAACGCAGGCGCAGGGCGTTATTTTGAAACAACTGCAAGTCTTCTCCGAGCCGGACCGCGATCCGCGCACACGCATCATCACCATTCCGTTTTTGGCGTTCCCGTCCGGCTCGCCGGAGGAACTGATCGCTTCCGTTTCCGCAGGAGACGACGCGGCGGATGCGTCTTTTTGGGACTTTTCCGTGCAGGATGAGGGGGAAAAACTTGCTGTAACCCTCCAAAAGGGCAAAGAACGGGAGCGGTTCATCGTTCGCCGACTGCCGGCAGAAAACATCCTCCCGGATGTGCAGTATCACGCGGAGGTCCCTTCCCCGCTGGCGGGCGACCATGCCGCCATCTTCGCCGCCGCATGGGACGAGCTGCAAAGGTTGCAGCGCTAAACGTTTTTTCCAAAAATTTGCTTGACAAATGCATGGAAAGTGATTATAATAGTACCGTTAACCGATGATGAGTCGGTTACGTAGGGGTGTCGCCAAGCGGTAAGGCAAAGGACTTTGACTCCTTTATGCGATGGTTCGATTCCATCTACCCCTGCCACAAAATCCCACACGGGAAAATGCAAAAACCCTCGCACCACAACGGTGTGAGGGTTTTTGTTGACTTGTTAGGGAGCAATAGTTTTTGGTTCAAAGTGGATTGAAAACACTTATATGCTCATTATTATCCATGGCAAACTGGATTTTATCGTAATGACTACTATTATAATTTATTCTTGACACTTTTACTTAATAATTCACATAACGGTTTGAATTTCAATGAATCGTCTATTTTTTCTTCTACATATTGTCCATCCTCCCAATATGATTTAAGTCCGTATGCTTTAATATGATGATAAGAGGCATCGCTTGTTATTAATCTGTACTGATCATCTATTATTTCAAGCGCAGTGCAATTTGACATAGATAATCCTATTTCATTACTGGTTTTCAATAGATCTTTTACATGTTCTAATCTACCCGGTGCATCGCAATGCGGAACAAATAATCCGCCCACAAATCCTAAACATTTCATGCCGATTAATGGCTGATCGTTTCCAAATTTTATTTTTAATGAATCTGAAGAGCATTCATTAAACCAACAGTTTGCGCCTGCCGAAACACCGCACATAACTTTTCCTGCTTCCCATGCTGTTCTTAAAACTTTATCAAATCCCGTGTCCTTCCATAGATTAATCATATCAAGAGTGTTGCCCCCACCCTCAAAGATTATATCTGCCCAATCTATAAGGCTTTGAACATATTCTTTATCAGTTAATTTATCACTTTTTAAATCTTTGCATGGACAGCCATACATTTTTTGATATATATCAACCATAACCTGAAAATATCCTTCTTGTCTTTCAAGTGGTTGTGAATGTGCAATTAAAAGAAAATTAGGATGTTCTTTCCCGGTTAACCTAATTATTTCTCTATCTTGATCTTCTAATTCATATGGATATCTAGTACCATCTGATTTTAATCTACCGTTTTCTCCGCCACCAATGGCAATTATTTTTTTACTCATTTCAATCTCCAAATATAAATTTAAATTCAAATTGATAAAGCAACCGTTTTTTCGTATGCTGCCAATACAAGACCGGGTTCTACCTCTAATTCTTCTCCACTGCTATGAAAGCCCGCGCCTTCGTAGCATCTTCTGTTTTTTGCAAGTTCTTTTGGGAAATCCACATAGAATTTTGTTGCATCGCAGAGTTCCTTTTCACAGAGTAGAATTGCTTTTTTGCCGATCCCCCGGC
>JAFLUP010000060.1 GCA_022508745.1 Oscillospiraceae bacterium | reverse complement strand
CAGAACTGCTGGGCGAAGTGGTGACGGACAGCACCAAGAAGAATCTGGAGCTGCGTGTCGCTGCCGAGAACGGCGCCACCGCCGGCAAGATGGAAATCGCCAAGAAGGCCAAGGAACTGGGTCTGGATGCCATCCACGACACCGTCCATGAAATGGCTCGCGACGAAGCCCGCCACGGCAAAGCCTTCAAGGGTCTGCTGGAGCGGTACTTCAAATAAGAAATCGAAGATTCCAAACAAAAAGGGCTGCGGTTGCAGCCCTTTTTTTCTATCGTTCCGGGGAATAGCCATGCTACTCAAACAACTTTTTCCTTATTTTTCCATAATCTATTGACAAACGCTGTATTGCATGATAGGATGAACTTAAGCAGATTTTTAAGTATATTTTGCTGCGCAAAAAAGGAAAGGGATGGAGTTATGAAACATTTGGTGTTCAAAAGGCTGTTTGTAGGGGTCCTGTCTGCAACGTTGTTCCTGACCGCCTGCGCGACGACGGTTCCGTCGGAGGAAAGCCGTGAGGTGGGCGAAGGCGGTGCAGCCGACCATTCGCATACGCTTCCCATGGAGAACCTCGGCGCTGTGCAGGACGAATCGCAGGCTTCCGACCCGCAAGTCTCCGAATCGCAGGTTTCCGAAGCAGAAAGACCGGTCGTCCTTCCGCAGGAGCGGGAAACGGAGTTGGAACTCGTCACTTCCTTCAAAACCGGCGAGGACGGGCTGTTTCCGTATTTCTTCTACTGGGCAGAATCCGGTCCGGAACACGCGGCATACAAAACGACCAGAGCAGAATGTGCCGACGATAAAGGGAATGTTTACGTTGTTCTGACCGCAAAGGGGTATAGCGGGGATATTTGCCGGTTGAATGATGGCAAAATGTACGTTAGAGGCGCCGGCAACACACCCATATCCATGTTGTATAGCAAAGGGTTGCTCTACTTGTGGCTTGAAGATTCTTATGTTGAGACGATCGATGTGGAAAGTGGCGAGCGTACAACAATTGCTCCTTCTGCTTATTTGGAGGAACATACGGGAGACTTTCGCTTCGTTTCCTCCAACGGTGAGGAACCGATCTGGCTTCGTTACGACGGGAAAGAACGCTACTCGCTGGATGGGGAAGCGCTTCCAGTCGAAGGGTATCCCCGTACCGTGGTCAGAACGGATGAATCAACAGGTAATGGCATCCTTACCGGTCAGAACGTGAATCAAGTGTTATCTCTCGATGGGGACTCTGCCGGGGGCGAATGGAGCGTGAAGTATGAAGATGCGGAAAAGCTCCTTTGCGTTGCTTCGCGCGACAACCGTTTTATCACGAATCAACCATATAATGTTGTATGGGAAGAGATTTATTGTCTGTACGATCAAAATGGAAATATTACTTCAAAATTTAAGCATACGATGATTCGGTATGACGAACAGCCGTGTTCATTTCCGTTTACCCAATTTGGAGATGCATACGTATTAGAAGCGTACAATCCGTTAAAGGTAACGGTCGATGACTATACATTCGAGAATGTCTTTGATTACAAAAAAATATATGGCTCGAACGGGACCATGTACCTCCTGCTGTATTATTTCGATCACGGCGAAGTGTATCGGATCCTTCCGGGATATGAGAACGCGACGTTTTCGAAGCTGACGGAAGCGGAAGCGAACGAGGTCGCTGTGTCTTCGGAGTCGCTTCAGGCTACTGCTTCCCATAGTGGGCATACGTATTATCCTATGGATACTGTTTTTTCCCGTGCGCAGGAAATGACGCAGATCAAATGGAACCTTTCGGAAGAAAATATTAAACGATTGACAAACACAAAAAGACCGACTTATATCGATGAAATTGTAACTGCGAATGGGGGCAAAGCGAATAACGCATCTATGGTAGGCATCCCGTATTGCTGGGGCGGTTTCAATGGGCTTGACACGAATGGCACCAGTGAAAATCATATAAAATTCGTTGATGTCATTGTGAGAACAGGTATTATGGCAGGAAATATTAAGGCTGTCTATAATGATCAAGGCGTTGGGTTTCATGTTGATCACACCGGTGGTCTTGATTGTTCTGGTTATGTTAGCGCTGCATTTGGGTTGACAACAAAAAAGGGAACGAGTACCATATTGGAGTATTGCGATAAGGTTTCTGAACCTCAAAAGGGTGATTTGCTTAATAAATCCGGTAGTCATGTGATTCTTATTTATGAGGTGAAAAAAGGTGGTCCTTATACAATATACGAGTGCTCTGCAGAGGATGTGGAAAAGACCAAGAAGCGAGTAATCACACAAGATGAATTTGACGAATATGTAGATGTGAAAAACTACGAAATTTATCGCCCTGCCTATTTATCAATGAAGTACTCGAGTAATTCGGCATCGCATTGGAGGGTTTGCACCATTTGCGGCCAACAGTTTCAAACAGAAAGTCACACGATTTCGTCGTCTTACTCTAAAGATGAGATGTCTCACTGGAAAGCCTGTACCGTTTGCCAACGACAAACCCAGATCGGGCCACACAAAATGACAGCCAACAATCTTTATTGCACGGTCTGTGGGTACGTTCCTGTTTTGGGTGTCTTTCCCCCTGTAGAATCAACGGGATCGGATGACGATGTATCGTTCTCGTTTGTTGAACTGTGTGCGGTCGCGGAGGATCGGCGCGGACAAGCATAACCACAACCTATCGACCGATCGACGCGGGGCGGGAACGCTCCGCGTTTTTTCCTATTGACGAACTGATATTTTCCTCTTTTCGTCTGCCGCGCTGCCACTTGGGCAACTTTTCCTTTATTTTTCCATAACCTGTTGACAAACGCTGCGCCGCATGATAGTATGAGCTTAAGTAGATTCTCGGGCAAAAAGGAAAGGGATGGAGTTATGAAACAGTTGAAACGCAAAAGGCTGTTTGTAGGAATCTTGTCCGTCATGTTGTTCCTGACCGCCTGCGCGACGACGGTTCCATTGGAGGAAAGCCGTGAGGTGAGCGAAGGCGGTGCTGCCGACCATTCGCATACGCTTCCCATGGAAAACCTCGGCGCTGTGCAGGACGAATCACAGGCTTCCGACCCGCAAGTATCGGAACCGCAAGCGTCTGACCCGCAGACTTCCGAACCGCAAGTGTCCGAACCGCAGGTTTCGGAGGAGGATACAGCAGTCGTTCTTCCGCAGGAGCGGGAAACGGAGCTGGAACTCGTCTCCTCCTTCAAGATAGGTAAGGATGGGCTTTTCCAATACAATTATTATTGGCCGGAAAGCGGCGACGGAGACCCGATTATCACCGTGTCATTCTCGGAATGTGCGGACGAACAGGGGAACATTTATATCGTGCACGATACTTGCGTTTACCGTGTGAATGACGGGGCAAAATTCGATTTTACCTCGGATTCTTCCGTATGGGATGCGTTGGCTTTGGGGGATAGGATATATCTGCGGACGAATGACGGAGCGGTGCGTATCCTCGACCTGACCAGCGGAGAAACCCGCCGATATATGCCTTCCATCAGTGAAGAATCTATGTATAGCTACGCCTTCGTTACGTTAGACGGAAAAGAACCGCTTTTATATTCCTCGAGGCAGTACCTTTATCTGGATATTTATGGTAACAAGGTGGTTCCCGACGGTCCTACGGTGAAGCGAACCGCGCTTGGCAACGCCCTTGTATGCGGCAGCCGAACCATTGAACTGAAAATCGACGGTGTGGCGGCGCAAGCGTACCGGACAGGGTCCGGTGAGACCCTCTTGAGCGCGACAACCATATCCAACGGCGCGGAGGAGAGAATTCTTCGCAGTTACAGCGAGTCCGGCGCACTGCTTTCCCAGTATAAGCTGGTGGTGGAAGATGGCGATTCAAAAGCGCATAAGGTCACCCTTGGGGCATATACATTTGAGGTTGATGTATGGCCTACTCTGATTACCGGCTCCGATGGAACGATCTATCTTCTTTTGTATTATTCGGATCACGGCGAAGTGTATCGGATCCTTCCGGGGTATGAGGACATGACGTTTTCGAAGCTGACGGAATCGTAAAAATGTGAAATGCGGGGCGGAAACGCTCCGCGTTTTTTCCTATTGACGAATTTCTATTTTCCTGCTATAATAGGAACACCAAACGGAGAGGGGGAAGGACATGAAACGGAAGCTGTCCATCGCGGCGGTGCTTTTGACGGCGCTATTGCTGATCGTGGGCTGCATGGAGCAGCCGACGGATGATTCCTCCGTCCCCGAGGAGGTTTCCTCCGGGGAAAGCGTTTCGGCGGAACCATCCGCGCCGGAGGAAAGCAGCACCGTGTCCTCCGAAGAGACTTCCTCCGAGCCGGACGATCCCTCCGACGAACCTTCCGACGACCCCTCCGACGACCCCGTCTCCGATGATCCCTCCGAGGAATCCCCCGGGGAATTCTCCCCCTGGCGGGAGGAGGACGAGCCGGATCTGGGGAATCTGCACCTGCCCTCCATCCCGGAGGAAGGCTTCTCCTTTTTGGATCGCAGCATGACCCTGCGGATGGGGGAAAGCGCTACGGTGGGGTATGAATTCAAGCCCGTGGGCGTGACCAACCGCACGTTGGTCTGGAGCAGCTCGGACGAGACCGTGGTCAAGGTGGAGAGCGGACGTCTCACCGCCGTAGGGATCGGGAGCGCCACCGTGAAGGCGGTCACCCCTGCCGGGCGGAGCGCGGAGTGCCGCGTCACCGTGGTGCAGGCGGGCACGCTGTCTCCGCTGGGCGCCCTTGCCGCGCAGCTGGCGGATGGGAATTTCAGCGGTCTGCAATTCTCCAAATACGACGCGGAGCTGGACGGAACGGCGGAGCTGTTCCTTCGCCGGATGGGGGAAAACGGCGTTCCGGTGGTGACAGTCTACCGTCCGAACGGGGAAGCGGTGCTGACCCTTTCCACCGGCGTGGACGAGGAGTGGGCCATCTGGCGGCGGAAGGCGGGAGGACGGTATCTGCTGCTCTCCTATTCCCAGCCCATGGCGTCCGGCAGCACCCGTTACGTACTGGAGGAGATCACCGTAAGCGACGGAAAGCCGGTGCGAAAGAGCATTTTCGCCCGGGAGACCGCTCCCGACGGGACGGTGACCTACTACCATTTCTCCGGCGGCAGCCTGGTCCCCTGCGACGAAGCCGCTTACCGGCAGGAGCGCAGCGTCTATTTTGCCGAGAACCGGCAGCTCCCGGATACGGTCCTTTCCTGGGTGACGGGGAAAACCGCAGGGGAAGTGGACGACGCCCTGCGTGCCATCCGCCTGCCCGGTTGACCTTTCTTTGCGAAAAAACGTGATAGACACAGCGAATAGACGACGAAAGGAATGTTGATGACCATGAAACGCACGAAGTTTACCACCTGCTGTTTCACCCTGCTGCTTTGCCTGCTGCTGGCGCTCTGCCCGTTGCTGGTCGCCTGCGGCGAAAGTTCCGGCGATGAGGGCAATGCAAGCGGCGAGGGGACCTCCGTCCCGTCTTCGGATACCACCTCCGACGAAACCGGTCCCGGACCGGAAGGAGATCTGTATCAGGACGCGGAGGGACGGTATACGCTGGACGGCTTGCATATGCCCGCCTTCTCCTTCGAGCAGAAGGAGTTCCGGGTCTGCGTGTACGATAACGTGGGGCAATCCACCTACTACTCCGAGGAGATCGGCTATAACCTGTACGAAACCACCGACGACGTACTCAACGACGCGGTCAAGACCCGTAATGACCTGATCGCGGAAAAATACGGCGTCACGGTGGTCGCCTGCCCGGTGAACAACGTGCTGGAATCCGTCCGGCAGGACGCTTCCGCCAATTCCGAGCTGTACGACGCCGCCATGCCCTTCATGCCCGACTGCGCCACGCTGGCGCAGGACGAGGCGCTGTATGACCTGAAGGAATTCGGGAACTACATCCATCTGGAGGCGCCCTGGTGGGATCAGTCCGCCAATCAGTCCCTTTCCGTGGGCGGGAAGCTCTATTTCACCACCGGCGATATTTCCATCATGCAGAAGATCACTTCCATGGCGCTGACCTTCAACAAGCGCCTGTACGAGGAATATTGCCAGGATCAATGGGGCAGCCTGTACGATCTGGTCCGGGAGCATAAATGGACGCTGGACACCATGTACGCCATGGGTCGCGCCGTCGCCGCGGAGCTGGACGGGGAAGCGGGGATGAGCTACAAGGATCAGTGGGGGCTCGTCACCGCCAATATCGACGCGGTGCATTACTACCTCGCTTCCGGCGAATCCCTCATCCGCAAGGACGCCTCCGATCTGCCGGTGCTTTCCATCGGGGAGCAGGAGAGCAGCACCAACACCGCCATGAAGGTGCTGGAGACCCTGCGCAGCAACGAGAGTTGGGCGCTGATCGTCGAGGATCTGGCAGGGCAGGTGCAGGGAAGCACCGCCACCGCCGGTCTGGGCGTGTTCGGGGAAAACCGCTCCCTGTTCCGCACCACCGCTTTCTCCGCCGTCAAGAAGCTGCGGGATTTCGCCAACGCGGACGCCTTCGGCATCGTTCCGCTGCCCATGGCGAGTGAGGGGCAGGAGACCTACTACACCCCCTCTTCCGCCCGCTTCGCATACGGGATCTGTATCCCCAAGAGCGTGCCCAACGCGGATTTCTCCGCCTACATGGTCGAGGCGCTCTGCTGCTACGCGAAGAATACCGTCACCCCCGCCTACTACGAAGTGACCCTCAAGTACCGCGACAGCAATGACGCGGATTCCATGGAGATGCTGGATCAGTACGTTTTCAGCAACGTGGTGTACGATCTGGGCGTGATCTATAACTTCGGAAGCGTTTCCTCCATGTTCCAGAGGCTCATGCAGGACCACTCCACCGCCGTCAGCTCCTCCCTTGACAGCATCCGCGATTCGGTGCAGATGGCCATCGACGACTGCATCGAGGCGTACGGGCTGCAATAAAGGAATACAAAGGGCAGAATGGCCGCTCATCTCCCGCGGGGAGGTGGGCGGCTGTTTTTGTTGAACATGTGTAAAATGCGCGGCGGGAATTTGTATCAATCGGCAGTTGACAAAACCGTCGAAAACAGGTATAATATATCCGTATCACTTTTTTCGGCAGTGTTGTGCTCTTGGTAGGGGAAGGGGGATCCCATATGAAGAAGTGCTTTGTTGCTTTGGCTTGTGTGTTGCTTGCGGTTCTGCTGGCGAGCTGCGGGTCCGAACTGCCGTCTGCGTCCTCCTCGGAAGAAACGCAGGACGTGCAGAGTGCGGAAAACCCGTCCGTAAGCCCGGAAGGCCCATCCGTAAGCCCGGAAGATTCGTCAGTGGGCGAGGAAAGTCTGCCTTCGGGGACGGATCCCGGCGTTTCCACTGACCCTGCCGAAGACCCCGCGCAGCGCTTCACGTTTTCTCCGTACATCATAAGCGATGTCACGCGGGAGGAACTGGGAGAGGCGGACTACGCGCTCTACTGCAAACTGGTGGACGCGTATCTCGCACATGAAGAACGCATCGCCGGTTTTTCGGATGAGGCGCAGTTTTTCCGGCTTTGGGGCGTCTTTTTGGCGGAATGTTACCCCTCGCAGAAAATTGCCGCCAACTATGGCACCCACGAAGAACCGTACGTCTATACCGACGGAACGGTGGAGCTTCGGTATCAGCACGATCGGGACGAATGTGACCGTCTGGTAGGGGAATTTGAGGAAAAGATCAATTCCATCCTCTCCGTCATCGATGAGGGGGACGATGAGGTCCGCATCACCGAAAAGCTCTATCGCTATGTCAGCGATACCGTCGTTTACGATTTCATTGAGGGCTCGATGTACGAAGTCATCATGCAGGATCGCGGAATCTGCGGGGACTATGCGGCTTACCTGATCCTTTTGCTTCGGTGCGCCGGTGTGGAAAGCATCTTTTGCTCCGATGATCTTGACTCCGATATCGACCACGCGTGGACCATCGCGAAGCTGAACGGCGAATACTATCACTTCGATCCTACTTGGCAGGCGAATGAGCCGGGCGGATGGACCTATTTCGCCATGAGCGACGACGCGCGTCTGCGTACCTTCAGCTCCGGTTGGTTTGCCGATCTGTCTGCGGGGATCGACCCGTATACGGATCCGAATCTGGAGATTCCGGACGTGTCCTTCATCGGGACGCTCCATCCCTTTGAAAATGTGCATCTGGATGTGCCTGCCTGTACGTCGCATATATACGATGAAAAGCGTTTCGGCGCGGTGGGTGCGCCTTCCGATTGGAACTGACGGCGCGGTCGCTCCCATTTGACCCTGTTTTCATAGCTGTCCTCCGTCTCATGGCGGTTTGCGGCTTGATAAAAAGTCCACAAAAGGAAAGAGAGGAACTCTACATGAAAAAGACATTCTGTCTGCTGCTTTGTCTGCTGCTGGCGCTTTGCCCGCTGCTGGCGGCCTGCGGCGACGGAGACGACACGGACGGCGGCAACAACCCCTCCGCTCCCTCCACGCCCGGCGGCAACAACAATTCGAATTCCGACACCAGCTCCGGTAACAACGGATCGGATGACGATGATCTGTACAAAGACAGCAACGGCAAATACACGCTGGATAACCTGGGAATGGAATTCAACTTCACCGAGAAGGAATTCCGGGTCTGCGTGTATAACAACGTGGTGCAGAACACCTACTTCTCGGAAGAGATTGAGTGCGAGGACATCGACACCACGGATAACCAGCTCAAGGACGGCGTGGGCAACCGCAACAACCGCATCTACGAAAAGTACGGCGTGACGGTCAAGGCCGTCGCGGTGGACGATGTGGCGGTGGTGGTCCGCGAGGACGTAGCGGCACAGACCAATCAGTTCGACGCAGCCATGCCCTTCATGTTCTCCGCCGTTTCTCTGGCGCAGGACGGCTATCTGTATGACCTGAACGAGTTCGGCGATTACCTCCATCTGAATGCGCCCTGGTGGGATCAGAAGGCAAACGCCTCCCTGTCCATTGCGCATAAGCTCTATTTCACCACCGGCGACATCTCCATCATGCAGCGGATCGTCTCCAACACCGTCCTGTTCAACCGTGCCATGTACGAGCAGAACCTGGAAGGCGAGTGGGGCGACATGTACGATCTGGTCCGTGAACATAAGTGGACGCTGGACGCCATGCACCAGATGGGTCGCACCGTCACCACGGAGCTCAACGGCGAAGCCGGTATGCAGTACGAAGATCAGTGGGGCGCGGTGGGCGCAAACGGCGCGCTTGGCTACTACGTCGGCGGCGGTCACAGCCTGATTGATAAATCGGAGGACGACATTCCCCAGATCGCCATCGGTCGGAGCGAAGCGTCCCTGACCTACGCCCAGAAGATCCTGCAAACCTTTGCGGCGGATGACTGGTTCTTCAATACCCAGTCTCCCAACCCGACCACCGTCGGCAGCTTGAGCCTGTGGGAAACCGCCATGGCAGCCTTCGGCGACGGACGCTCGCTGTTCTATACGGCTGCGTTCTCCGCGGTCAAGAAGCTGCGCAACTATGACGCTTCGGACTACATGGGCTTCCTCCCGCTCCCGCTTTCCAGTGAAACGCAGGAGAACTACTGCACCTACGCCAACATCAGCTATGCGTACGGCGTCTGCATCCCGCTGTCCGTCCCGAATGCGGAATTCTCCGCTTTCATGCTGGAAGCGCTGGGCTGCTACGCGAAGGACGACGTCACCCCCGCGTACTACAACAGCACCCTGCTGGACCGTGACGCCCGTACGGAAGACAACGTGGATATGCTGGAGAACTACATCTTCAACAACGTTGTGTACGATCCGGGCATCCTGTACGGCTTCGGCGGTCTTTCCGGCATGCTGGACAGCCTGCAGGCGAAGGGCAGCGACGGCGTCGCTTCCGAGCTGGATTCCATCCGTGACGCGGCGCTCCTTGCCATCGAGGAGTGCGTTGAGGCATATCAGTTGGGATAACGTTTCCCGAAAAACGTAATCCATTGGGGCTGCTGCACTTTGCGGCAGCCCTTTCAATCTCCGAGGAAGGAAGGTGATGATATGACCGTTGATTCCCCTCTGACGGATCTGCGGGGGGTGGGGGACGCCCGGGCGGCGCAATTCGCCAAGCGGGGGGTGCTCACCGTAGGCGACCTGCTGGCGCTGTACCCCCGCGCCTATGAAAACCGCGGGAAGATCATCCCGCTGCGGGATTGTACCGACGGCGAGCTCCACGCGGTGGAGGTGGTCTGCACCCGGAAGCCCGCGGTGGGGCGCACCCGGTCGGGGCTTGACTACTTCCATATGTACGCCCAGGACGACAGCGCTCCCATCACCGTCACCTTCTTCAACCGCCGCTTCCTGCTGCCGGAGATCCTCCCGGGCAGGCGTTACCGTCTCTACGGGCGCATCACCATGGGGCTGTACGGCGCGGAGGCGCTTTCCCCGGAGATCGAGCCTATCACCCCCGGCAAACCCCTCCCCGCCATCGTTCCTATCTACCCCCTGTCCGGCGGTCTGACCCAGAAAACGGTGCGGAACGCGGTCCTCGCCTGCCTGCCCCTGTGCGACGGGCTGGAGGAGGAGCTGCCGGAGGAGCTGCGGCGCAGATACGGGCTCCTGCCCCGCGGGGAAGCCATCCGGCGGCTGCATCAGCCCCGCAGCATGGAGGAAACGGAGCAGGCGAAACGCACCGTGGCGTTCGCGGAGCTGCTCACCTTCCAACTTGCCCTGCGCAGTATGCGCCGCGCCAAAGACGGGGTGCTTGCGCCTCCGCTTCCGCCGGTCGCGGGGGGCCATAGCTTCCTCGAAAGCCTGCCGTTCGCGTTGACGAACGCGCAGGCACAGGCGATCCGGGAGATCTTCGCGGATCTGGAGCGGGATACCCCCATGACCCGTCTGGTGCAGGGGGACGTTGGCAGCGGAAAGACGGTGGTCGCCGCCGCCGCGCTGGAGCGCTGCGCGACCAACGGGCATCAGGCGGTGCTGCTCGCGCCCACGGAGATTCTGGCGGAACAGCACGCGCAGAAGATCGGCAAATGGTTCGAGCCGCGAGGGATCCGCACCGCACTGCTCACCTCCTCCGTGCCGAAAAAACAGAAGGAGGCCATCAAGAAAGGGGTAAAGGACGGGGAGATCCATGTGCTCATCGGCACCCACGCGGTGCTGCAGGGGGACGTGTCCTTCGCCTCCCTCGGTCTTGTTGTGACGGACGAACAGCACCGCTTCGGCGTGCGCCAGCGGGCGCTTCTGCTGGAAAAGAGCGAACAGACCGGCCCCCGTCCGCATATGCTGGTGCTGTCCGCGACCCCCATCCCACGCTCCCTTTCCCTGATCCTGTACGGGGATCTGGACGTGACCCTCCTGCGGGAGCTTCCCCCCGGGCGGCAGCCCATCGAGACTATGGTGCTGCTCCCCAAGGATCGGGAGCGCATCTACGCCTCCATCCGCCGGCAGTTGGCACAGGGCGGGCAGGCGTACATCATCTGTCCGCTGGTGGAGGAAAACGCGGAGCTGGAGAACGCTTCCCCCAAAAAGGCGGCGGAAAGCTACTTTGCCGAGCTGCAAACCGGCGCCTTCGCCGGCATCCCCATGGGGCTCATCCACGGCAAGCTGCCTCCGGCGCGGAAAGCGGAGGCGATGGAAGCCTTTGCCGCAGGGGAAACCCGGATTCTGGTCTCCACCACCGTCATCGAGGTGGGGGTGGACGTGCCCAACGCCAACGTGATGCTCATCGAGAACGCCGAGTGCTTCGGGCTTTCCCAGCTCCACCAATTGCGGGGACGGATCGGGCGGGGTACGCGGAAATCCTTCTGCGTGCTGCTCAACGGCAGTGGGGACGTCTGCGAACGGCTGGATACCCTGCGGGATTCCTCCGACGGCTTCGCCATCGCGGAAGCGGACCTCAAGCAGCGGGGACCGGGGGATTTCTTCGGGGATCGCCAGAGCGGGGAAATGACCCTGCACGCCGCTTCCCTGACGGACCTGCCCCTGATCGCGGAGACGTCGGGAGCGCTGGAGGAGATCCTCCCGCACCTGAAGGAACCCGCTTACCATGCGCTCTCTGCCGCTGCGCTTCGCGTGGTGCGCCGCGCGGGCAACGGCAAAACCATCAACTAAACGGGAACAACTATGAACATCGGAACTTTTTCTGTCCCCCACGGGATCTTTCTCGCTCCCATGGCGAACGTCACCGACCACGCCTATCGCGCCATCTGCGTTTCCTACGGCGCGGAGTGCGTCTGCACCGAGCTGATCTCCTCCAAGGCGGTCTGCTACGGCGACCGCAAGACCGACCGGC
>JAFLUP010000006.1 GCA_022508745.1 Oscillospiraceae bacterium | reverse complement strand
TAGATGTGCAGAACACTTCGTGTGCGCACATCGGTCGGCGCGATGCAAGAGCACACCGTGCTCGCGCATCTTCTGCCACCGAAAATGAAATTTTATTGTATATCTATGGGCGTGCAGATCTATGCGTGCAGTTTATCTATGATACCGTTTCCTGTAGTTGAAAGCACTTTGCTAAAATATCTTTCCAAACCCCTTGACATTCCCGGCGGCAGGTGATATAATAGCAAAAATACGATGAAACGAGGGAAGGGAGGCGAATCCGGTATGGAACTGAACAACCTTCGTTTTCGATTTCCGGATCCCACTTGCGAAGAAGCCGTCCGAACGTTTTTGTCCTTGGGTGGTCGTTTTCCGATTTCATTTGGATCCTATTTCGTTCTCCCCGGCTTTTGCGACGTGCATGTGCATTTTCGCGAGCCGGGGTATTCTTATAAAGAGACCATCGCTACCGGCAGCCTTGCGGCGCTGCATGGCGGGTACACGGCGGTCTGCACCATGCCCAACCTGAACCCGGTGCCGGACAGCCCGGAAACCCTTGCGGCGGAAGAAGAAGCCATCCGCCGGGGCGCCTGCATCCCGGTGTTCCCCTACGGCGCCATCACGAAAGGGGAGCGCGGGGAAGCGCTTGCCGACCTTGCCGGTATGGCGGAGCGGGTGTGCGCCTTTTCGGACGACGGACGGGGCGTGCAGAGTGGTTCCATGATGCGGGAAGCCATGTTGGAAGCGAAAAGGCTGGGCAAGCTGATCGCCGCCCATTGCGAGGACAACAGCCTGCTGAACGGCGGATACATCCACGACGGCGCATATGCCCGCGCCCACGGGCATCGCGGCATTTCCAGCGAGAGCGAATACGGGCAGATCGAGCGGGACCTGCGGCTGGTGAAGGAAACCGGCTGCGCCTATCACGTCTGCCATGTATCGACGAAAGAAAGCGTTTCGCTCCTCCGCAAGGCAAAGGCGGAGGGGTTGGACGTCACCTGTGAGACCGCGCCCCACTATCTGGTGCTTTGCGACGAGGATCTGCAGGAGGACGGGCGCTTCAAGATGAACCCGCCTCTGCGCAGCCGGGCGAACCGGGAAGCCCTCATCGAGGGGATCTGCGACGGCACGATCGACATGATCGCCACCGATCACGCCCCCCACTCGGCGGAGGAAAAGTCCCGCGGGCTGAAGGATAGCCCCATGGGGGTCGTAGGGCTGGAGTGCAGCTTTGCAGTGCTGTATACCGCGCTTGTAAAGCCCGGCGTCCTGTCCATGGAGGCGCTTTCCGCGCTGCTGTCCGACCGACCCCGTGCCCGCTTCGGCATTTCGTCCGACCCGGGCTGGACGGTATTCGAGGTGGAAACGCCCTACGAGATCGATCCGTCCCGCTTCCGCTCCATGGGCAGAAGCACGCCTTTCGCGGGACGAAGGGTGTACGGGAAATGGGTGGCAACTTGTGTGAATGATCAATTGGTTGTGAAAGAAGCAGAAGGAGAAGCAAATGGCAAGACAGTGTAACCGAAAACTGATTTTGGAAGACGGCAGCGTGTATACCGGCGTCGGGTTCGGCGCAGCGGGGGATCGTGTCTGCGAGATCGTGTTCAATACGTCCATGGTGGGCTATCAGGAGATCGTGTCCGATCCGTCCTATACCGATCAGGCGGTGGTGATGACCTATCCGCTCATCGGTAACTATGGCATTACCGAGGAGGATTTCGAGACCCGTACCCCCACCATCGGTGCGCTCATCGTCAGTGAATATAATGATCTGCCCTCCAATTTCCGCTGTATCAAGACCCTGTCGGAAATTCTGGAGGAATACGACATCCCCGGCATCGAGGGGATCGACACCCGTAAACTGACCCGCAGTATCCGCGATCTGGGAAGCCGCCGCGTGTTGATCACGGGCATGGAGACCACGGTGGAGGAGGGGCTGCGCAAGTTGGCGGAAACGCCGGTGCGGCACGACGCGGTCAGCCGCGTGAGCTGCCGGAAGCGTTGGTTCTCCCGCACGCCTGACCACCTTTACAACGTGGTGGCGGTAGACTGCGGCATCAAGCTGAACATCGTCCGCTCCCTCAACGCCCGGGGCTGTAACGTGACTGTGGTGCCGTGGAACACGGACGCGGAGACCGTGCGCGCCATGAAACCTCATGGGCTGTTCCTTTCCAACGGTCCCGGCGACCCGGAGGATGTGGAGCCGGTCATCTCACTGGTAAAAGAGCTGCGGGGAGAGCTGCCCATCTTTGGGATCTGTCTGGGGCACCAGATGATCTCCCTCGCCTACGGCGCAAAGACTTATAAGCTGAAATTTGGGCACCGCGGGGGCAATCACCCGGTGCAGAATCTGCTGACCGGCAAGGTGGAGATCACCTCCCAGAACCACAGCTACGCGGTGGACGCGGAAACGCTTGCCGGCACAGGCCTGGAGATCACCCACCGTAACCTGCTGGACGGCACCGTGGAGGGCGTTCGCTGTGTGAAGGATCGGGTCTTCTCCGTGCAATATCACCCGGAAAGCGCGCCCGGTCCGCAGGACAGCGCTTACCTGTTCGACCAGTTCATTGAGGCCATGCAGATGCAGAAGGAGGGGACAAGCAATGCCTAAAAGAACCGATATTCATAAAATCATGGTGATCGGAAGCGGTCCCATTGTCATCGGGCAGGCGGCGGAGTTTGATTACGCCGGCACCCAGGCGTGTCTTGCCCTTCGGGAAGAGGGCTACGAGGTGGTGCTTGCCAACTCCAACCCCGCCACCATCATGACGGATCAGGCCATCGCGGATAAGATCTACATGGAACCCCTGACGCTGGAATATGTCGCCAAGATCATCCGCAAGGAACGCCCGGACGCCATCGTCCCCGGCATCGGCGGGCAGACCGGTCTGAACCTTGCCATGCAGCTGGAAAAGAAGGGCGTTCTGCGGGAATGTCAGGTGGAGTTGCTGGGCACCTCCTCCGCCAGTATCGAGCGGGCGGAGGATCGGGAGCTGTTCAAGGAGCTCTGCCAGGAGATCGGGGAACCCATCTGCCCTTCGGAGATCGCGGAAAGCATCGAGCAGGGGGAAGCGGCAGCGGAGCGCATCGGATACCCGGTGGTGCTGCGCCCGGCGTTTACCCTCGGCGGCACCGGCGGCGGATTTGCGGATACCCCCGAAGAGCTTCGGGAGATCGTCAAGAACGCCCTCAAGCTTTCCCCGGTGCATCAGGTGCTGGTGGAAAAGAGCATCCGCGGCTATAAAGAGATCGAATATGAAGTCATGCGGGACGCGAACGACACTGCTATCGCCATCTGTAACATGGAAAACGTGGATCCCGTCGGCATCCATACCGGCGACTCCATCGTGGTCTGTCCCAGCCAAACCCTGACCAATAAGGAGTACCACCTCCTGCGGGACAGCGCCCTGCGCATCATCCGCGCCCTGAAGATCGAGGGCGGCTGCAACGTGCAGTTTGCGCTGGATCCCCAATCCTTCCGCTATTACGTCATCGAGGTCAATCCCCGCGTCTCCCGTTCCTCGGCGCTGGCAAGTAAGGCGAGCGGCTACCCGATCGCAAGGGTTTCCGCCAAGATCGCCGTGGGCATGACGCTGGACGAGATCCAGATCGCCAACACTCCCGCCAGCTTTGAACCCACGCTGGACTACGTGGTGACAAAAATGGCCCGTTTCCCCTTCGATAAGTTCGCGGACGCGAGCAACCGCCTTTCTACCCAGATGAAGGCGACTGGCGAGGTGATGAGCATCGGCAGGAACATCGAGGAAAGCCTGCTCAAAGCCGTCCGTTCGTTGGAGATCGGCGTCTATCACCTGCACATGAAGAAGTTCGATCCGTGGGAGACCGACCGCCTGCTGGAGTACATCGGAGAGGGCACCGACGACCGTATCTACGCCATCGCGGAGCTTCTGCGGCGAGGAGAGGCGGTCAATACGCTTTACGAGCGCACCATGATCGACCCGCTGTTTCTTGAAAAGATCAAGCACATCGTGCAGCTGGAGCGGGAGATCGCGGAAACCCCCTTCGACCGCGACACGCTGGTAATGGCAAAGACCTACGGGTTCTGCGACCGGGCGGTGGCGGACCTGTGGAAGACCACCGAGGAGGAGATCTGGCGCTACCGCAAGGAGCAAAAGCTCTTCCCGGTGTATAAGATGATCGACACCTGCGCTTCCGAGTTTACCTCCTATATCCCGTACTTCTATTCGACATACGCGGAGGAAAACGAGTCCGTTGTGACCGACCGGAAGAAGATCATCGTGCTGGGGTCCGGTCCCATCCGTATCGGGCAGGGGGTGGAGTTCGACTATTCCACCGTCCACGCCGTCATGACCATCAAGGAATACGGCTGCGAAGCCATCATCATCAATAACAACCCGGAGACCGTCTCCACCGATTACACCTGCTCGGACAAGCTCTACTTTGAGCCGCTGACCGTGGAGGATGTGTGCAACATCATCGAGCTGGAAAAGCCCTTCGGCGTCATCGCCTCCCTGGGCGGGCAAACGGCCATCAATCTGGCGGAACCGCTGCGCAAGCGGGGGGTGAACATCATCGGCACCGACTGCGAAGCCATCGAGCGGGCGGAGAACCGGGACGCCTTTGAAAAGGTGCTCAAACAGCTGGATATCCCGCAGCCCCAGGGCATGGCGGTCACGAATGTGGACGACGGCGTCGCCGCGGCGGCGAAGATCGGCTACCCCGTGCTGGTGCGCCCGTCCTTCGTGCTGGGGGGCAGAGCCATGCAGATCGTGGCGAATGAAACCCAGCTCCGGCAATACCTGAAAACCGCCGTGGAGATCGACGAGGATCGCCCGGTGCTGGTGGACCACTACATCGTGGGCAGAGAAGTGGAGGTGGACGCGGTCTGCGACGGCAAGGACGTGTTCGTCCCCGGCATCATGGAGCTGGTGGAGCGCACCGGCGTCCATTCCGGCGACTCCATCAGCGTGTACCCCGCCTTCACCCTTTCGGAGGAGGTGCGAAAGACCATCCTTTCCTACACGGAAAAGCTGGGTCTGGGCATCGGCATCGTGGGGCTGTACAACATCCAGTTCATCGTGGATAAACAGGATCGGGTGTATATCATCGAGGTCAACCCCCGTTCCTCCCGTACCGTGCCCTTCCTTTCCAAAGCCACCGGCTACTGCCTTGCGGACATCGGCACGCGGGTCATTCTGGGCAATTCCCTGAAGGAGCAGGGCTTTACGCAGATCTACCCCGGGGATAAGGACAAATGGTACGTCAAGGTGCCCGCCTTCTCCTTCTCCAAGCTGCGGGGCATGGACGCATACCTTTCCCCGGAGATGAAATCCACCGGGGAAGCCATCGGCTATGACCGGAAGATGACCCGGGCGCTGTATAAAGCGCTGCAAGCCTCCGGGATGCAGGTGGTCAACTACGGAACCCTGTTCGTCACCGTGGCGGACAAGGATAAGGAGGAGGCCCTCCCGCTGATCCGCCGGTTCTACAATATGGGCTTCAATATCGAAGCCACCAGCGGAACCGCCAAGTTCCTTAAGGAAAACGGCGTGCGGACCCGCGTCAAAAAGAAGATCAGCGAGGGAAGCGAGGAAATCTTCGATTCCATCCGGCAGGGATACGTCAACTACGTCATCAACACGCGGGATTACAGCTCCGGCGGCACGATCGAGACGGACGGCATCGCCATCCGCCGCTGCGCCGTGGAAAACGGCGTGACCATCTTCACCGCGCTGGATACCGTGCGCGTCCTGCTGGACGTGCTGGAGGAGATCACCATGGAGATTTCCACCATCGATTCGTAAAGGAGTAACTATGCAACAAGTCCTTTTGACCGTGGGTCGCAATGAACGGCTCACGTCCGACGTGTTCCGCATGGAGCTGACCGGGGACGTGGGTGCGATCACGACCCCCGGGCAGTTTATCAACCTCAAGCTGGACGGCTTCTCCCTGCGCCGCCCCATCTCCGTGTGCAACGTGGGGGAAAACCGTGTGACCGTGGTCTACCGCGTGGTAGGCGGGGGAACCGCCTCCATGGCGGACTTGCGCCCCGGCGCGGTGCTGGACACTCTGACCGGGCTGGGGAACGGCTTTGATACCTCCAAAAGCGGGGATGCGCCTTTGCTGATCGGCGGGGGCGTGGGGACGCCGCCGCTGCTGTTCCTCTGCCGCAAGCTGCGGGAGGAAGGCAAGCGGGTGCAGGTGGTGCTGGGCTTCCGAAGTGCCTCCGATGTGCTGCTGGCGGAAGAGTTCCGTGCGTTGGGCGCAGAGGTCCATATCGCTACGGAGGACGGCTCCTTCGGCACGAAAGGCTTCGTCACGGACGTGATCAAAACCTTGCCATACAGCTATTTTTACACCTGCGGTCCCATGCCCATGTACCGGGCGCTCCGGCGCACCGTGGCGACGGAGGGGCAATACAGCTTTGAGGAACGCATGGGCTGCGGGTTCGGCGCGTGCATGGGCTGTTCCTGCAAGACCCTGTTCGGGAGCAAGCGGATCTGCGCGGACGGACCGGTGTTTGAAGGAAAGGAGATCCTATGGGAAGCACAAGCGTGATCCTCTCCGGCTGGGAGCTGGATAACCCCGTCATCCCTGCCAGCGGCACCTTCGGCTACGGCAAGGAGTTCGCCGCATTGTACGACATCAACTGTCTGGGCAGCTTTTCCTTCAAGGGAACCACCCGGGAAGCCCGTTTCGGCAACCCTACCCCCCGCATCGCGGAATGTCCGGCGGGGATGCTCAACTCGGTGGGGCTGCAAAACCCCGGCGTGGAGCACGTTCTGGCACACGAACTGCCGGAGATGGCAACCTATTTCCATAAAAAAGTCATCGCCAACGTCAGCGGCTTTTCCGTGGAGGACTACGTCTACGCCTGCGAAAAGCTGGGCAAATCGGAGCAGGTGGGGCTGCTGGAAGTCAACGTCAGCTGTCCCAACGTGCATCACGGGGGCATGACCTTCGGCACGTCGCCGGAGGCGGCCGCGGAGGTGACACGGGCGGTGAAGGCCGTCACCGATAAGCCGGTCTATATCAAGCTGACCCCGAACGTGACGGATGTGGTCTCTATCGCGAAGGCCTGCGAGGAGGCAGGCGCGGACGGTATCAGTCTGATCAATACGCTGCTGGGGATGCGTATCGACCTGAAAACCCGCCGCCCCGTCCTCGCCCAGCGCATGGGGGGCTATTCCGGGCCGGGGATCTTCCCGGTGGCGCTGCGGATGGTGTATCAGGTGTACGAAGCGGTCAAGATCCCCATCATCGGCATGGGCGGCGTCCGCACGGCGGAGGACGTTCTGGAAATGCTGTTCGCGGGTGCGACGGCGGTGCAGATCGGCGCCGCGAACCTGACGGACCCCTACGTCTGCCGGGATATCGTGGAGGCGTTGCCCCGCGTGATGGAACAATACGGAATTGAGAATTTGCAAGATAGCATAGGAGAAGCACATCATGGAAAGTAAGAAACGCGACGTCATCGTCGCCTGCGACTTTGCAAACAGGGAGGAAGTGACCTCTTTCCTGGACAAATTCGCCGGGAACGCCCGCAAGCCTTTCGTCAAGATCGGCATGGAGCTGTTCTACGGAGCCGGACCGGACATCGTGCGGGAGATCAAGGGGAGAGGGCATCGCATCTTCCTGGATCTCAAGCTGCACGACATCCCCAACACCGTGCGCAAGACCATGCGGGTACTTTCCGCGCTGGACGTGGATCTCTGCAACCTGCACGCGGCGGGCACCGTCCCCATGATGGAAGCGGCTCTGGAAGGGCTGACGCGCCCGGACGGAACGCGTCCGCTGTTGATCGCGGTCACGCAGCTGACCTCCACCGATCAGGAGCATCTGGAAGGGGATCTGCTGATCTCCCGTCCCATGGAGGAAGTCGTCCTGCACTACGCCCAAAACGCCAAGAAGGCGGGGCTTGACGGCGTGGTCTGCTCTCCGCTGGAGGCGGGCAGCGTGCATGCCGCCTGCGGCGTTGATTTCCTGACCGTCACGCCCGGCGTGCGCTTCGCAGACGGGGATGTGGGGGATCAGAAGCGGGTCATGACGCCCGCGGAGGCAAGGAAGATTGGCTCCGACTTCATCGTGGTCGGGCGACCCATCACCGCCTCTCCCGATCCGGTGGCGGCATATGAGAGATGTGTGAAAGAATTTTTGGAGGATTGACGGATGGAAGGGTACAAAAGAGAGTTTATCCGGTTTCTGGAGGACGCCGGCGTGCTGAAATTCGGAGATTTTACGGCGAAATCCGGCCGCAAGATCCCGTACTTCATCAATGCCGGGGACATCAAAACCGGCGAGCAGATTTCCCGTCTGGGGGAATTTTACGCCAAGACCTACGCCGAAAAGATCGGCAAGAAACGCACCGTCCTGTTCGGACCTGCCTATAAAGGCATCCCCATCGCCGTCTCCGTGGCGGTGGCGCTGGCCAAAGAGGGGCTGGACGTTCCCTTCTTCTTCAACCGCAAGGAAGCAAAGGACCACGGCGAAGGCGGGGTTCTGGTGGGCTACAAGCCGCAAGCGGGGGAGGAGATCGTCATCGTGGAGGACGTCATCACCGCCGGCACCGCCATCCGGGAGAGCATGGAGATCCTGTCGAAACTGGAAGGCGTCAAGGTCGCAGCCTGCCTGATCATGGTAGACCGCGGCGAAAAGGGCAAAACCGAGCTTTCCGCCATGAAGGAGATCCAGCAGGAGTTCGGTTTCCCGGTCTATTCCGTCGTCAACGTCCACGATATTGTAGAATACCTTTCGGCGGATGAAAAGAACGCCGAGCACGTGGAACGGATCCAGAATTACCTCGCCGTAAACGGAGCGGTTTGAAAATAACGAAAGCAAAAAAGCGTATGTGATCAATTTCAAACCTCCATTTGTGCCTGACGTCACAAATGTTTAGAAAGGAGTGACCGCTACCATGAGCAGGCATCTGTTGAACATCCTCGACCTTTCCGTTACGGAAATCGACGAACTGATCGCCACGGCGGACGACATTCTCGCTTGCCCGGAGAAATACCGGGAGGTCTGCAAGTACAAAACGCTGGCGACCCTGTTCTTCGAACCTTCCACACGCACGCGGTTGAGCTTTGAATCCGCCATGTTGAGTCTGGGCGGGAACGTGCTGGGCTTTTCGGATTCTGCCTCCAGCTCCGCCAAAAAAGGGGAAAGCGTGGCGGACACGGTGGCGATCGTCAGCGGCTATGCGGACATCATCGCCATGCGCCATCCCAAAGAGGGTGCGCCGCTGGTGGCTTCCGAACATTCCCGCGTTCCGGTGATCAACGCCGGGGACGGCGGGCATCACCACCCGACACAGACCCTCACCGATCTGCTCACCATCCGGCATGAAAAGGGTCGCTTTGACGGGCTGACTGTGGGGCTTTGCGGGGACTTGAAGTTCGGACGGACGGTACATTCGCTGATCGAGGCGCTGTCCCGCTACGAGGGGATCCGGTTCGTGCTGATTTCGCCGGAAGAACTCAAGCTGCCCAGCTTCGTCAAGCAGACCTATATCAAGGAGAAAGGGCTGCCTTACTCCCAAAGCACTTCGTTAGAGGAGGTCATAGGGGAACTGGACATCCTCTATATGACCCGCGTACAGCGGGAGCGCTTCTTCAATGAGGAAGAGTACCTCCGGCTCAAGGATTCCTATATCCTCACCCCGGAAAAGATGCGGCTTGCCAAAGAGGACATGATCGTCATGCACCCATTGCCTCGCGTCAACGAGATCGCCGTCGAGGTGGACGACGATCCCCGCGCCTGCTACTTCCGGCAGGCGTACTACGGCAAATTCATCCGCATGGCGCTGATCATGAAGCTGCTTGGACTTTCCGCGGAGAAAGGGGAAACCGTATGAGAATCGACAGCATCCGCAACGGGATCGTCATCGACCATATCACCGCGGGAAAAGCCATGGAGCTTTACCGTATGCTCCGGCTGGAAGAGCTGGATTGCCCGGTAGCCGTCATCAAAAACGCGGTCAGCCAAAAGCAGGGGAAGAAAGACATCATCAAGATCGACTCTAGCATCGAGATCGACCTGGACGTGATCGGTTACATTTCTCCCAACGCCACCGTCTGCATCATTCGCGACGGCGTGGTGCAGGAGAAACGGCATCTGGCGCTGCCCAAGCGCCTGACAGGCATCCTGCACTGCAAAAACCCCCGCTGCATCACCACGACCGAGCAGGGCATCAAGCAGGTCTTTGTCCTCTCCGAGACGGACCATGCCTCTTACCGCTGCCTTTACTGCGACGCCCGCCCGTGAAGCGGAGGGCAAACCACATCACGATACATCATCAAGTAAGAAACAGGTGGAAATAAGTTTGATACGCAAGGATTTACGAAACATCGCCATCATCGCCCACGTTGACCACGGAAAAACCACGCTGGTGGACGAGATGCTCAAGCAAGGCGGGATCTTCCGCGAAAACCAAGTCACCGAAGAGCGCGTCATGGATTCCAACGCGCTGGAGCGGGAGCGGGGGATCACCATTTTGGCGAAGAACACCGCCATCCATTACAAAGACGTGAAGATCAACGTCGTCGATACCCCCGGGCACGCGGATTTCGGCGGGGAAGTGGAACGCATTTTGAAGATGGTCAACGGCGTTATCCTGTTGGTGGATGCCGCGGAAGGTCCCATGCCCCAGACCCGCTTCGTGCTGCAAAAGGCGCTGGAGCTGAACCATCGGGTCATCGTCGTGGTCAATAAGATCGACAAGCCGGACGCCCGTCTGGACGAAGTGCCGGACGAGGTGCTGGAGCTGCTGATCGATCTAGACGCCAACAACGAACAGCTGGAAAGCCCGGTTCTGTTCTGCTCCGGGCGGGACGGCACCGCGTCGCTTTCTCCGTACGAGCGCGGCGAGGATCTCAAGCCGCTGTTCGATACCATTCTCGACTATATCCCCGCCCCGGAGGGAGATCCGGAAGGGGAACTGCAATTGCTGGTCTCCTCCATCGACTATAACGACTATGTGGGCCGCATCGGCATCGGGCGGGTGGAGCGCGGCGTGATCCGCGTCAATCAGGACGTGTGCATCGCCAATTTCCACACCGGCGAGCAGCCGAAAAAGACCCGTATCGTCAGTCTGTACCAGATCGACGGTCTGAACCGTATCCCGGTGGAAAGTGCGTCGGTGGGGGACATCGTCTGCTTCTCCGGCGCGGAATCCATCACCATCGGGGACACGGTGACTTCCGTCGCCTGCCCGGAACCGCTGGAGTTTGTCAAGGTCAGCGAGCCCACCATGGAGATGACCTTTGCCGTCAATGATTCTCCTTTCGCCGGGCGCGAGGGGAAATTCGTCACCTCCCGCCAACTGCGGGACCGCCTCTACCGGGAGCTGCAAAAGGACGTTTCCCTGCGGGTAGAGGACGGGGAAACCACCGACAGCTTCAAAGTCTGCGGGCGAGGGGAGATGCACCTCTCCATCCTCATCGAGACCATGCGCCGGGAAGGCTACGAACTCGCCTGCTCCACCCCGAAGGTGCTGCTCAAGGAGATCGACGGCGTGACCTGCGAACCCATCGAGCGGGTCTATCTGGACGTACCGAATGAGTATTCCGGCGCGGTCATCGAGGAATTGAGCCGCCGGAAAGGCGACTTGCTTGCCATGAACCCCAATGCAGCCGGCACCCGCATGAAGATCGAATACCGCATCCCCACCCGCTGTTTGCTGGGCTACCGCAGCCTGTTTATGACGGCGACAAGAGGGGAAGGGATCATGAATACCGTATTTGACGCTTACGAACCCCACCGCGGGGACATCCAGCTGCGCTTTACCGGCTCGCTGGTGGCATCTGAGGACGGGGAAACCACCTCTTACGGTCTGTATAACACCCAGGAGCGTGGCAGTATGTTCCTCGGCCCGTCGGTGAAGATCTACGCCGGGCAGATCGTGGGCATGAACCCCAAACAGGGGGACATTACGGTCAACCCCTGCAAGCAGAAGCATCTGACCGCCATCCGTTCCTCCGGTGCGGATGAAAAGCTGATCCTCGTTCCGCCGGTGATCTTCTCGCTGGAGGAGGCCATCGAATTCATCAGCGACGACGAGCTGATCGAGGTCACGCCCAAGAGCATCCGCCTGCGGAAACGGATTTTAGACAAGGATCTCCGCCTGAAAGCGGAGGCAAAAGCGAAAAAAGGTTCGTAAAGAAGGGAGAAAACCACCATGCGTATTTTGTTTCAAGGCGACAGCGTCACCGACGCGGGAAGATACTACGAGGACGGCAGCGACATCGGTCCGGGCTATCCGTCGTATACGGTCAAGCTGCTGAAGGAAGCCTTCCCGGACAAGGAACTGGAATTCATCAACCGGGGCATCAGCGGCAACCGCACGGAGCATCTGGTGGCGAGATTGCAGAAGGATTTTCTGGATCTGAAGCCGGATCTGGTCACGCTGCTCATCGGCGTCAACGATTGCTGGCATAGCTGCCCGCCCACCAATATCCCCACCACCGACGAGCAGTTTGAATCCAATCTTCGCACCGTGCTGGGGGCGCTGGATGCGGCAAACATTCCCGTGGTCATGCTGGAGCCCTTCTCGCTTCCTTCGCCGCATCTGCAGGACTTCCGTGCGGATCTGGCGCGCCGGACGGATATTGAACGCAGCCTTGCGCGGGAGTATCAAAATGTACTGGCGTTCATTCCGCTGGACGGTCCCGCCTACGCGGACGCGGTGCAGCACGGCGTTACCCACCTGACGGACGACGGCGTGCATCCCAACGAGACGGGACGCGCGTGGATCGGAAAACTGCTTGCCGATACGCTGATCCCGATCTTAAAGGAAAAATTTTAACCCCGTTGCACAACAAAGGAGGACGCCCGTGAACGCCCGCGAGACGCTTAACGCCATCTACCGCCCGTTGGAAGCCAAACGCGCTGCGGTACAGGACGCTTTGCGCCCGCTGGGGCTTCGCGTGGCGTCCGCCTATTATAATGGACACTACCAGAAGGATGAGGACGGCGACTACGTCCGCAACGACTATCCCATCCCCGTCGTAGAAGTGACGGGGCTATGCGATGTGGAAATCGAGCCGGATCACCTTTCCGTTTCCGCAAAACTGACGCGGGAACGTGCGCTGGCGTATGATTTTTCGCGCCTGCGGGGGTATTCCTACGAGGTGTACGGCGTGCAGGACTATCTGACCGACTACGCCGGGGACGACGTGAAGGAAGCGATCCGGAACAGCGCGGAACGGGAGATTGGATTTTCGTTTTCCTTCCCGTTTGAAACAGAGGGGGAGACGCTATGCGCTTTCGCATCCTTTCTGCGGGAGGAAGGATTCTATGCGTGAGGATTTGCTCTTGCGGATCGCCGCTTTGATGCTTCTGGCGGTCTTTTACGCCGCATATTTTGCAAAGCTGCTTTTTCAGAAACGCAAAGGCGTGACAACGGATCAGATCGGCAGGGGAAAGAAATCAAAAAAGACGCTGGTCATCGAGCGGCTGATGAAGCTCGCCACCTATGCGGTGGTTCCGGCGGAATTGCTTTGTATCCTTTGGAACGTAGGGCTCCGGCAAAACGTGCTGCGCTGGGGCGGGATCGCCGTCGCCGCTTGTGGCGTTTCGATCTTTGTTCTGGCGATGCAAACCATGCGCGAAAGCTGGCGGGCGGGCATTTCCGTGACCGACAAAACCGAACTGGTGACCGTCGGGATCTACCGATTTAGTCGCAATCCCGCCTTTTTGGGGTTCGATCTGCTGTATCTCGGACTGCTGCTCGCGTTTTTTCATCCGGCGCATCTGGCGTTTGCCCTGTTTGCGATTGTGATGTTGCATCTGCAAATTTTGCAGGAGGAACGGTTTCTGAAAGACACATTTGGGGAACGCTATTTGCAGTATCGACATACGGTGCTGCGGTATATTGGACGTCATTGAGAACAAGCGCACGACAGATCCGAACGGAGGAAATACTATGCTGCACATTTATGATCTTTACGATCTTTCGCAGATCTATATTTTCATACGCGCTTACCCGGACGATCAACTGAATACGCAGATAATCGATAAGGTGCTGGATGTACTTCAGCAGAGAGAAACCAACCATCAACCGAACCAGTTCCGCACCGCATTGTCCTCCATCGACGGTCTGGATGCGGAACGGTATGGCTTTGTGTTCGTGCAAAATGCATATGTATATTTTCCGGAACTGCTGAAAGACGATAGGATATACGATCTGCTGTTGGCGGTCAATCATTCTCTGCACAAGGTTCTTTTGGAAGGGAACAAAGAACAGATCACTGCGCTTGCAGACTGCATCCACAACCTTCCGACCATGCTTGCGGAAAATCACTATCAAGTACCGAAGTATTTCTGGAAAGGTTATGTTCGTGCTTATAGAACCACATGGGATAAGGATTTCCTAAAAGATTGGAAATAACGCTTTTCAGAACCAGAAAAAGGGGGCATCGAAAGTGGCGAGCGCCACGGAAAACAGGCAATATCTCTGTATCGACCTGAAGTCCTTCTATGCTTCCGTGGAGTGCGTGGAGCGGGGGCTGGACCCCATGACCACCAACCTCGTGGTGGCGGACCCGGAACGGTCGGACAAAACCATCTGTCTCGCGGTCAGCCCTTCCTTGAAGGCGCTGGGGGTGCGTAACCGTTGCCGCGTGTTCGAGATCCCCCGCGGGATTCAATATATCATGGCGCCTCCCCGTATGCAGAAGTATATCGACTACGCGGCGGAGATCTACGCCGTCTATCTGACCTACGTTTCGCCGGAGGATATCCATGTGTATTCCATCGACGAAGCGTTTTTGGATGTGACGCAGTATTTGACCCTCTACCAAACGGACGCAAAAGGACTTGCAAAACGCATCATGGAAGACGTCGCGACCAAAGTCGGCGTGCGCGCCACCTGCGGCGTCGGCACCAACCTGTATCTGGCGAAGATCGCGCTGGATATCACTGCCAAGCACGCGTCCGACTTCATCGGCATACTGGACGAAGAGAGCTACTGCCGTACCATGTGGGATCACCGCCCGCTGACGGACTTCTGGCGCATCGGCCCCGGTACGGCGCGGCGTTTGGAGGAACACGGGCTGTATACCATGGGCGCGGTGGCGCATGCATCGGAGGATACCCTTTATCGCATCTTCGGCGTGGACGCGGAACTGCTGATCGACCACGCGTGGGGGCGGGAACCCACCACCATCGCGGATATCAGGGCTTACCACTCCAAAACCAACTGTTTGACCAGCGGACAGGTGTTGATGCGGGACTATGCCTTCGAGGAAGGGGAATTGATCGTCCGGGAGATGATGGATCAGCTCTGTCTGGAAATGGTGGACAAAGAGGTGACCACCTCCTCCCTGACTCTGCACGTCGGGTATTCCAACCAACTGCATATAGATTCCGCGCGGGGGAGCGCCTCCCTTGCAGACTCCACCAACGCGGATACCCTGCTGCTTCCGGCGATCGTGACCCTGTACCGGCGCATCGTCAACCCGCGTCTGCCCATCCGGAGGATCAACATCACCTGCAACCGGGTGATTTCAGACACCGGAACCTATCAATACAGCCTGTTCGACGACCCTGCGGCGCTGGAACGCAGCCGTACCCTACAACATACGGTGTTAGAGCTGAAAAAGAAGTACGGCAAGAACGCCATCCTCAAGGGGATGAGTCTGGAAGACGCCGCCACCGCCCGGGACCGCAACCGGCAGATCGGAGGGCATAAGAGTGGCGAATAAGTCGAGCGAAAAGAAAAAGCCCGCGACCCCTATGCCGATTTCCGAGCGGGCGAAGCAGTTTTCCCCCTTTGCCGCGCTGAAAGGGCTGTCGGAAGCGCTGGCGAAAAAGGAGCATCTCCCGGTTCCCAGAAAGGAACTTTCCGACGAGCAGGCGGAATCCATCAACCGAACGCTGCTTGCTTCCCAGCGCGGGGACGTGGTGACGGCGGTTTGGTATGATGGGGAAAGGCAGGAGTATGTGCAGTTAACGGGCGTCGTCTCCGACGTGGATCTGCTTTCCCGTGTGCTGCAAATCGGTTCCCACGCCATCCCGTTTGCCGAACTTGCCGACCTCATTTTGGAGGGAAGAGAGGGATCTTGATGAACCTGTATCTCAAAAAGAAACCCGTTTCCGCGTACGACCGCTTTACCGTGTATGACGAAGCGGGAAACGAGCGATACACCGTGAAGGGAACGCTTTCCCGGAGGTGGAGCAGGTCTTGGCGGTTTCGCGTGTACGACCTTGCGGGGACCGAGTGCGCCGTCGTTCAATTAAAGGAGCTTTCTTCTCCGCCATGCTATACGTTGCGCCGCGGAGGTGTGGACGTTGGCGACATGACACTGACGCATAAATGTTTCCCGCAGACCTACACGGTGCGGGGGCTCGGCTGGCAAGCGGTGCAGAAGGCGGGGGAATTCTATGAAAACGATTGCGAGTTTACGGACAGCGAACGCACTGTTGTCGTCGTCTCCAAACAATGGAGGACATGGGGAGAGACCTATGAGATCCGCATTTCGCCGGACGTGAACGAACTGGACGCACTGATGGTCGCGTTGGTGTTTGACGCGTGCAACGGAAGCGTGTAGGGAGAAGAAAAGATGAACGCAACCATTGACATTTCCAACGTCATATTAAAAACCGAGCGCCTGACCTTGCGGCCGTGGGGACCGGACGATCTGGACGACTTTTACGAATACGCGTCGGTGGAGGGCGTCGGGCAAATGGCTGGCTGGCTGCCGCACAAAGACATAGAGAAATCCCGTGAGATCCTTGGTCTGTTCATCGCGGGAAAGAAAACCTTTGCCATCGAATACGAGGGCAAGGTGATCGGCTCCTTGGGCATTGAAGAATACGACGAAACGGAATTGCCCGCATATCAGGAGAAAACCGGCAGAGAGCTGGGCTATGTGCTTTCCAAAGCGTACTGGGGGAGAGGGCTGATGCCGGAAGCGGTGAACGCCGTAATCCGTTACGCATTTGAAACGCTGAAGCTGGATTTTCTCGTCTGCGGGCATTTCACAGACAATGAGCGATCCAAGCGCGTGCAGGAAAAATGCGGTTTCCGTCATCTCAAGCTGATCAAATACGAAACCCAATATGGCGTCGTGAAGGATTGCTGGCTTTCCGTATTGGAACGAAACAAGTCTTAACTTTTGGAGGAACGTTTATGGCTACCATTTTTTATCAAGGACACGGCAGCTTTCGCCTGACGCTGCAAAGCGGCGCCGTTTTCTACATCGACCCGTTTGCAGGGGAGGGCTACGACCGCCCCGCCGACGTGATTCTTGTGACCCACCAGCACCACGACCATAACTGTGTCGATCTGCCCGCCCGCAAGGAGACTTGCGTGGTCTGGCAAAACACGGACGCGCTGCAAAACGGCGTGTACCGCACCGTCACGCTCTGCGGCGCGAAGGTGGAGGCGGTGGAAGCCTACAACCGCAACCATGACCGTGCCTCCTGCGTCGGCTACCTGATCGAAGCGGACGGTCTGCTGCTCTACTTCGCAGGGGATACGTCCACCACTGAACAGATGGCGTCCCTCGCTTCCCGCGGGATCGACTATGCCTTCCTGCCCGGCGACGGCGTGTATAACATGGACATCCCGGAAGCCGTCGCCTGCGCGGAGTTGATCCAAGCAAGGCACACGGTGCCCTGCCATATCGCTCCGGGCAAGCTGTACGATGAGGAGCGGGCGAAGCAGTTCGTCACCCCCTCCGCCCTGTATATCCGTCCCGGCGTGGAGCAAACACTTTGAGGGTTTATGCGTATCCAACTTTCTGACCATTTTACCTATCGCAAGCTGCTGCGCTTCACCCTGCCCTCCATCGCCATGATGATCTTCACCTCTGTCTACGGCGTGGTGGACGGCTACTTCGTTTCCAATTTTGTTGGGAAAACGGAGTTTTCCGCGTTGAATCTGATCTGGCCCTTTGTGATGATCCTCGGTACCGTCGGCTTCATGCTGGGCACGGGGGGCAGCGCGCTTGTTTCCAAAAACATGGGGGAGGGGGAAGGCGAAAAAGCCAACCGGCGCTTCTCCCTGTTCGTTTATGTTTCCATCGTCACGGGTGTGATCATCGCTTTGGTGGGGATCGCCGTGATCCGTCCCGTCGCGGGTCTTTTGGGTGCGGACGAGAGCATGATCGATCACTGCGTGCTGTATGGAACGGTCCTGCTGATAGGGATGCCCTGTTTCATGCTCCAGCAGGAGTTTCAGAGCTTTTTCGTTGCGGCGGAAAAGCCGCAGCTGGGCTTTGTCGTCACCGTGTTCGCCGGCGTGACCAACATGGTGCTGGACGCGCTGTTCGTCGCCGGTTTCGGTTGGGGACTTGCGGGCGCCGCCGGCGCTACCATTCTCAGCCAGACGGTGGGCGGTGTGGTCCCGGTGATCTACTTCCTGCGCCCCAACCGCAGCCGTTTGCGGCTGACGAAAACCCGTTTGGAGGTGCGTGCGCTGCTCCGCGCCTGCGCCAACGGCTCCTCAGAGCTGATGAGCAACGTCTCCATGTCGCTGGTGAGTATGCTGTATAACCTCCAACTGCTGCACCACGCCGGTGCGGACGGCGTTTCCGCCTATGGCGTGTTGATGTATGTCAACTTCGTTTTCATTTCCGCCTTTATCGGGTATTCCATCGGCACGGCGCCCCTCATCGGCTTCCATTACGGCGCAGGGAACCGCGAGGAGCTGAAAAATCTGCTGCGGAAAAGCCTGCTGCTGATCGGCATCTGCTCGGTGGGGATGCTGGGCGTTGCGGAGGCGTTGGCGAAACCGCTGTCCCTTCTGTTTGTCGGATACGACGAAGCGCTGCTGGATTTGACGCTGCGGGCCTTCCGATTGTTCTCCTTCTCCTTCCTGTTTGCCGGCGTGGCGATCTACGGCTCCTCCTTCTTTACGGCGCTCAATAACGGGTTGGTCTCCGCCGTGATCTCCTTCCTGCGTACGCTGGTGTTCCAGGTGGCGGCGGTGCTGCTGCTGCCCTTGTGGTTGGGGATCGACGGCATCTGGGTCTCCGTCGTGGCGGCGGAAGGCATGGCGTTTCTGGTCACGCTCCTCTTCATTGCGGCGCGGAAAAAACGGTACGGATACTGAAAAGATCCCAAAAAACAGAAAATGCAACCTGTAGTTGCGCAATTTCCAGCACAACTTGGTGGTATGCGACCGAAAAATATGCGATACTGACGCCAGAAAACAAGGAGGAAGCACAGATGAAATTTTCTGAAAAACTCATACTCCTGCGCAAGCAAAACGGCTGGTCGCAGGAAGAACTGGCGGAAAAGCTGGACGTCTCCCGGCAGGCGATCTCCAAATGGGAGAGCGGACAGTCGCTCCCCGAATCGGAACGCATCGTGCAGTTGGCGCAGGTATTCGGTGTGACGACAGACTATCTTTTGATCGACGGGCAGACGGAGGCTCCTTCCGACGCCCCGCCTGCACAGGAGCCTGCCATCCCGCTCCGGCGCGTATCCCTGCAGGAGGCAGAGGGGTACTTGCTGTCCCGCCGCCGCGCGTCTCTCCTGATCGCCGTGGGCGTCTTTCTTTGCGTGGTCGCGGCAACGCCGCTGCTGCTTCTGATCGCGGCGACCACCACCGCTCCGCCGCTGCTTTCGGAGTCGATCGCCGTTTTTACCGGGATCGCCTCGCTTCTGGTGTTGGTCGCTTTCGCCGTCGGGCTGTTCCTGTTCTGCGGCTTTCGGAATGGACCCTACCTCTTTCTGGAAACGGGGGAGTTTACGCTGGATGCGGATGCGGCTGAGGCGGTGCGGGATGCGGAGAAACAGTTCCGCGGCAGATACGCGGCTTTCAATACCGCCGGCATCGTCCTCTGTATCCTTTCCCCGACGCCGGTGATCGCCTGTTCCTTTATCGGCAACGAGCAGCTGATCATGCTTTCCATCTGCGCCTTGTTGTGGATCGTCTCCGTGGCGGTATTCTGGTTCGTGCTCGCCGGCGTGCGCCGGACGGGGATGCAAAGACTGCTGAAAAAAGGGGAGTATGCCCCCAAAACCCGGTCAAAAAAGCGGGAGGAGGCCATCGAAAGCGCATACTGGACGGTGATCACCGCCGCCTACCTGATCTGGAGTTTCCTCACCGGCGATTGGGGGAGAAGCTGGATCATCTGGCCCATCGCCGGCGTTGTGTATGCGGCGATCCATAGCATCTGTCAAGTCGTCATGAAAACCGACGACGACTCGTGACCAAAACATAAAACAAGCCGGACGCTTTTGCAGCGCCCGGCTTTTCGTGTGTTTATGGATTGTGTTTTACTCCGCTCTGATCAGGATCATGGGGAACATGCCTTCCATCAGTGCGCCGAGCATATCCTCCATGCCTTCCATTCCCTCGCCATCGACGGTCACGTCCAGCAGCTTCAGTTGATTGCCGGTGAGCTCGTAGGTGTAGACGGACTTCATCTCAACTCCGTCCTCTTCCTCGAGGATGCACAGCTTTCCGTCCTCGATGGTCCACTTGCCGGAGGTTTCATACGCCTCGGCGGTGTCTTCGAAGCCGCTCATCATGGCGTCCAGATATTCGTCCATGGAATTGAAACCGGAGACAGCCAGCAGATCCTCGACGGTCATGTTCATCTCGTTTTCGCCGATCACGTGCTCAAAGTACTGGTTGAGGCCGTCGACAAGGTCCTCCACCATTCCCGACATGGATTCCTTGATCGTGTCCCGATCCGAAACGACGGTATAGGTGCCGTCCTCACCAAAGGTGAAGTGCATGGGGAAGTCCAGCTTCTCAATATGAACATATTCGCCCATGGTTTCATCCATCATGGAGAACATCATGTTGAACAGGCCGCTCATATCCCAATTGCAATCCCATTTGCCGACAATGGTTTTGGCGTCATTGGAGGGCACGTTGCCCTCGCTTGCAGGATTGGACGTTTCTGCTTCGTTCGGCGTTTTGCTGTCGTCAGTTACCGTACCGTTCGATTCACCGGAAGGATCGACGGTTTCTGTGGCAGGATCCCCCTCGTCGTCACAGCTCACCGCCATAACGAGGAGCGCTGCGATCATCAGAAGGCTGACGATCAGTTTCAGTTTTTTCATGGTTATGTACTCCTTTTTCATTTTTGTTGTTAGAGTATAGCATATTTTTTGTCGGAAGTCAATGGACGGGCATACATTTCTATTAAAATATGTTTAAGTTATATTTTGACAATGTTTCTCCGCTTTCGTCTCGTGTATACAGTATAGCATGTTTTTTTTCATTTGTCAATAGCGATAGGTAAAATTATAGTTATAAATATCTTAAATATATCCGTTTTTGATGGCAATATTAAAAAGGAAGGTATAAGAGGACGGAAGGATGATACCGATGTATGTGGATTATAGTCTGATCGGCGCCAAAATCAAGGCGCGGCGGCGGGAGATCAAGTTGACGCAGGAGAATCTTGCCGAAACGCTGTCGGTCAGCGTTGGATATGTCAGTCAGGTCGAACGCGGGGTAACGAAGGTCAGCCTTGACCTGCTTGCGCGTATCGGCGCGGCATTGGATTGTGATCTCACACGATTTCTCTCTGATTCCGCCACCAGCGACAGCGGCTATCTGAAAAGCGAGTTGACGGAAAAATACGACCGTTTGAGCGCCAGCCAGAAACGGATGCTGCTGGGAATCTTGGATGTCATGCTCAAAGAGGGAAATCCTACTTTTTAATACGCACATATCCATTATGGGGGAGACAAGCCGTGTCTCCCCCTATCGTTTTCCTATTTTTGTCTGGATTTGAACAGTAGACTCCAGATCAGCGCGAAGAACAGAGAGGCGGAAATGCCGGTCGCGGCGGCGGCAAGCCCGCCGGAGAGTGCGCCCAGCAGTCCGTCGGTTTTCACGGATTCCCGCACGCCCTCCGCCAGCGCGTGACCGAACCCGGTCAGCGGGACGGCGGCGCCGCTCCCTGCGAATTCCTTGAGCGGTCCGTACAGCCCGATGGCGCTGAGGAGCACGCCCGCGCAGACGTAGCAGGTCAGGATGCGTGCCGGTGTCAGCTTGGTCAGGTCGATCAACAACTGCGCCACCACGCAGATCAGACCGCCCACCCAAAAGGCGTTTAAAAATTGCAGCCAATCCATAGGTTGCGTGTCCCTCCTTTCTATTGCGTGTTACACACGTTCTCGATACAGACCGCGTGTGCCACAGAGGGGATGGAGAGCTTTTGCAGGGCGCTGTTGGCGCTGAGCAAAGCGCCGGTGCCGATGGCGAGGATGCGTTTGAGCTCCCCGCGGCGCAGACGGCGGTAGAAATACCCTCCCAGCACCGATGCGAGACATCCGCAGCCGCTTCCGCCGGCGTGCATATCCTGCTTTTTCGCGTCGTAGATCAGTACGCCGCAGTCCATGTGCTTGGGGGCAATGTCCAGCCCGCATTTTTGCAGCAGCTCGTCGGTCAGCTCCAGACCCTCCTGTCCCAAGTCGCCGGTGACGATGGCGTCGAAGTCGGCAAGGGAGCGCCCGCTGTGGTCGAAATAGCGCAGGATGGTGTCCGCCGCTGCGGGCGCCATCGCCGCGCCCATGTTGTTTGCGTCCGTGATGCCGCCGTCTACGATCATACCCAGTACGCCGTCGGAAACGCGGACGCCCGTGTCCTCGTGGGTCAGCAGGAACGCGCCTGCACCGGTGACGGTGTTCTGTGCGGTGGGCGGGCGCTGGTTTCCGTATTCCGGCGGAAAGCGGTATTGCCGCTCCGCGGTGCAGAAATGGGAGGACGCCAGTGCCACGGCGCTGGGCAGGAGTCCGCCGCTCACCAGCGAAGCCCCCAGAAGCAGCCCTTCTGCGATGGTGGAACAGGCGCCGTACAGCCCGATAAACGGGATCTTATGCCCCGTGATGCCGAAGCTCGTGCCGGTGCACTGATTGACCAGATCGCCGCCCAGCACTGCGCCCACGGTGTCCTCCTGTAGGTTCGCTTTGGTGAAAAGCAGCTGCAGGTTCCGATGGACCATCTCGCTTTCCGCCTGCTCAAAGGTGCTTTGACCGAAGTATTCGTCCTCTTCCGAAGCGTCGAACCAACCGTTCATGGGACCTTGCCGTTCCTTTTTTCCGACGGTGGTCGCAGTTTCTGCGATGAAGCATCCGCCGGAGAAGGAAATGATGCCGTTGTTGCTCATAGTTGTACCTGCCTTACAGTAAAAAGAAATAGTAAATGACCCCGTACAGGATCGAGCTGACCGAGCCGTAAACGATCACAGGCCCCGCGATGGTAAACATCTTCGCGGCGACGCCGGTCACGTAACCCTCCGATTTTGCGTCCACCGCCGGAGCAGCGACGGAGTTGGCAAACCCTGTAATGGGCACCAGCGTGCCCGCGCCGGCGTATTTGGCGAGCTTGTCGAACCAGCCGATGCCGGTAAACAGCCCGGCGAGGAAGATCAGCGTGACGGAAACGCACAGCCCCGCGTGCTTCTCCGAAAGCCCTGCCCATTGGTAGAGTCGGTTCAGTCCTTGCCCCACGCAGCAGAGCGCCCCGCCCACCCAGAACGCGCGGATGCAATTCCGCAGAACGGGGGAGCGTTTGGCACGGGATTCAACGTACTTTTTGTACGCGTTGGTATCCATGATGGCACATCCAATCTGTGTTTTTTTCTTTTTCTGTACTATTTTGGGCAGAATGGAAGAAATTATGCCATTTCCCTTGACATTCTCCCCGCGTGCGGGTATAATTAAAGTAATAAAATGTGCTACGATAAAGGTGGTATTGCTCTTGAAACGACATTTGCCAAAGCCTCAAATCGATAAGTTCGCCAGCATCCGGGATCTTCTGGACTATGCCGCATCCTCCTATGGGGATAGGATCCTGTACCGCTATTTTACGCAGGGCAGCGAGATCGGGGAAATCTCCTATCGGGAGTTCCGTTCACAGGTGGATTCTCTGGGCACGGCGCTTGCCGCCCGTGGGCTCCGCACCTCGAAAATCGCGGTGCTTTCCGAGAGCCGCCCGGAATGGATGCTCACCTTCTTCGCCGTTGTCTGCGGCGGCGGCGTGATTGTCCCGATGGATAAGGAGCTGCAGGAAGATCAGATTTGCAACTTCCTCGACCGCGCAGGCGCAGAGGCCATCTTCTGCTCCCACCGCTATGCCGAAAAGCTCAAAGCACGTCGGGAGGAACTTACCTCCTTGCGTTACATCTTTGATTTCGACGGCGTTCCCGGCGCGGAAGGGGAGAGCGACGACGAGGACTTCTCCCATCTGCTTCTGAAGGGGGATCTGCTCATCTCCGACGGCTATGTGGAATATACCAAAGCACGGTTTGATACTTCCAAGCCCTGCACGCTGCTGTTCACCTCCGGCACCACCGGGACCAGCAAGGGCGTTCTGCTTTCCCAGGATAACCTCACCGCCTGCGTGTACCATTCGCTGAATATGGTCAACATCCATCGCGGCGACGTGCTGTTCAGCGTGCTTCCGCTGCATCATACATACGAGCTGGTCTGCGGTCAGCTGGGCGGGCTGGGTATCGGTACCACGATCTGCTTCAACAACAGCCTGAAGTACTTCCTGCGCAACGTCAAGATCTTCCAGCCCACCGCCATGATTCTGGTGCCGCTGTTCCTGACCACCATTTATAAGAAGATCTGCGAGGAGATCCATAAAAAAGGGAAGGATGGCACGGTCAAGAAAGCCATCTCCGTGACGAAAGCGCTCCGCAAGGCGAAGATCGACCTGCGCGGCATGGTCTTCTCCGAAGTGACCAGCGCGTTGGGCGGCAAACTGAAGAACATCATCTGCGGCGGCGCTCCCATGGATCCGGAGCTGGTGGATCGCTTCGATGAATTCGGTATCAAGGTCTGCCAGGGCTATGGCATTTCCGAGTGCTCGCCGCTGGTCTGCGTCGTGCCGTATACCGCTATGAAGTTCGGCTCTGTGGGTCTGCCCGCGTACGGAACGCAGGTGAAGATCGTCCAGACAGATGAAAGCGAACGGGAACAGGATGCGCCTCCCTACGCCGTGGGCGAGATCTGCGTCAAGAGCGAGCAGGTCATGCTGGGATACTACGAGGATGACGACGCCACTGCCGCCGCCTTCAACAACGAGGGCTACTTCCGCACCGGGGACTACGGGTACCTGGACGAGGATGGCTACCTGTACATCACCGGGCGCAAGAAGAACATCATCATCCTTTCCAACGGGAAGAACGTTTATCCCGAGGAGATCGAGGAATCCCTCTACAAGATCGACCTCATCAAGGAATGTGTTGTCCTTGCCCGTAAGCAGGAAGGCGCGGAGGATGACGTCATCACCGCGGTCATTTATCCGGATTACGAGAAGCTGCCGGATCTGAACGATGAGGAAGTGGTCTCCGCCATCAAAGCGGAAATCACGAAGGTCAATAAACAGCTGCCGGTGTTCAAACAGATCCGCAATGTGGAGCTGCGTAAGACCGAGTTCGAAAAGACCACCACCCAGAAGATCATTCGATATAAAGTATAAAGATCGCGGAAAGTCTTGCAAAGCAAGTATGTTTGCTTGTGGTATAACAAACAAAAGGAGATAGATTGCCATGTTTGAGAAAATCAAAGAGATCCTGATCGACGAAATGAACATCGAGCCGGAGAAAATCGTCCCGGAAACGGAGCTGATCACCGGTCTCGGCATGAATTCGCTGGAGCTGGCGGATCTGATCGTCATGTGCGAGGATCGTTTCGGGATCGTGTTCGAGGATGAGGATCTCGCGTCGCTTCTCACGCTGGGCGACGTCGCTTCCTATATTGAAGCACACGTTTGATGGGGAAAAGCAAGACCCGTGGTGTTGCCGCGGGTCTTTTCCTTGCGTAGGAAAGGAACTGCCTGCCGATGAATGGGTTTGACGCTCTTTTTTTCCTGAATAGCCTGCTTTTGGGCGTAGGGCTTGCGATGGATGCGTTTTCGGTGTCCCTCGCCAACGGTTTGAACGAGCCGCACATGAAAAAGCGCAAGCTGTGCGGGATCGCGGGGGTATTCGCCGGTTTTCAGGCGTTGATGCCCATGACCGGGTGGTTTTTTGTCCATACGGCGGCCGCTTATTTCGACGCCTTTTCCGTCTGTATCCCGTGGATCGCCTTGCTGCTGCTGGGTTTCCTGGGCGGGAAAATGCTGTTTGAAGGGATCCGGAGCCATGGGGAGGAGGAACCGTCCGCTTCCGCCCTCACCCTCGGCGTTTTGCTAATGCAGGGGGTCGCTACGTCCATCGACGCGCTCTCCGTGGGGTTCACCATCGCGGAGTATAGCGTCCTGTCGGCGGCGGTCTGTGCGCTGTTGGTGGCGATCGTCACCTTCTGCATTTGCGTTTGCGGGCTTCTGCTGGGGCGGAAGTTCGGCACGCGCCTTTCCGGGAAAGCGTCCGTTCTGGGGGGCGTGATCCTGATCGCCATCGGTCTGGAGATTTTTATCAGCAGTTTCTTTTGAACAACAAAACATCGGAAGAACAGGGGGTATGCCGCTGTTCTTTTTTTGCATAGTTTGCGCCTCGTGCGCATAGGATACAGAGAACGATCACGAAAACGAAGTCAAAACGGTCAGACGTCTATTTCTGCATGAAAAAGCGTGATGCAAGGGGTGTTGACCGTGGTGATCCATCGTGCAAGGCGCAGACGGCGCCGTCTTCTGGCGCTGCTGCTGATCGCAGCTGCCATCGTCGCCGCGTTCCTATGGCGGAACCGGGAGCAACCGACGAGCGTTCCGGCGCTTCAGCCCTTCGACGGCATCCTGACGGATCAATCCATCTGTGCCGTCACCCTGTCCCTGACCGGCGTGGAAAGCGACGCGGCGCTGGAGCTGTTCCGCTCCGTCTGCATCGGTATGGAGGTACGCCCCTGCGTGTTCGTCACGATTGATTGGCTGGAAAAGCATCGGGATAAGATCCACGATCTTTCCTACGCGGAGCTGGGGTTGCTGTTCGAACGCGCTCCCGGCGGCGCGAACCGCAAACGGGTCATGGCGAACCTTGCGGAGGAAAACGAGCGCTTTCTCGCCCTGACCGGTTCCTTTCCGCGCTTCGTGCGTTTTTCCTCCGGTGCTCCCAACGCGACGGTCTCCGCTGCGCTGCAGGCATACGGACAGATCCTTGTCAGCAGCCGGAGCAGTCTGGTGGATGTGCCGTCTCCCGGCGCCATCGCGGATTGCGGTCTGCTCAACGGCACCACGGGATATACGCTGGCGAAATACTGTGCCGCGGCGTTCGCGGAGGGGTATACGCTGCTCCCTCTTTCCGATCTGCAAAAATATATTTGAACCGGGAGAATTCCCAATGATTTCCAATCATATTTTCGGAATGGAGAGACAAAATAACTGCGAGGGAAAACCTCTGATATAGAAACGATGCCATGAAAAGGCATGCAAAAACAGTAAAGGAGAATAAACAAAATGGCGAACAAGAGTCTTGTGCCCGAAGCAAAGTCCGCGCTTGATAAGTTCAAGATGGAAGCGGCAAGCGAAGTGGGTGTTACGCTGAAGCAGGGTTACAACGGTGACCTGACTGCGAAGCAGGCCGGTTCCGTAGGCGGTCAGATGGTCAAGAAGATGATCGAGAGCTACGAGAACAACATCAAGGGCTAAACGGACTCCCTTCCGTTCTGTAATCTCTAAAGGGAAAGGCGAAGGAACGAACAAAAAATGTTTGTTCCTTCGCCGTTTTTTTATGAAAAAAGCTTGCGTTGTTCATAAAAATCTGGTATCCTATTTACACTGTGGGCTTTTTCCGAAAGGAGGGGGATGAGGCGCAAATGGCGAACATACAAAATATTTTCAGCCGTTATGAAAAGAAGTATCTGACGGACGCCGCCGCGTGGGACGAATTCTTCGCTCGGATCTCCCCTTATATCTGTCCCGACCCCTATGGGGAAACGAGGATCTGCAACTGCTACTACGATACGCCGGAACACCTCCTGATCCGCCGTTCGCTGGACAAGCCCCGCTACAAAGAAAAGCTCCGCCTGCGCTGCTACGGCGTCCCGACGGAGGAAAGTATCGCCTTTGCGGAGGTAAAAAAGAAGTATAACGGCGTGGTATACAAGCGCCGTATCCCTCTGCCTTACCGGGAAGCGGTGGCGTTCCTTTCCGGCGGGGAAGCGGAGATCCCGGCAGGCGACGCACAGATCGCCCGGGAGATCCAATGGATGTTCCGGCTGTATCCCGGTCTTTCGCCGGCGCTTGCGCTTCACTACCTGCGAAGCGCGTACTATGCCTCCGACGATCCCGCCCTTCGGATCACGGTGGACAGCGACGTTCGCTTCCGTACATACGATCTGGATCTGCGCGCCGGGGAATCGGGAGAGCTTTTGCTCCCGCCGGATGCGCGTCTGCTGGAGCTGAAGATCGCCGGCGCCATGCCGCTGTGGCTGTCCTCCGCGCTGGACGCCTGCCGCATCTTTCCTACGTCCTTTTCCAAATACGGGAGGGCATACCAACGTCTGCTGCAGGAGGCGGACGATCCGTTGACATTGAGTATTGGGGGTTCTGTATATGCTTGAAAATATTTTGGCTTTTCGTTCCGTCATCCCCTCCACCGGGGTGGACGGCACGTCCTTCGCGGCGTGCCTGCTCGCCGCCGCGCTGTTGGGGGTGTTGATCTCCTTTTGCTTTCGGTTCCGCAATCGCTCCGGGCAGAGCATCCTGCTGACGCTTGCGATCCTGCCGCTGATCGTCACCGTGATCGGGATGCTGGTGGGGAATCGGCTGGGCGCGGGGATCGCCGTGGCGGGCACTTTCTCGCTGGTAAGGTTCCGCTCGCAGCCGGGCACGGCGCGGGAGATCTGTGCGCTGCTGCTGTCCTGCGCAGTGGGCTTCGCCTGCGGAGCGGGGTATCTGATGATCGCCGGCGTCCTGACCCTTGCGGCGCTTTTCATCGGCTTTCTTTACATCCTGTTCAACATCGGCGGCGTCGCTACGGGGGTGCGCGTGCTGAAGATTACCGTCCCCGAAAGTCTGGACTACGAGGGACTGTTTGACGATCTGCTGAAGGAATATACCTCGTCCTGGGCATTGACCCGCGTCCGCACCACCGCCATGGGGAGCCTTTACGAATTGACCTACGAGATTTCCATGCGCAAGAGCGGAACGGAAAAGCAATTGCTGGACGCCATCCGCTGCCGCAACGGCAATCTGGAAGTGCAGTGCGGGCGACCGGTGGAACAGAAAGGGGAACTGTAATGAAACATTGGAGCTGGCTCTTCGTTTGCTTTCTGCTGGCGCTTTCCTTGGTGTTGAGCGGCTGTCAGACCACCGGGGAAACCTCCGAAACGACTTCCGATCCTGCGGAGGACGTTTCTTCCGGCGACGAAACTTCTTCCGGCGACACTTCCTCCGGCGATACCGACAATGTGGGCGGGAATACCCCCGCAAACTGGTCGAAATTCGATCTGGACACCTCCTGGAAGGGGAGCGACACCTTCCTGCGCTGCTCCGGCGGGAGCGTCGACATGGAGGGCGGCGGCGCCACCTTCGCCTCCGGCAAGCTGTCCATCACGAAATCGGGCACCTACATCCTTTCCGGCAATCTGGAAGGGCAGATCTATATCAAAGTGGATGAAGCGGAAAAGGTGCATCTGGTCTTCAACGGCTTCTCCCTGTCCTGCGCGGACTACTCCCCGCTGTACTGCGAGGAAGCGGACAAACTCTCCATCACGCTGGCGGACGGAACGGAAAACAGCGTGACGGACAACGGCAGCGGCTATGTGCAGGGAACGGATTCCGGCAACGGCCGCTTTGCGGGCGCGATCCACGTGAAATCTTCCCTGACTGTCAACGGCAGCGGCTCTCTTGCCGTGACCTCCTCCTATCGCCACGGCATCGTCAGCAACAAAAATCTGCGCATCGTCTCCGGAAAAGTCACCGTCAAGGCGGTGGAAGACGGGGTAAAGGGGAAAAACTCTCTTTCCATGCTGGACGGCACGCTGAACGTGACCGCCGGCGGCGACGGGCTGAAAGTGACCGAAGAAAAGAAGGAGGACAGGGGCTACCTGACCGTTGAGGGCGGCGACATCACGGTGGAAGCCGGCGGCGACGGACTGGACGTTCCCCGCTTGATCCAGATCACCGGCGGGACGGTGCGCGTGACCAGCATCGACCACGCGCTGCGCTGCAAAGACGCCGTCAAGATCGGCGGAAACGCCGTGCTGGGGTTGAGCGCGGACAGCGGCAAGAAGGACTCCGACGCAAAAGGCATCAAGGCGGACGGGGACGTGGAGATCTCCGGCGGAACCCTCCGGGTCCTCCGTTCCTTTGAAGGGATCGAATCCAAAAACGGGTCCGTTCGTATCACCGGCGGGCATATCGAGATCGATGCCAGCGACGACGGGATCAACGCGGAAACCCTCATCGAGATCAGCGGCGGCTACCTGTTCATCCGCGCATCGGGAGACGGTCTGGATTCCAACAGCGATATCGTCTTTTCCGGCGGCACCACCGTGGTGCAGGGACCGACCAGCAACGGAGACGGTCCGCTGGACTGCGGCGACCGCGAGGGTTCCGTCATTCGTACCACCGGCGGCGTGCTGATCGCTTACGGCTCGGCAGGGGAAGCGAAGTATCCGGACGGCGCTTCGTCCACGCAGTACGCCATGGGCTACATCGTCATGCTTCGGAAGGGGATCGTTTACAGCCTGCGGGACGCGGACGGCAACGCGGTCTGTACCTTCAAAGCTTTGCAGGACGCGCAAAGCCTTTGTATCTCCACGCCGGACATGAAAAACGGCGGAACCTATACGCTCTACGAGGACGCACAGCCCACCGGGAACGCCACCAACGGCTACTATGCCGACCCGTCCTCCACCGGCGGGGACGAGGTTTTGAGCTTTACGGTCAGCTCGATGGTATCGACGGATAAGGAATAGTTCAAAGCAATAGCAAAACCGGCAGACGTGATGTCTGCCGGTTTTTGTGTGGGTGAGTATTTAATGCGACGTATTTTGATTTGCTTTGTGAATGTCGATCAATCCACATCGATCAGTTTGACATCATCTAAAGTGCCGTTTTCAAACATCGTGTTGATTCTTTTTACAGCGTCCTTGCTCAGTTTAATGCCATCACTCATGGTGGTTCGTATAACGACACGTCCAGTGTTATTTATGAATTTTTCAAGTGCTTCGTCCTCATCGTCGTATTTACTGCTTTCCTCGGTTTCCAGGGATGAAACGGAGCAATAATAACTCCAATCTCTATCATCCTCATCCCAAAAATAGAGCCAGTAGCTGCTTACGGTTGCACCGTAGCTATTCGCAGCGCTAATGTACAGCACCAATCGTTTTACTAATATGCCATAATCATTCGTAAATTCATCATAATAAGCGTCTCTTAATTTGAAAGAAGAAGGATCTTTTAAGTTGTCAGCGGAAAAAGCGCTTTGCACAGCGGCGACATTTTCTGCCTTGATTGCGTCTTTTTCCTCATCCGAAGCCTTTTCATACGCCTTTTCGTAATTTCCCTGTGCGCAAAGATCCTCTACGGATACAAGGAGTTTGGGGATAATAAGAATACCGGCAACAATAATCGCAAGCGCGAGTACCGATGCAACGATGATAATTACCGTTTTCTTTTTCTTGCCGCCGTTTTTCTTGTTGAGGCCTGTGTCAAATTGTGGAGCGGTAGAATTCTCATTTTCTGTCACAAAAGGCTCTGTTTTTTGCCCGCATTTGGGGCAAAATTCTTGGCCGTCCTGAAGTTCCGCTCCGCACTTCGTGCAAAGCCTTGCGTTTGCGTTTTTTTCTTCCATGTTTTTCATCTCTCCTTATGAAAATAATAAAAAGTGCGCAGCCGAAGCTACGCACCGAAAAACACATAGCTCCGATTGCTGCGACACAACTCTTCACTTTCACCTGCACAGAGGGATGCAAAGACAAGGAGACGTGTTTTTACCAAAGTAAAAACATCTCTCACATGCAGATGAAAAAGGTGATTATCAAGTTGTGTCGCAAGGGTATTATAACACAAGCAAACACAAAATGCAAGCCCCTTTTCCTATTTTTCTCAAAATAGCAAAAAACAGGCTTCCAACGATTTCGGAAGCCTGTTTGTCTGTTTCTTCTCAAATGGAATACTTCTGCCGATACTCGCGGTACCGCTGGCGGAATTCCTCGCTTTCGGTACGCACGTCGGAGAGGTAACGGTGCATATCCAGCTCGGCGTGCTGGGATTCCAGAATACACCCGGCGATGTTGGAGCAGTGGTCCGCCACACGCTCCAGATTGGTCAGGATGTCGGAAAGGACGAAGCCGTGTTCGATGGTACATTCGTTCTTTTGCAGCCGCAGGGTGTGGTTCTTACGAACCTTTTGCCGCAGCCCGTCGATGACCTGCTCCAGCGGTTCCACGTCCTGCGCAGCGGCGAGATCGTTCTCCCGGAAGGCGTCCTTCGCCAGCAGCAGGATCTCACTGACCGCACTGCACAGCACGCGCAGCTCCGCGTCCGCGTCCGGCGTGAACTTGATCTTCTTTTCCCGGATCTCCTCCACGGATTCCAACAGATTCACCGCATGGTCGGAGATACGCTCGAAATCCCCGATGACGCGCAGCAGCTTGGTTGCCTCGCTGCTTTCCCGTTCGGAAAGCTGATGATGCCCGGAGATCTTGATGAGGTAGGAGCCGATGTGGTCCTCGTATTGGTCCGCCAGATGTTCCTTTTCACGGATCCGGTCGGCAAGCTCGTCGCTGTATGCGTCAAACGCTTGCAGGGATTCCTGAATCGCCTCGATGGAGAGGGAAGCCATCTCCCCGACGACTTCTTCGCAGTTGGAGAGGGCGATAGCGGGCGTGGAGAGCAGACGCTCGTCCAGTTTCTGGAAACGGGTGGGCTGTGCGCTGTCCCGCACGGTCAGCTTGGTGAGCTTGATGAGCAGCTTACTGAAGGGCAGGAGCAGCAGCGCGGCGGCGAGGTTGATCGCCGTGTGGACCATAGCGATGCCAAAAGCGTCGGCAGTGTCGTTCAGGAAGGGGAACTTCAAGAACACGTTGAGCAGATAGAAAATCCCGACGGCAAGGGATTTGCCGATGAGGTTGAAATAGAGATGGATCAGTGCCGCCCGTTTCGCATCCCGCGGGGCGCCGATGGAGGCGATCATCGCGGTGACGCAGGCGCCGAAGTTCTGCCCCAGCAGCAGGGGAACGGAAAGCCCGTAGGTGATCTGCCCGGTGGCGCAAAGTGCCTGCAAAATACCGATGGAAGCGGAGGAGGATTGAATGATTGCGGTCAGTGCCGTTCCCAGCAGGATCCCCATGATGGGGGAGGAGAAGGCGATCAGCAGATTCCCGAAAGCGGGGGACTCCCGGAGCCCGGACACGGCACCGGACATGGTCTCGATGCCGAAGATCAGCACGGTGAAACCCAGCAGGACCATGCCGATCTCCTTCCTGCGGCGCTTCTTGCCTGCGGTGATCAGCACCACGCCGATCAGCGCAAGGATCGGAGAGAAGGAGGAGGGCTTGATCATTTGCAGCCAGAACAGATCGGATTCCAGCCCGGTCAGCGCGATCATCCAGGAGGTGATGGTGGTGCCGAGGTTGGCGCCGATGATCACGCCCACGGACTGTTGCAAGGTCATCATGCCGGCGCTGACGAAGCCCACCACCATGACCGTGGTCGCGGAGGAGGACTGGATCACCAACGTCACCAAAAAGCCCAACAGGAAGCCGCGCAGAGGCGTGCCGGTGGCCTTCACCAGCAGACCGCTCATCCGCTTCCCGGCGCACAGTTCCAGATTGGTGCTCATCAGATTCATGCCCAGCAGAAACAGGCACAGCCCGCCCAGCATATTCAAGGCGTCAAAGAAATCCATAGGCGCGTCTCCTTTCCCGTGAGAGTGTTCCCGAAAAGATCAGGTTTTTTCGTAAATATGCGGCTTCAAAACGCCGATATAAGGCAGATTGCGGTATTTTTCCGCAAAATCCAACCCGTAGCCGACGACAAACTCGTCCGCGCAAGCGAATCCGACATAATCCGCCGAAATATCCGCCGTGCGACGGGCAGCTTTATCCAGCAGTGCGACGATACGGATGGAAGCGGGGTTGCGTTTGGACAGTTCCTCCCGCAGAAGATAGAGGGTGTTGCCGGAATCAATGATGTCCTCCACAATGACCACGTCGCGCCCTTCCAGATTGGCGTCCGTGTCCTTCTTAAAGACCAGCTTGCCGGAGGTGGTGCCGCTTCCGTAGGAGGAAACTGCCATGAATTCCAGCTGCACCGGCAGATCACATTCCCGCAGCAGATCTGCGTAAAAGATGATCGCACCCTTGAGGATCCCAATGAAAATCGGGGTTTTCCCGGCGTAATCCCGGGAAAGCTGTTCGCCCAGCTCGCGGACGCGGCTGCGGATCAGTTCTTCCGGATAGAGAATCTTTTCAATATCTTCGTGCATGGCTTCCATTCTGTTTGTACCATCCCTATGTTAATCATTTTTTATTATACTTGTTATGCGCAGAAATGTCAAGAAAAACCTTGCATTTGGCGGAAAAAAGTGCTATACTGTCCGTGAAAATAAGGAGATGGTAAGCATGGATGGATTTCTGCGTGCGCTGGCTGTATCCGCGGCGGAAAGCAGCGAGCAAATCGAAAACAGCGGTGGGACGCACCCGGTATTCTGGGTGATCGTCGGCATCGCCGCGGTCGGGCTTATCATCATGTTCATCCAGAATTTCGTGATCAAACGGGAGGAATACTACAAATGAGCAATCAAGCGATCGAACGGACCTATGACGTGATCGTAGTCGGCGGCGGCTTTGCCGGCTGCGGCGCAGCACTTGCGGCGGCGCGGAACGGCGCAAAGACTCTGCTCATCGAGCGTATCAACGCCCTTGGCGGCGCGCCTGCCACCATGGGGGTCAACCCCTTCATGCGGTATTTTTATAAGGATCCGGCAACCGGGGAGATCGTCTACCTCTCCCGCGGGATCTTCGAAGAACTGGTGGCGGACATGAACGCCGCAGAGGAGACGCGGAATAATATCTTTAACCCCGAATGGCTGAAGATCCTGCTCAACCGCAAAATGCTGGAAGCCGGCGTGGACCTGCTGTTCAACAGCTATGCGGTCTCCGCAGAGCGGGAAGGGAACAAGGTCAAGACGGTCACGGTCGCCAATAAATCCGGCATGATGACCCTTGCGGCTTCCTATTTTATCGATTGTACCGGCGACGCGGATATCGCCGCGCTGGCGGACTTTCCTTTCCGTCTTGGACGTCCTTCGGACGGTCTTTGCCAGCCCATGACGCTCAATTTCCTCATCGGCGGCGTGGATCCGGAGCTGTTCGAGCAAAACTACTGGAACATCGTCCCCCTCTGGAAGGCGGAGAAGGAAAAGGGCTACATCAAAAATCCTATGGACGGCATCATGGTGTTCCACACCACCTTCCCGGGCATCGTCCGTCTGAACGCTACCCGTGTGGTGCGCCGCAACCCGGTGGACGGCTGGGACGTCACCCAGGCGGACATCGAGGCCCGCGAGCAGGTGGTGGAGCTTTGGCACTTCCTGCGGGACCATGTGCCGGGGTTTGCAAACTGCCGCATCCTCTCCACCGCCATGCAGACCGGCGTGCGGGAAAGCCGCATGATCGACGGCGAGCATATCCTGACTTCGGAGGAGCTGGTCGCCTGCACCCGTTTTGAGGACCGCATCGCCGCCGGCAACTACGATATTGATATCCACAATCCGGAAGGTTCCGGCACCTCCCATTACTTCTTCCCGGATGGACAGTATTACACCATCCCGTACAGCAGTCTGATCCCGAAGGACGCGGAAAACCTGCTGGTAGCGGGTCGCTGTATCTCCACCACCCATGAAGCGCAGGCGTCCATTCGCATCATGCCCATCGTCTGCACGCTGGGCGAAGCCGCAGGGACTGCCGCTGCGCTGGCGCTCAAAGCCGGCTGCCCGGTCAAACAGGTGGATATCGCCGCCTTGCAGGAGACGCTTACCGCTGCGAACGCGTTTATCGGGTAAACGGTTGTGAAACCCAGCCGGAGAAAAGGGCTTGCGGCGCTTGCCATGGGGTTGGTGATTCTGATCGCTTTTGGGTGTGCCGCACCGGCAAGCGATTTGACAGACTCTATGACTCACTCTGTGACAAGCACGGTGACAGACGTTTCGTCAAATCCTTCGGTAGACGTTTCGGCAGATGCGCCGTCGACAGACCCGTCAACCGATTCCGAGGAGCCGGAGAGTATGGACATCTTTTCGCAAGAAAACAGTCAGCCGGAAGAAAGTGACGGCTCGGAGGGGTTCGTGCTTGTAACGGACGTCATCCCCGAGGTGATTTTAGAGATTCGCTATTTTTCCACCTATAATTTTGTCGGTGAGCGGATCGACGGATATGAGCAGCCGTGCGCTCTGCTGACCAAAGAGGCGGCACAGGCGCTGAAAGCAGTCAATGACGATCTCATGGAGCAAGGCTACCGCCTGAAGATCTTCGATGCGTACCGTCCCAAAATGGCGGTCGAGCATTTCGTGCGCTGGGCGGAGGACCTGAACGCCGAGGAAATGAAGCCGTATTTTTATCCAGACGTGGAGAAATCCCGGCTCTTTCAGGATGGCTATATTTCTTCCAAATCGGACCACAGCAGAGGGAGCACGGTGGATCTGACCCTGTTTGATGATAAAACCGGGAAAGAAGTGGATATGGGCAGCCCATTCGATTATTTCGGTGCGATTTCCCATTCCAAGCACACCAGCGGGCTTACGGAGGAACAGATCGCCAACAGGAAGCTCCTGCGAGACGTCATGGTGAAACACGGCTTCCGACCGATCAGCACCGAATGGTGGCATTTCAGGCTCATCGAAGAACCGTATCCGGATACGTATTTCAATTTCCCGGTAAGCGCCGATTCTGTTAAATAACAGGTGAATCAAAAGGAAATCGCCCGCGGCGTATGCCTGCGGGCGATTTTTTATATTCGGATTAACTTCTGATCGTGTGGCAGAGCCGTTCGTCCGTCACGTCGTAGAGGGTAATTCCATGTTCTTCACGGTAACGTTTTTGCCATTTCCATGCCAGATCCCGCACGCGGTAGTAGTGCGTATTCGTGGGATCGCCATAGAGCTTCGCCAGTTCGTTGATGGACGGCAATGACGCATAATATGCGTCGTCCAGTGCCTCCACACGGGCGATGACCTCCTCGCAGGTCATGCGTTCAAACAAGTCAATGTTTTCCGGCAGCAGGGAAATGACAAGGGAACGGCGGGTACATTCCGGCAGTTCGCCGCCGGCGAGCCAATCCCGTTCCGTTCGGTGGCGGTTGAGGTTCAGATGTTGCTTGACCGTATCGGAGAGGGAAGCATACCCTTCTTCGGTCAGCCGGAGGTGATCGATCTTTGCGCCATGTCCTCGATAATCGTTCAGAAAGAAGTGAATATTTGCCGGATCGACTATCTGCGAAAGCGTATCGAACAGCCCATCCAGCAGATGTTTATTGTTCTCGAACACCGGGATACTGGGTGCGCATACGATTCCCGCTTTTTCAATGCCGGAAGCCAGTCGCAGCATAAATCGGTAGTCTCCTTTTCGCCCTGCGAAAGCGTCGTGGTAGGCTTCGTCGCCGAAGAACGTGGTATCGACCATGGTGACGCCTGTTTCACAGAGCCTTTTGACCAGTGCATCTGTCTTTTCTTCGTTCCGCATACGAACGCCGTTGATTTGCAGGAACTTTCCACTGGGTGCGCCAATGGATTGGTTGAACGCGAGGTTGTCGTACAGCTCTGGGTAGTCGATGGTATAGCCGATGCCGTAGTAAGCCAATTTCAATCCGTTACCGTTGGTCTTGTCCCATTCGACGAACCGCTCTGCCAGTTTCTTTCCGCGGAAGTAGTCCACGCCTTCCGTCTTGTGGCAGTTTTGCAGCAGACAGTAGGTACAGGAGCACCCGCAGGGCGCACAAAGGTTTTGGATTGCGTATCCGATCGTTTGCATCGTTTGACACTCCTTTCCGGAACAAAAGAGAAAATGTGCCCTCTGACATTCTCTACAGAGGGCGTGTTTGACCAATATACAACAAATTGTATTCTTTGTCAAGAGGAAAACGATGGGAACGTTTGTTTTGTTGCATAAACGAAAGCACTGCGTCCTATGCCTGCTTTGCAGCTTCTCTGTATCCACTATCTTTCTCCTTTCGATGTTCAACCCAAAACTGCAAGCGAAAGGAAAAGCCGAAGGCGCGATCAAAGCGACTTCGGCTTTTCTATGGCGTTTTTCCGTCTTAGCCTGCGCGGGAGGCGATGATATCCGCCATTTCCCCGACGTTTTTCATGGAGCTGACTTCTTTCATGGTGAAGCGCATTTTGAATTCGCGTTCCACTGCGCCGATCAGCGTGATGTGCTCCAGGCTGTCCCAGTCCTCGATGTCTTTTGCGGTGGTCGTACGGTTGACCGTGATGCGCGGGTCGTCGAATACCTTGCGGAAGACGCGGTTGAGTCGTGTGAAAAGTTCTGCTTCGTTCATAAGAAATACCGTCCTTTTTTATGATTCAGATGCGTTCACGCGAATGACGTGATTTTGTTCTTCGTAGCCTTTCAGCGGAAGCTCCCAGACCGTGTTGCCCGCTTCGTCCTCGCTTGTTTTTGCAAACCCGAACTTGGCGTACAGCTCCTTCACCATGCCGTTCTTGGCGGTGGGGAAGTAATAGCCCACGATGCGGGAAAGTCCCTTTTCCTTCGCTTGCTTCACCAGCGTATCCAGCATGGCGAATTCCATGTCCTTTTTTAATACCCGGCAGCTCATCAGCCAGAGCTCCATGTGCAGCGCGTCGCCCTCGATCCTGCCGATCACCACGGACACCACACCGTTGTCTCCGAAGCGGTCCCACAGCTTCCCGTACAAGCAGATATGCTGTCCGTCCGAGGAAACAGCGCGGATCTCCTCCTCCGTGTAGCGGCGGGTGGTGAGGTTGAACTGATTGGATTTGTTGGTCAGCTGGGTGATGCGGGCGAGGTAGACCTCCGGGAAGGGCAGGATGTCCGCACGCATATCCAGACTGCGGAGATACTCCGTGTAATCCCCGAAGGTGAGCGCCAGCTCCGCCCGTTCCGCGTTGGCGCGGTACATCTCGTTGCGCTTGGCGTCGTCTGCGGAAAAGACGGTCACTTCGAAGTAGCCGTTGCGGTCCAGCGTGCGGATATAGTCGTCCGGCGAAGTCATCTCCGGCACGGCGACGCCCGGAATGGAACCGGCGACCAATGCGCGCTCCGTGGGGTTGTCGTCCGCAAAGACGAAGGAATCCACGCCCAGATCCATTTGTGCGGCGGTCAGCATCAGGTTGCGGTCCTTGTTTTCCCAGTCCGCTTTGATGACGATGAAATCCTCCGGGCGCAGTACGCCGTCCGGGTGATTCAGCCCGTCCAGCGCGTTCTGCAGGTCGTTTTTGGAAGCGACGGTGAGCATCACGCCGATGGATTTCTGCTTTTTGACGTAGGTCTGGAAGGCACGGAAGGATTCTGCCGTTGCCGTTTCCTCCCCGATCTCGATGCCGTCCACGCCGTCGTCCCCCACAACGCCGCCCCAGAGCGTGTTGTCCAGATCCAGCGCCAGCACCTTTTTGTTCCGCCCGAACAGGGATTTGATGATCCGCGTGGTGTTGAACGCCCAGACCGGAATGGCTTCCAGCGCACAGGCGTATTTATACAGATACCACACGGAATCGTCCAGCCAGCGGTCTAAACCGAAGCAGGCGGAGACGTACTGGATATCGTTGACATAGAAGCTGTCCTCCCGCGCGGCGTAGGAAGCGAACGCCTCGTTCATGCGGTTGACGAACCGCACCGCGCCGTGGGGATCCCAGCAATCGCGGTTGCCTAACAGGCGGTAGCCGGGAAATTCGAAATTGTTCTGGATGATGGGGCAGTGATAGACCTCCCGCAGGCGCTTCCACATACTTTCGTACCGCCCGTAAGCGGCGGTAAACGCCCGATCAACCTCTTCCTCCGATTGCCCCATTTCCGGCAGGTCGTTCTGCAGATTGCGGAAGGAGGTGTGGAGGTAGATCAGATCCGGGTGGAAGTCGTCCAGCTCGGGATTCCCGAACATGGCGTCCTGCCAGAACTGGGCGTATTCAGATTGGTAAAAGGTGGGTTCGATGCCCTCGTTCAGCAGGAAGATCTCCATCATCTTGCAGAAATCGTTGGTGGTGGACCCGCCCAGCACCGCGATCCGCTTGGGGATGCGTTTCTCGCCGCTTGCAAGCAGCTCCCTGCGCAGGGATTTTTTGTTTTCCAGCAATTCCTTGCCGTCAAAGGGATACATAAGAGAAGCAAGAGGCATGGGAAACTCCTTTCATATATTCATCAGCCGGTTGATGTTATCCCGCTTGGAACCGGCGGCGGTGAAGACGGAAATCGAAAAGGAAACGTCCGTGATCTCCTGTTCTTTGATGAACGTGAGGATATTGCGGGCGAACTCGCGCATATCCACAAAGTATACCTCTTCAAACCCGGCGATCAGGAAGGGTGCAAGAGCGTTGCCGTAGCTGTCCTTGACCACCAATAGCTTCCGTCCGTTGGAAACGCCGGTCTGGATCTGCACCGCATATCCGTCCCCGCGGATGAACTTGGTGTATCCTTTGGAGGAGGAGAACAGGGAACCGGCGGAGGGGGATTGGAATTTGTGGGTATAGTAGTTGACCGTGTAGGTTTGCTGCGGCTCGAACCAGACGAAGGTTTCCGGGCGTGCCGCCAGCTCCGATACGCCGTAGGCGGAATAGGCGGAGCCGAGGAAGCCGTCGAAGGAGTAGCGCTCAAACTGCGAAAGGGGGGCAAAATCGACGTTTGCCACCTTGCAGAGCTCTTCGGCGGCGTAGTATGCGCCCAGGGCGAACCAGTGGTGGTCGGTACGGGCGTAAATCTCTTCCTCCGTATGGGGCAGGAGCGCGGAATAGACGTCAACGAATTTCACGTTCACCAGAGCGTCCCGCATCCCGTAAACTGCGTTTTGCGTGTTGGTAACGGAACGTTCGTAGCCCTCCGGCGCGTAATACGCGGAGGCGTTCGGAATGGGCATCGCATAGACGTTCACGCCGTCCCCGACCCGTTCCTTGAACTTGTTGAGCAGCTCCGCCGTCATCTGTCCGCCGGAGGCACCGCCGCCGAATTGCTCCATGGCGCGGTAATCATAAACGAGGAAGCCGTTGACGATGTGCGGCTTTGCCGGAGGGTTTGGTTCGGGCTCGGGCTCCGGTTCGGGCTCCGGTTCAGGTTCAGGTTCGGGTTCGGGCTCGGGAGTCTGGCTGCTTTCCGTCGGCTCGCTGGAAATCGGTTCCTCAGAAGGTTCTTCGGAAGGTTCCTCCGTAGAGGACGGTTCCGTAGAGGGTTCCTCCGCAGAAGAAGGTTCCGCGGACGGTTCTTCGTCGGAGGAATCCTCCGAAGGGGGTTCCGACAGGGAAGTGACGTCGCTTTTCGAGGACACGGAAGGATCCCCTTGCAGGGAACTGTCCGTGCCGGAGGGATTTTCCTCGCCCGCGCAGGCAAACAGCAGGGAGAGGGTCAACAGCAGAAGGAGAGCGAACAGAAGTCTACGTCTCATGAACACAACCCCTTCAGTTGGTTGATATAGGTGCCGCCCACCGCGGAGAACAGGGATTCCGCGAACAGAACGTCCGTGATGCCGTGGTCGGCGACGAACCCTTTCAGCTTCAGCTCGAACACCCGCGTGTCCACGACGTAGATCTCCTCAAAGGAATACAGCAGGTAGTTGGCGAGGGGGTTGCCGTAGCTGTCCTTGACGATGAGCAGCTTGCGCCCGTTGCTGCACACGTCGGACTTGATCTGCCAGGCGTATGCGTCGCCGTTGAGGTAGGTGCTGTACCAGGAGGAGACTCTGTCATCGCCGTAGTGGAAGAACATACCGTCCTCCGCGCTGCGGGTGCGTCCGTTCCCAAAGCTCTGGTTATAGAAGATGGCGGTATAGCCCACCTTCGGCTTATAGGTGACGAAGTCCTCCGGATTGTCCTTCAACACCTGCTTGTAGCCGCTGTACTTGTACATGGTGCCCACATAGCCGGGGCGGACGTTCTTTTCGTAGGCGGAAAGATCCTGGAAGGGGAGATTCAGATCGCTTGCGAACTTCTGCGCGGCGTAGTAGGCGCCCAATCCCGTCCAGTGGTGGTCGGTGCGGAAGTAAATTTCCTCGTTCGCGTGGTTCTTCAGCACGTCGTAAATATCAATATTCTTCACCCCGGAGAGACGCTCCGCGATGGCCTTCATGTCCCGCAGGGAGTTGCCCGTCTGATTGGCATAGGTGGAGGAAGTTTGCAGGTAATAGGCGCAAGCCTTCGGGACGGGCATGGAGTAGACGTTCACCCCCGGCAGACTGGCGGCAAAGTTGTTCAGGATTGCCGCAAAATCCGGGATGTGTTTCAGGTTTTTGTCCCCGTAATAGACCTCCAGCGCACGGGTACCGAGGATGGTACCGGCGTCGCAGAGCTCCTCGTTGAGGACGGGAGGCGGATTGGGTTCGGTGCCGCTTGTCTCGTTGCCGGAACTGCTGGGTTCGGAACCGGAGCCTCCGCTTTCGCCGCCGGAGCTTTCCGTACCAACGCTGGGATCAGAGGGACCCTCGCTGCCGGAAACGGGAGGATAATAGGGAGATTCCGATGAATCATCGGGATGCTCGTCCCCGCCCCCGTGGCCGGAGCCGAAGAGCTGTTCCTCCTCACCGTCCGTGGTCGTGAGGATGGTCTCCTTGCCGAACCAGCCCCTGATCCGATGATACAGGTCCTTGATGCGGTCACGCCCGTAGACCGTATCGGAGAAATAGTCGGTCATATTGGCGGTGTAGCTGCCGTCCAGCAGGGAAGAAAGGGTAAGTTCCGGTTTTTCTACCAGCCCGTCCATGTCGGATCCCTTCGTGCGCGGCAGAAAGACGCAATACACAAACATCACAAGGAACGTGAGCACCATCAGAAACAGGCTGAATATCTTTGCAAGCAGAAGCGCCGATGCGTTGTTGTTCTTTTTCATGAGATAGCCCCCTTGGAAGAAAGACGATCAGAAACGGAAGTACAGGAACGGATTGTTGCGGGACGACACCAGCATCACCATGCAGAGGAGCAGCAGTCCCACACAACAGACTCCCGAAAGTACCTGTGCGCCCGCCTGTACCGGGGTGCTGCACTTGTTCAGCAGCTTCTTGATCATGGGCAGGAGCGGGAAGCAGAACAGCAGGGCGAGCAGGAAGATCCAGATATACTTCATCAGATAGACGTTATCCTTCAAGCCTTGGTTGAAAGGACTGTTCGGACCGAGCGTGAATTCATCCGCCTGGAAGAGCCCGTTGCCGGAAAGACCGAACAGGTTGCCGAAGAAGGTTCCCATCCGGGAGAAGAAGCTGCCGATCGTCGAGCAATCGTCGTAGTAGAAGATGCCGAATCCGATGAGGATGACCATCTTATTGTAGATGTGCATGGCCACGTCCGGGATGCGTTTCAGCACCCGCTTGCCCAGCTTCTGTTCGATGAAGATGAACAGCCCGAAGTACAGACCCCATGCGATGAAGTTCCAGCTCGCGCCGTGCCAGAGACCGGTGGTGAACCAGACGAGGAACAGGGAGAGCCATTGCCTCCGCTTGCCGAAGATGGGCAGGTAAAGCAGATAATCCCGGAAGAAGCTGCCCAGCGAGATATGCCAGCGCTGCCAAAACTCCTGAACGGAGCGGCAGATGAAGGGATAATTGAAGTTTTCGTCAAAGTGGAAGCCGAAGATGCGTCCCATGCCGATGGCCATGTCCGAGTAGCCGGAAAAGTCGAAGTACACCTGCATGGAGTAGGCGATCACACCCACCCATGTTGCCGTTACCGAGCTGGTTGCGATGCTGTCGGTCAGGAATGCCTGCGGCAGGAGGGAAAGGGTATTGGCAAGGATCACCTTTTTGGAAAGACCGACGATCAGACGGGAAAAGCCCTCGGTCAGGTCTGTCAAGGTGCTGCGGCGGTTATCGATCTCCTGCGCGATGGTAGAATAGCGTACGATGGGACCTGCCACAAGCTGCGGGAACAAGGAGATATACAGCAGCAGTTTGGAGAAGTTCTTTTGCACCGGTACCTTCTCCCAGTACACGTCCACCACGTAGGAGATGATCTGGAAGGTATAGAAGCTGATGCCCAACGGCAGGAGCTTCTGGGAGTTGACGAGGGGGATGCTTGTCCCCAGCAGGGAGTTGATGTTCTCCACGAGGAAGCCGGTGTATTTGAACACCGCCAGCATCCCGATGTTGTACACCAGGGAAAGGACCAGCGAGAGCTTGCAGAGCCGGTTGCCCCGGTTGGCGTCGATGGAGCGCGCCAACAGAAAGTTGACCACGGCGCTGAGGAGCAGCAACAGCAGTTTCGTCGGTTCCCCCCACGCGTAGAAGAGCAGGGAGAAAACCAACAGGACGGTATTGCGGTATCGGGTCTGCCCCGTGAACAGGTAGCACCCGACACAGAGGGGCAGGAAAACAAACAAAAACAGCAATTCTGCAAAGTTCATATATGTATCTTCATCCCTTCTTCAAAAAGAGGTTGGAAAGGTAAATCGACGGTTTCTAAAAGCGTCCTATATTATATACCAAAACTTCCCGGAAGTCAATAGGAGAGGCGGAAAGCCGCTGTAAAATTATCGTAAAATACGCAAACAGAAAAAAGGCGAAACGCCAGGGGACGTTCCGCCTCAAAGGAAGGTTATTCCGACGATTTTTGGATCAGCAGGTTGAGCTCTGCGCCGATGAACAGAATGAACATACAGATATACAGCCAGAGCATATACACGATGATGGCGGCAAGGCTGCCGTAGATGTTGGCGTAGTTGGAAAAATTGTTGACGTAGAAGGAGAACAGGAAGGAGAAAATGACCCATCCCACGGCGGAAAGCACCGCGCCGGGAAGCTGGGCGGCGAAGCTCGTTTTCCGGTCCGGCAGCACCTTGAACAGCAGCGCGAAGAAGAAGGTGAGCAGCAGCAGACCGATGACGAAGCGCAGGGAGGACAGCAGGTTGACAATCCCTACCAGATTCGGGAACCGGTTGATGATGATTTCCGTGATAAAACCGCCGAACACCATCAGCAGCAGCGTGGCGACGAGAATGAGGATAAACGCCAGCGTATAGGCGACGGAAAGGATCCGCAGACGGAACATACTGCGGCTTTCCTTGATCTCGAACACGGAATTCAGCCCGCCGATGATGTAGTACACCCCTTTGGAGGAGGACCAGAGGACGGCGATGGCGGAGAAGGAAGCCATGACGGAGGAGCCGCTTTCGAAGATGCTCTGCACGATGTCCTCAAACAGACTGCCCACGAGGGAGGGGAACATCCGGGAAAAGGCGCCGAGGAATTCTTCCGCCGAGAGGGAAAGGATCCGCGTCATGGAAAAAACAAGGATCAGCAGCGGAACGGTGGCAAACAGCATGAAATATGCCACCTGCGCGGCGCAGGCGCCCACTCGGTGGGCATTCAATTTTCGCGAGAAATAGCGAACGACAGTGACCAATCGAACCACATACTTTTCAAGGTGCAGCCGGGTATATCCGTTTTGAAGCAGCACGGTAAACAGGAAAGCCGCGCATGCGAACGCCAGGGATGCGATCCCGACCAGGACGGAATCAAAGCGCGTGAACCGCATCTCGAACAGACCGCTGAAACAGATCGCGCAGAACAGATAGACGGCGCTGACGGAAGAGATGACTGCCGTTTTGATACGGTCCAGCGGATGAAGGACCCAAAGCAATCCGCAAACGGCGCAGATAGCCGTGCAGATGCAGCAGGCGGTGGAAATGTCCGACTGCGGGAGCCGATAGTAGCCGCCGAGGAGGGTACAGGAGATGACGCCCACCGCAACGGCGATCCCCGTCGGAAGTGCCTTCGACAGCGCGTTTTTCAGGAAGTTGTTCCGGATGCGCTGCTTCGACGGACGGAGGGACAGGATGAGCGAAGGGATGGCCACGGTCAGGCTGCTGATGAGGGTAAGCTGAATGGGCATAAACGGATATGCCCCCGGCAGAATGAGAAACAGCACGCCCAGCAGGATGGAATAGATCGTTTTGGTGAGAAACAGCGAAGCGCTGCGTTCCAGATTGTTGATGGCGCTTCGTCCCTCCGCCACGGCGTCGGGCAGGGAAGCGTAATCCGAATCCAGCATGACGATGTCGGCGACGTTGCGCGCGGCGTCCGTGCCGTCGTTGATGGCGATGGCGCAGTCCGCTTCCCGCAGCGCGAGGACGTCGTTGACGCCGTCCCCCGTCATGGCGACGGTATGCCCGCACTCCTGCATGGCGCGTACCAAAAGCTGCTTCTGGATAGGCGTGGAGCGGCCGAATACCGTATATGCTTCCGCCAATGCGCCGTAATCGGCGCCCTCCGGGACGGTGGAAAGATCAATATATTTTTCATATTCCGGCACCCCCGCTCCCCGTGCGATGCGCGCGACGGTGACGGGATGGTCGCCGGAGATCAGCTTGATGCGTACGCCCTGCCGCAGGAAGTAAGCCACCGTGTCCGCCGCGCCCGGGCGGATGGTGTCCGCGAGCATGACAAACCCCAGCGCATGCCGATCCGCAGGGAGCATTTCCGGGGAATCGACGGCTTCGGCGACCGAAACGCAAAGCACCCTGCACTCGGCGGCAAGGGTATCTGCGGTCAGCCGGTGCTCCTGCTCGTCCGGGGTCAGCAGGATTTCCGGTGCACCTAATATATATGCGCGTCCATCGTCAAAATAGACTGCGCTGTACTTTCTTTTGCTGGAAAAGGGCGTGACGGAGGAAGCGCGGGGCACCTCCTGCCCGCCGCAATAGCGTGCGATGGCGTCTGCCGTCTCGTTTCCGGCGGTGTTGCCGGAAATCAGCGTCAGTGCGCGGAGCATGGGCTCCCGCTCCCCATGCAGGGGCAGGACGTTGCAGACGGTCAGCTTCCCGTCGGTCAGGGTCCCGGTTTTATCAAAGCAGAGCGTGTCCACGCGGGCGAGGGTCTCCACGCTGTAAAGCTCTTTGACCAGCATCCGCTTCTTGGAAAGGCGATAGACCGCCAGCGCCATCATGCCGGAGACCAGCAGGATCAGCCCCTCCGGGATCATGCCCACCATGGCTGCCACCGTATTGCGCACGGCGGCGTTCCCCGGCACCCGTTTGGATTGCAGCCAGAAGAACAGCAGAGCATAGGGAATGAGCAGCACCGTGAGCGCGTCGATGATGCGCTGGAGGGCGCGGATGATCTGGGAGGTCTTTCGCCGGTACTGCTTTGCGCCGGCGGCGATCTCCTGTAAAAGCCCGGTTTCCCCCACGCGGGTGGCGGAAGCGATACAGTCTCCTGCCACAAGGAAGGAGCCGGAAAGCAGCGTGTCGCCGTCGGATTTGTTCACCGGCTCGCTTTCCCCGGTGAGCAGCGCTTCACTGACTTCGCAGTCGCCGCGGAGCAGGGTGCAGTCCGCGGGGATCTGATCCCCCGGACGGAAGAGAACGATGTCGCCGTACACCAGCGCGTCGGAGGGGATGCGCACTTCCTTCCCGTCCCGCCGTACAGTCACGGTGGATGCGGCAAGGATCGCCAGCTTGTCCGTGGTCCGCTTGGCGCGCAGCTCCTGAAAAAGCCCGATAAAAGCGTTGCACAGCACCACACCGAAGAACAGCGTGTTTTTCGGGGAACGCACGATCAGCAGCGCGACGGCCATCAGCAAATTGATCAGGTTAAAAAGGGTCAGGAGATGCTCCCGCAGGATGCGCGGCACACTTTTGGTTTTAGGCGCCGCGGAGCGGTTTACCAGCCCCGCTTCCGTGCGCAGCCGGACCTCCTCTGCGGTAAGACCCGTCAGGATATCCGGCGCGCGCAGCTCCGCGTGGGATACAGTTTTTTTCTTTTTTCGCATACCGGACCTCCTGTTCTGTCAGAAATTAGGAAGATTATAGCACGAAATAGGGAAAAATGCAATTGACTTTCCGAAAAAAATGTGCTACAATGTAAAATAATATAAAAGCGGAGGGACGGAACGGTGCTGGTTCTTGAAAGCAAATTCACGCCGGAGCAGTTGACACAGCGTTGGGATGAAAAAACATCTCCTGCGCGGTTTGCGGGCAACGATGCGTTGATGGACAATATTTTCATCGCTTCCAGAAAAGAAGACCGTGTGTTTCTCATCCGGAGGGCGAGCGGGGCGCTGGACCCCTTTGCGACGGTGTTTCGCGGCAGGATCGTTCCCTGCGGCGGCGGCAGCGCCATCAAAGGGCATTTCACCAAGCGTCTTTTTGATTATGTTCTGCTGTTGGTGCTGGCCTTCCTTGACGGGTTCGTCTATTACCGCGCAATGGAGGAGGGAAGCGTGAGCCCTTCCGTTACGGGCTTTTGCATCGCCTTTGTCGTGCTGCTGCTTCTGATCGCTGTTCCCTTGCGCAAACCCCGCCGTCGCTACCGCGAATTTCTGGAAGAGATTGCTTCCCATGACCGTTGAAAAGAAATCTGAATAGAGGAGACGAAGTGTTATGATGGATTTCAAAGAAAAATTCGGAAAAGAAGGGCTGACATACGACGATGTGCTGCTGATCCCTGCGGAAAGTCACGTCCTGCCGGCGGATATCGACATCTCCACCCGGCTGACGGCGAAGATCGGCCTGAACATCCCGCTGATGACGGCGGCGATGGATACGGTGACGGAGTCCCGCATGGCCATCGCCATGGCAAGGGAAGGCGGTATCGGCGTTATCCATAAGAATATGTCCATCGAGGATCAGGCGGATCAGGTACAGCGGGTCAAGCGCAGCGAGAGCGGCGTCATCAACGACCCCATCTCCCTCACCGGCGACCATCTGGTCAACGATGCGCTGGAGCTGATGAGCAAGTACCGCATTTCCGGCATCCCGGTGGTAGACGGCTACGGGAAGCTCTGCGGCATCCTGACCAACCGCGACATTCGTTTCCTGAATACCTACGATATCCCGATCGGCGAGGTCATGACCAAGGAAAATCTCGTCACCGGTCATGTGGGAACCACGCTGGAGGAGGCGCAGACCATCCTGCGGGCACGCAAGATCGAGAAGCTGCCCCTCGTGGATGAAAAGGGCTATCTGAAAGGGCTCATCACCATTAAGGACATTGAAAAGGCAAAGAAATATCCCCGTGCGGCGAAGGATCCGCAGGGACGTCTGATCTGCGCCGCCGCCATCGGCGTGACCAAGGACGTGCTGAAGCGTGCGGAAGCACTGCTGGCAGCCGGTGCGGACGCATTGGTGCTGGATTCTGCTCACGGACATTCCGAGGGCATCCTCAACGCCTGCCGCGCCGTCAAGGACGCGTTCCCGGATGCGCAGCTCATCCCCGGCAACATCGCCACTGCGGAGGCGGCGGAAGCTCTTATCGCCGCAGGTGCGGACTGCATCAAGGTGGGCATCGGTCCCGGTTCCATCTGTACCACCCGCGTGGTGGCGGGCATCGGCGTGCCGCAGATCACCGCCGTGTTTGACGCGTCCTCCGTGGCGAGAAAGCACGACATCCCCGTCATTGCCGACGGCGGTATCAAGTATTCCGGCGATCTGGTCAAAGCCATCGCCGCAGGCGCGGACGTGATCATGGTTGGCTCTCTGGTGGCCGGCTGCGAGGAAGCGCCGGGCGAGTTGGAGCTGTATCAGGGTCGTCAGTTCAAGACTTACCGCGGCATGGGCTCCATCGCCGCTATGCAGAAGGGTTCCAGCGACCGGTACTTCCAGGCGTCCAACAAGAAGCTGGTGCCGGAAGGCGTGGAAGGGCGCGTGGCGTATAAAGGTCCGGTGTCCGAGACGGTGTATCAGCTCATGGGCGGTCTGCGCTCCGGCATGGGCTACTGCGGTGCGAAGGACGTGAAAACGCTGCAGGAAACCGGCAAGTTCGTGCGCATCACCAACGCCGGTCTGCGGGAAAGCCATCCCCACGACGTGCACATCACAAAGGAAGCGCCGAACTATTCGAAAGACAGCGACTAAAGTCGCTGACTTTTAGACAGCGATTGACCTTGGGAAATCGCTGTCCTTTAGACAGCGACTAAATTCCCGTCGCAACTCACTACGTTCGTTGCGCCGAATTGCGGTTCCGTACGCTCGCGC
>JAFLUP010000059.1 GCA_022508745.1 Oscillospiraceae bacterium | reverse complement strand
TTTTGCTCTACTTACTTGTTTAAAAGAATTCACGAGTCCCAACATGAAACATCACGTTTCATATTGTAGTACATTTTTCTGTTGTTCAGTTTTCAATGTCCGATCTTGCTACCCCCTTCTGGGGGACAGCTTTGTCATCATAACACATCTTCCAATGTTTGTCAAGGGGTTTTTCAAAAAAATTTTGTTTTTTTCGAAAAGTCCTTTTGACGGGTTGCAAAACCGGGGGCACTGTGTTAAAATGAGGGCGAGAAGCGATATCAGACCATATATAATGAAGGAAAAACGGAGGTGCCGCATGGCCGGAGAAGTACAGGAACTGCTGAACGCCGTCAAGGACGGAACGCTTTCCGTGGAGGACGCGGAAAAGGCGATCGCGGGCAAAATGCGCATGGAACCCTTTGTGGATCTGGGATTTGCGAAGGTGGATCTGCACCGCAAGCTGCGGCAGGGAGCGGCAGAGGTCATCTACGGCGCGGGGAAGCACCCGCGGCAGATCGTCCACATCGCGAAAACGCTGCGGGAGCACGGGCAGAACACCATCCTCATCACCCGCATCTCGGAGGAAGCGGCGGAGCTGATACAAAAGGAGCTGGGGGACCCCTTTTTCTACAACCCGTCTGCGAAGCTCTGCGTACTGGGGGACTTCCCGGAGCCGGACGGTGCAGGAACCATCGTGGTGGCGACGGGCGGAACCAGCGATATCCCTGTGGCGGAGGAAGCCGCCGTCACCGCGGAAGCGCTGGGGAACAAGGTTACGCGGCTGTACGACGTGGGCGTCGCCGGTCTGCACCGGACGCTTGCCCATCTGGAGGAACTGCAATCGGCACGGGTGATCGTCGCCGTGGCGGGGATGGAAGGGGCTCTGGCGAGCGTCATCGGGGGGCTCGTGGACTGCCCGGTCATTGCCGTCCCCACCAGCGTGGGCTACGGGGCTTCCTTCGGGGGCGTGGCGGCGCTGCTTTCCATGCTCAACTCCTGTGCCAGCGGCGTCTCGGTGGTGAACATCGACAACGGGTTCGGCGCGGGATTCCTCGCCAGCCGGATCAACCATATATAGTATATATTAAAGGAAGGAAATCGCGTGAAAACACTCTATTTAGATTGCGGCATGGGTGCAGCGGGAGATATGCTTACGGCAGCGCTTTTGGAGCTTCTGCCCGACCCGGAGGGGTTCCTTGCGGAGTTGAACAGGCTGGAGATCCCCGGCGTGGAGATCGCCCGGGAGGTCTCCGTCAAGTGCGGGATCACCGGCACCCACGTTTCCGTGAAGGTGCACGGGGCGGAAGAGGACGAGCATCTGCACGACCATCATCCCCATACGCACGAGCATACGCATGAACATCATCATGAACACGAACACGAGCATGAGCATGAACATCATCATCACGAACACCATCACCACAGCGGGATGCAGGATATCGAACACATCGTCGCCCATCTTGCCCTGCCGGAGAAAGTGAAACAGGACGTGCTGGCGGTTTACGGGCTGATCGCGGAGGCGGAGAGCCATGCCCACGGCAAGCCGGTGACGGAGATCCACTTCCACGAGGTGGGTACCATGGACGCCATCGCGGACGTGACCGCTGTCTGTCTGCTGCTGCATCGGCTTTCGCCGGACGAGGTGGTCGTCTCCCCCGTTCATGTGGGAGCGGGGCAGGTGCAATGCGCCCACGGGATCCTTCCCGTCCCCGCGCCGGCGACGGCGTACATCCTGCGGGACGTGCCGATTTACGGCGGGGAGATCCGCGGAGAGCTCTGCACCCCCACGGGGGCGGCTTTGCTGAAGCACTTCGCCACCCGGTTCGGGGAGATGCCGGTGATGCGGGCTTTCGCCATCGGCTACGGCATGGGGAAGAAGGACTTCCCTGCCGCCAACTGTGTCCGCGCCCTGTTGGGGGAAACAACCGACCGGACGGACATCGTGCTGGAGCTTTCCTGCAACGTGGACGACATGACGGCGGAGGAGATCGGATTTGCCACGGAGCGGCTGTTTGAGGGAGGCGCCCACGAGGTATACACGGTGCCCATCATGATGAAGAAATCCCGCCCCGGCACGCTCATCCGCGTGATGTGCAAGGAACAGGACAAGGACGCCATGCTCTCCCTGCTGTTCAAGCACACCACCACCATCGGCGTGCGGGAAACGGTGACCCACCGGTATATCCTCGACCGCAGGGTGGAGACGGTGCAGACCCCCTACGGGGCGGTGCGGCGGAAGGATTCCTCCGGGTACGGGGCGCAGAGATCCAAATTCGAGTACGAGGACCTCGCCCGCATCGCCCGGGAAAAAGGCGTCAGCCTTGCGGAAGCGCGGAGGCTGGCGGGGGACGCGGCAAAGGAATAGCCGCAGGTTCCCTCTCCGAAAAGGAAAAAATCGCGACGATTTCTTCGAAAGATAAAACCTTTTTCGGGTTTCGATCGTCTATAAAGTAGAGAGAAAAAAACACCACCCAAAAGGAGACACAAGACCCCATGAAAAAAATCGTCACCGTTTTCCTCACGCTGGCGCTCTTATTTGGCAGTCTGACTTGTCTGCTCCCGCTCGGAACGGCAGAAGCCGCCGCCCCGAAGGCGCCGACAGGGAACAGCGTCAACGCGGCGCAGTACACCTACGAGGTCATCCCGCTGCTGAAGCCCTTCAACACGTATTTCTTTGTCAAAACGGAAAATCCGGACCCCCATTCCTTCCGTTTTGTCGATTACGATTCGCCTTATCTGGATGACGGGAAGCCGGCGATCATTGATCTGTACGAATCCTACAGCACCGACAGTCTGTTTGCGGACGTGGTGTACGAGAACCCGGAAACCTTGCGCGTCAAGGGCGGCTACATCTTCTGGTGCGGCTACGTGGATACCGACGGCGGTAAACTCTCTTTGCAGACCCCTACTTACGATTACTGGGGGTATATCAACGAGTGGAAGGACACCGGCGTGACCGTCACCCTGCCGGCGCTTTGCGACGACATTGACTATCTCATCGACAACTATTGCCAAGGGGACAGCTTCTTTGATCGAATGGACGCCATCCAAGAGGGGCTCAGCTCCATCTGCCTGTACAGCGGAAACTATATCCGGGGGAAGCTGATCCGGAGAGCAAACTACTGGGATATGTACAGATCCCCGTACGTGGATCAGCTCTTTTACATCGGCAGCCCCTACGACCGGGAGGACAACCGGCGCTTATTTGCGTCGCAGCTCTATCCGCTGGTAAGGGACTCGCTGGGCTTCCCTTCCACCATGGCGGCGGTCGCCCTTCGTCTGGACGACAAAGCGACCTACGTGTGGAGCTCCGTCAGCCACGCGTATGTGGATGTCACCTACAACGGGGAGACCCGCACCTACGGCGGACAGGGCAACGGCAAAGGACAGGGTATCGCCGAAGAAAATATCACCAAATATTTCACCTTCGGGAACGATGACATGGGGATCACCATGGAAAGCCTGAAAAAGCTCCACACGGAGTATGCCCGGATCGTCATGGAGGACGACGTTCCCGCGGAGGAAGTCCTGACCTGGAAGGACGTCGCCGATACGGTGGGAAAGAACGGCGCATGGGTGCGCTTCGACAGCATTTTCACCTACCTGTACAAAGCGAACGACGAGGACTACTATCACACCTCGGCGGTGGGCAGCACGGGGGGAAGCCTCTACTGGGGCGGAAGCCTCGGCCACGTGCGGAGCGCATGGATCGACGGACGGCACATAGACAGGTATGACAGGTTCGAGCAGGGCGTGACCTTTGAGGAGTATCCCACCGACGACGTGATCCTCCCCGACGTCACCTACCCCGTCTTTACCTACAAACGGTACTATCTCGGCTACGATCAGGCGACGGGAACCTACCTATACGAATACAGAGACGTTACGGTGACGGAGCAAACAGGACTGCTCCAGTACAGCTACGACGAGAAAGAGAACATCTGGCGGATCAGCCAGTACCCCACATACAATTCCGACGGCAGCCAGACCGTCACCGATTACGCGACGGCGGTGCTTCTGGCGGAAAGCGGTCTGATCGACCAAGCGTACGTGGACGCGCTGCGCCTGACCTACGATCAGGTGCTGGCGATGGGCGTGGACAGAAATACGAATCTGGAGCCCGAACGCGGGTACAACTACGGCGGTACCGTGAAAGCGGGGACTCCCTTTGACAGAAGCGCGATCAACACCGAGGATCTTTCCGTTCTGTTCGCGGAGGCGAAAGCCATCGCGGAGGAAAATGGGCTGCCGTTCAGCCTGGACGAGGGCTGCTACGGGATGTGCGGGAACGACATGTACTGGGTCTTCCTGCAGGACAGCCAGACGCTCATCATCACCGGCACGGGGGACATGGGGACGTTGGGAGACGCCCCGTGGTACTTCGACAGGCTGTCCATCAAAGAGCTCATCGTGGGCGAAGGCGTCGAAACCCTGCAGACCAACGCGTTCTACGTCTGCACGCAGTTGGAGTCGGTCACGCTCCCCGAGACCCTCAAAAAGATCGAGCGGAAAGCGTTTTACTTCTGCGTTGACCTGAAAACCGTGGAAATCCCCAAGAGCGTGGAAATCATGGAGGAGGACGTCTTCTATGACTGCGTGCGGATGACGGACATCTACTGTCTGGCGTCGAAACAGCCCGCAGGCTGGAACAAAAACTGGACGAGGGGATGTGACGCCACCGTGCATTGGGGAATCCCCATGCCGCGCCCCTGCAAACACAAGCACACCCAAACCAACCGCAAAGAAGCCGGCTGCATCACCGCCGGCTACGTGGAAGAGATCTGTCTGGACTGCGGGGAAACCCTCTCGCACAAAGTCCTGCCTGCCACCGGGCATCAGCACACCAAAACCGACCGGAAGAACGCCACCTGCACGGTAGCCGGCTACGAGGATAAGATCTGCACGGACTGCGGGGAAACGGTTTCGCACACCGTCTTGCCCGCCCTCAAGCATAACTTCGAGGAGGGCAAATGCACCCGCTGCGGGGCAGAGCGCAACTCCCTCGGAGACATCGACGGCAACGGCGTGATCAACGGGCTGGACTATCTGTTCCTCAAGCGGTACTGTCTGGATACCTTCTCCTTGAGACCGGAGCAGTTGGCCGCCGCCGACGTGAACGGCGACGGGAAGGTCAACGCGCTGGACTACGCGATGGTCAAGCGGCACGTGCTGGGGACCTATAAAATCGGACAATAACGCAAAACAAGTAGACTAAAGCCATCCACGGGCGGGGACGCCTGCGGATGGCTTTTTGTATATCTAAATGAGCCCTCGAAAGACAGTCAGGACGATCATCCGTCAGGATAACGCTCCTTTTGATCGGTCTGCCCCAGCAGGTAGTCGATGCTGGTTCCGTAGAACAGCGCAAGGCGAATCAGCACAGCGGTCGGAATATCGTTTTCCCCGGTTTCATATTTAGAATAACCGGTCTGGGACATACCGAGCATAGTTGCAATTTTGGTCTGTGAGAGATCCATATCTTCCCTCAAATCACGGATACGACGATACACTGTGCCACTCTCCTTTCGTTTTCAGTAAATATTTTAATTCAACCTGTTTCAGGGTATTGACTTTTAACCTGAAATAGGTTATAATATTATAGATTTTTCAAAAAAGGGAGAAAAAATCATGAAAAACAACGCAAACGGAACTCTTCGATTCTCAAAATCGCGCGGACTGGTGATTTTGCTCATGATCGCACTATTGCTGGGCACATTTATAGCATTTTCCCTTCCTGCTTCAGCGGACGGCGTAGGAGACTTCAGATATACAGTCTATAACGATGAAGCAATTATTACCGGCTATAATGGAAACGGCGGTGACGTAATAATCCCTCCGACATTGGGTGGATATCCTGTAACAACAATTGGTTCGAGAGCTTTCGACAGAAAAGATAAAATAACATATATTTTTATTCCAGATTCTGTCATAGAAATTGAGCGCAGTGCATTCGCATACTGTACCAACCTAAAAACAGTCATATTAGGTTCAAATATTAGAACCATTGGTGAACATGCATTTGCTTATAGTGGCCTGACTGTTCTGCATATCCCATCAAGTGTAACCGAAATCGGTGGTGGTTTTGTTGCAAGCTGCGAAAACCTAACAGAGATTGCCGTTGCAGATGATAATGAGTGGTATCATCTGCAAGGGAATTGTTTAATCGAAACCAAAACAAACGTTTTAGTACAAGGTTTTAATAACACTACCATTCCCAACGGCATAACAACTATCGGATACGCCGCGTTTGAGGGATGCGATGATATAAAAACGCTTACAATTCCAGACACTGTGACAGCAATTGAAGCAGGGGCGTTTTATAACTGTTTTTCCCTCACAAGTGTCACAATCCCGAGGAGCGTAATAAGCATAGGCTCTATGGCATTTGGGAACTGCTTCGGATTGGACAATATCATCATTCCGGACAGCGTGATACGCATGGGAATCAAACCATATAGGTATCCATATAATGAAGAACGATGGTTCGGAATCGTATTTGTGGGCTGCCTCAATTTAACTGACATTTATTGCGAAGCACCATCTAAACCAAGCACTTGGTGGAACGGAGAAGGTGACTATGAGTACGAAAGTGACGATTGGGTCAGTGGATGCAAAGCCACTCTTCATTGGGGATACAAGCCGGAATCCGATCCCACCGATCCTGTCGAACCCTCTCTCCCCACTCTGGGCGATCTCAATGGAAACGGCAAGATCGAAGCGACGGATTACATGCTGCTCAAGCGGTTCGTTCTGGGGACCTTCACGCTGACGGACGAACAGAAGGCCGCCTCCGACGTGACCGGCGACGGCAAGATCAACGCGCTGGACTACGCGATGGTCAAGCGGCACGTGCTGGGGACCTATAAGATCGGACAATAAACATACGGCGGACTGCCGTGAGGGGACTCCCCTCGCGGCAGTTCTTTTTTTGCGAAAAAAAGGAATTTTTTCATCAGACCAAAACTTTTCCGGTTTCCCATTCGTCTATAAGGCGAAAAGAGAAAAACGGAAAGGTACGGTACAACACATGAAACACACAAGAAAACGAACCGCGCGGGGCATCTCATTCCTGCTGACGCTGGCGCTGCTCGCGGGGGCGCTCGCCTGTCTGCCGCTGACCGCTTCGGCGGAGGGCGGAGGCTTCGTCTACACCGTCTACGAGGGGGAAGCGATCATTCTGCAAGCCTACGGATTGAGCGGAGAGGTGGTCATCCCTTCCGTGCTGGACGGCGCGCCGGTGACGACGATCTGGGACTTCGCCTTCTACAACTGCAAGGGCATGACCGGTCTTGTCATCCCGGAAACCGTTCGGGCGTTCCGGGAGGAGGATTCCACCTTCGGCGTGTTCTTCGGCTGCGACGCGCTGGTGCGCTTTACGGTGTCGGAGCGGAACCCCTCCTACTACGCGGAGGGGGATTGTCTGATCGAGAAAGCCACCGGCAGGCTGATCCGGGGCGGGAACCTGCCGGAGCCGATGATTCCGAAGGGCGTGAAGGTCATTGGGGACTGGGCGTTTGACGGCTGCGACAGACTGACGCGCGTGACCCTTCCGGAGGGCGTGACCGCCATCGGGGACGGTGCGTTCAGCAACTGCGACAACCTGAAAAGCGTGACCGTCCCGAACAGCGTGAAGTCCATCGGCACCTCCGCCTTCGTATGGTGCCGCGCACTGGAGAACGTGACCATCCCGAACGGCGTCACCCACATCGGGAACACCGCCTTCGCCTGCAGCGGATTGACGGAAGTCACCCTCCCGAAGGGCATCCAAGCGATGGGGAAGGGCGTGTTCTCCACCTGCCGCAATCTGTCGGCAGTGTACTGCAACGCGGCGTCCCAGCCGACGGGCTGGAGCGCGGATTGGATGGCAGACTGTCCGGCGGTGGTGCTTTGGGGACACAACGGCTCCTTCAGCGGGCTGCTGGGAGACCTCGGCGGGAACGGCGGCATCGACGCGACAGACTACCTGTTCCTCAAGCGTTTCTGTCTCGGCACCCTCGCCCTCACCGACGCGCAGAAGGCCGTCTCCGACATCAACGGCGACGGAAAGATCAATTCCCTTGACTACCTGCTCATCAAGCGGCACGTACTGGGCACCTACAAGATCGGTTAAATGAGAAAGGAGAAACACACATGAAAAAGTTCTTATGTATCCTCCTCGTCGTCGCGTTCCTCGCGATCCCGGGGATCCCCGCCTCGGCGGACGTTCCCTTCGACACCGACGGGGACTTCGCCTACACCATCAAAAACGGCGAAGCGACCATCTGGCTGTACGTCGGTCGTGACCCGGACATGGCGTTCCCGGATACGATCGCGGGCTGCCCCGTGACAACCATCCTTGCGGATGTGTTCAGCAATTGCAGAATCGACATCAACAGCGTGACCATCCCGGACAGCGTGAAACGCATCAACGGCGGGGCGTTCAGCGGATGCAAGGAACTTACGACCTTCCTCATCGGCGAAGGGAACCCCGCCTACTACGTTTCCGGCAACTGCATCCTCGAGAAAGGGACGAACAAGCTGATCGCGGGGTGCAAGGCCAGCGTGATCCCCCGGAACGTGACCGCCATCGGGGAGAAAGCGTTCTATGGCTGCGCGAAGCTGACGGGCATCGAGATCCCGGGCAGCGTGCGGTCCATCGGGGAGATGGCGTTCTACGGCTGCGACGCCCTGACGCGGATCGAGATCCCGAACGGCGTGGAAACCATCGGGAACTATGCCTTCTGCTACTGCGAGAAGCTGACGAGTATCCGGATCCCGAGCAGCGTGAAAACCGTCGGGGAGGGAGCGCTCGATACGGCGCTGACGAGCATCACCGTGGACAAGGGGAACCCCGTCTACTACGCTTCCGGCAACTGCCTGATCGAAAAAGGGACGGAAGTGCTGGTCGCAGGCTGCAAAACCAGCGTGATCCCCCGGGGCGTGAAAGTCATCGGGAGGTTTGCGTTCAGCAGTTGCTCCTCCCTGACGAGCATCGAGATCCCGGACAGCGTGGAAACCATCGAGAGCTATGCCTTCCGCTCTTGCACGGGGCTTACGAGCTTCGTGATCCCGAACAGCGTGAAACGCATCGAGGACCGTGCCTTCAGCTACTGCAAGGGACTGACGAGCATCGTGATCCCGGGCAGCGTGAAAACCGTCGGACGCTCCGTCTTCAGCGATTGTTCCTCCCTGAAGGACGTCTATTGCGAAGCGGACGCCAAACCGGAGGGCTGGGACAACGGATGGCTGGGGTCCTTCGTGTCCAAAGCCGTCGTCCATTGGGGGTACCGCCCTCCCGTCGCCGGCGACGTCATGGGGAACGGCGGCATCGACGCGACGGACTACCTGTACCTGAAGCGGTACTGTCTGGGCACCTACGCCCTCTCCGCCGTCCAGAAAGCGGCGGCGGACGTGAACGGGGACGGAAGGATCAACTCCTTTGACTACCTGCTCATCAAGCGGCACGTGCTGGGGACGTATAAGATCGGGTAAAAGAAAAACAAAAAACGCACCCGCGTCTGCCGGACGTCGGGTGCGTTTGGGTTTGAAAGGGTCAACTCTTCCACGGGACGCTTTGGAGGGCTTTCTTGAACCAGCCTTCTTTGGTGTCCGCAAAGCTGCCGGCGATCTTTTCGATCACGCCGGTCTCGGTGAAGTCCTTCGCTTGTTTGACGGCGTGGTAAAACGCTTTTGCGTCGGAGCTGCCGTGGGCTTTGATGACCGGTTTTGCCGTCCCCAGCAGGGGGGAACCGCCGTACTCGCTGTAATCGAATTTCTTCTTCAGCCCTCGGATGGCGGGCATGACCAAGGCGGCGCCCAGTTTGTTGCGCAGACCCGAGGAGAGATTGCGCTTCAGCTCAGAAGAAAAGAATCCCGCCATGCCCTCGCACATCTTCAGCAGCACGTTGCCGGTGAAGCCGTCCGTCACCACCACGTCGGCTTCCCCCATGGGGATCTGCCGCGCCTCGATGTTGCCGATGAAGCGGATGGGAGCGGAGGAAAGCTGCTTGTACGCATCCTTGTCCACGCCCCTGCCCTTGGATTCCTCCGTGCCGATGTTCACAAGCCCCACCCGGGGAGAATCCACGTGGAGGATCTTGTTCATGTAAGCGGACCCCATGACGGCAAACTGGGTGAGCATTTCCGGGCGGCACTCGGCGTTGGCGCCGCAGTCCAGAAGCATGACGGGCTGATCCGTCGTGGGCATGACGGTGGCGATGGCGGGGCGCTTGATGCCCTTGATCCTGCCGACGATCATGGTTCCGCCCACCACCAGAGCGCCGGTGGAACCGGCGGAAAGGAACGCATCCCCCTGCCCGTCTGCCAGCATCCGCATCCCTACCGCCATGGAGCAATCCTTTTTCTTTTTGAGGATGTCCAGCGGGTCCTCGCACACCGCAATGACCGTCTCCGCATGGCGGATCTGCAGACCGGAAAGATCCAGTCCGTTTTCCTTCGCGCAGGCTTGTATCACTTTTTTATCCCCCACGAGGGTGATCTCCACGTCGAAGTCCGCACGGGCCTTGATCGCCCCCTTCAGGACCTCCAGCGGCGCGTTGTCCCCGCCCATGGCGTCGATGATGATGTTCATTGGATGCACCTCCGGTGAATCGTATCATTCAAAAGATTATAACACATCCGCAGAGAAAAATCCAGTGTTTTTTCGCATTTTTCACGCAAAAAACAACTCCCGAATATCGGGAGTTGCGTTTTTTACACCAATTCGATCCGGATCCCTTTCAGGTGCATGAAGTGATTGGACAGGCGGATCTCCCTGCCTTCGTCGGTATAGAAGGAGTGGTTATACCCGAAGGTATCGGTATACACCGCCTCGATCTGCCTGCCGTCCGAAAAGGTGATGCGGACGCGGGGCTTTTGCTCGGTATCCAGCACCAATGTGCCTACGAGGTAGTTCATGATTTCCTCCTACTCTGCGCAACACGAAAGTTTTTACCGATTTTGCGGCAGCAAACTGGCGGTCGGAAGACCGACAAGGTAAAACTTCCGATCAGAGGCATTTATGCCTCTGATCCCGAAACGCTTACGCCGGACATCCGAACGGCGTATGGACCTTCGTAAGTCGCCGTTTCGTAGCGCTCGGAGGAGAATTGCAGGTCTTTCTGCGCCTCGAACAGGCTGCCGTTGACGGAGCCGCCGGTGACGGGGGTGACAGAGCCGTCCTCCCCGATGAGGTACGCCAGACGGATCTCCCCGCCGAAGTGCCCGGAGAAGGAATCCATCTGGAAATCGGAGAAGGTGACCGCCCACAGGCAGGGGGCTTTTTTCAGCGCTTCGAAGGGAATTTTTCCGTTCCCGCAGCGGAGTTTGGAGAAGTTCCCGGTGGGTTTTACCCCCAGATAGCGGCAGAAGCGGTTCCCCCCGTGGACGGCGAGCAGTTTGCCCTCCCCGACCAGCGGCAGATCCGCCATGGGGATGCCCTCTCCGTCATAGGGGACGGTGGCGCAAAGGGTCAGATCCAGCGCTTCGCCGGTCACGCCCTCCCCCTGCACGTCGTCGCCGCATTTCCAGCCGGAATACTTGGCGTAAAGCGTGGAAGCGGAGGAACGCTCCGCGTAATAGGAAAGCACCGTCCGCAGGGCGTTGCCGCTGAACACCACATCGTACTTGCCGCTCTTCAGCGTGCGGGAAGCGCGGGCGCGATCCGCCACGAAGGTGAGGGCTTCCGCCACTTTCGCCTGCAATGCCTCCGGCTCCAGTTCGCCGTAGGCGTAGGTGACGTGCATCTCCACGTCCTCCGGGGAGGGACACTGCACCACGAATTCCCCTTTGACGGAAGCGTCCGTGTAGGAAACGTCGGTGCCCTCCGAAGAAAGGATGCGGCGCTTCAGGCGGGAGACGAACAGCTCGGCGGAGTTGAGGAAGGCGCCCTCCCGGACGTCGGCAGCGAACAGCGCTTCCGTCATGACGCCGGCGCTTTCCGCGAGGGGAGTTTCCGCCAAAGGTCCTGTTTTTTCCACCGGGGGAGCCTGAACGGGCTCGGGCAGGTCATAGTAAGGATTGGCGGCGAACTTCGCGGCGAAGTACGCCCCCCGGAGAGCTTCGGCAAGCTGCTCATCGGACAGGGAGGGATCCAGCGTCACGGAGGTAAAGCCGCGCGTGGGTTCCCCGCTGCCGTTTTTGCCGTCCCGGAAAACGGTGACTTGGTATTCCGTCACGTCCGTGATGCGGCGCTGATCCAGCGCATGGCGCACGAAGAACAGCTCCGCCGTTTCCTCCACCGTCTCGACGATGCGATAAACGGTGATATGTTCCGCTTGCAGCGCGGATTGAATACGTGTAAACATGGTTTAGTCCCCCTTATCCTAGCCTGATTCGTGCTTTCATATAGGGGCCGCCGTCGGAGACCTTGACCCACTCTTTATAGCCTTTCCCGCAGTAGCCGCTGCCGGAAAGTTCCACCTTTCCGCTCATCATGGTGACGGATTTCAGCAGATCCGGCACATAACCGGTCAGCACGATGGGAGAGAAGATCCTCCCCGTCAGCTTGCCGTCCTTGATCTCCCTTGCGATGGTGACCATACACTGGATCCCCCAGTTCTTGGGGTCCTCCATGCCGCTGGAGGGGTTCTCCAGCAGGAAGCCGTCCTTGACGGAGGCGATCATCTCCTCGGGCGTGGCGTTCCCGCCCTCGAAGTACGTGTTGGTCATGCGGGTGTACGCCTTGCGGCGGTAGCTCTCCCGCCGTCCGTTGCCGGTGGGTTCCACGCCGAGGCGGGAGGCGCTCAATGCATCGCACATACCGGTGCGGAGGATACCGCGGTCGATGACCACCGTGTCCCCGGTGAGGGTGCCTTCGTCGTCGAAGAAGGCGGTGGC
>JAFLUP010000058.1 GCA_022508745.1 Oscillospiraceae bacterium | reverse complement strand
CCACGCTGGGGGCGGTGGTGATCAGATCCAGATTGAACTCCCGCTCCAGCCGCTCGTCGATGATCTCCATGTGCAGCAGCCCGAGGAAGCCGCACCGGAAGCCGAAGCCCAGTGCGGCGGAAGTCTCCGGCTCGAACACCAGCGACGCGTCGTTGAGCTGTAACTTCTCCAGCGCCTCCTTCAGATCGCCGTAGCGGGCGCCGTCGGCGGGGTAGACGCCGGAAAAGACCATGGGCTGCACCTTTTTGAAGCCCGGAAGGGGTTCTGCGGCAGGGGTGCTCTTGAGGGTGACGGTGTCGCCCACTTTGGTGTCCCCGATGTTCTTGATGGCGGCGGTGAAGTAGCCCACTTCCCCCGCGTACAGGCAATCCCGCTTGTCCAGCGAGAAGGCGGAGAGGGTGCCCACCTCCACCACGTCGAAGCAGGCGCCGGTGTGCATCATCTGTACCGTGTCGCCCACCTTCAGGCTGCCGTCCATGACCCGCAGATACACCACAACGCCCTTGTAAGCGTCGTAATAGCTGTCAAAAATCAGCGCCCGCAGCGGTTCTTCCGTGGAACCCTTGGGACAGGGGATATCCTTGACGATGCGTTCCAGCACCTCTTGGATGTTCAACCCCATTTTTGCGGAGATGCAGGGCGCATCCTCGGCAGGGATGCCGATGATGTCCTCGATCTCCCGCTTGGCGGCGTCCGGATCCGCGCTGGGGAGGTCGATCTTGTTGATAACCGGCAGGATCTCCAGATCGTTGTCCACCGCCAGATAGGCGTTGGCGAGGGTCTGCGCCTGCACCCCCTGCGTTGCGTCCACGATGAGGACGGCTCCTTCGCAGGCGGTCAGGGAACGGGAGACCTCGTACCCGAAGTCCACGTGACCGGGGGTGTCGATGAGGTTGAGCTGGTAAGTCTCCCCGTCCTCCGCCGTGTAAGGGAAGCGCACGGCGCGGGCCTTGATGGTGATGCCCCGTTCCCGCTCCAGCTCCATGTTGTCCAGAAGCTGCTCCTCCACCAGCCGTTTTTCCACGGCGCCCGTGTATTCCAGCAACCGGTCGGCAAGGGTACTCTTGCCGTGGTCGATATGGGCGATGATGGAGAAATTGCGGATCTTTTTCATATCATACATAAGAAGCGTTCCTTACTTTTATAGAAATGAAGGGCGGATCGTTTTCCGGACCCGCCCTGTCGATCTTGTTGATCGCTTATGCTTTTCTTTTTGCCTTCTTCTTGCCCTTTTTCGGTCCGATAAAGGAGAGCGCATCCCACAGCATACCGGAGAGGAACACCGAGGAGAACAGACCGGCGAGGATACCGATGATCAGCGTGCCGGCGAAGTCCCGCAGCGTGCCCAGGTTGGAGGTGGGGGAAAGGATGACCGCTGCGAAGCAGGCGACGAAGATAGCGCCGATGGTCAGCACCGTGGTGACGGTGGTGTTGACGGATCTGCCCATGGTCTCGTGTGCGCTGGCGTTGACCACTTCCCCAAAGGGGATCTCGCTCGCCTTCTTGCGGTTCTCACGGATCCGGTCGAACACGACGATGGTGGCGTTGATGGAGTAACCGAGGATGGTTAAGAACGCCGCGATGACCGACGAAGTGATCGGGATCTGCAGCAGGGAGTAGAAGGTCAGCATCACGAACAGGTCGTGCAGCAGACAGATGACCGCCGCGAGACCGGAGGCGATCTCGAACCGGATGGCGATGTAGATGAGCATCAGCGCCACCGCGATCACCACCGCCCAGATGGCATTTTTCATCATCATATCGCCAATGGTGGGGGAGTAGTTGTTCAGCCCGACCACGAGGGCGTCCGGGTAAACATCGACGACGGCCTTTTTAACGGCTTCCTGCACTTCGCCTTCCAGATTTTTGCTTCCTTTGACCGTGATCTCGGAATCGCTGTGGGCGACGGAGGAGACGTAATCGTCTACGTTTTTGCTTGCAAACAGGTTTTCCAGCTTTTCATCCTTGATCATCTTTTCAAACTGTGTGCGAAGAACATTTTCCACATCGGAAGCAGTCTTGTCGTCCACCGTTTGACCCATGTCCATGGTCAGCTCATAACCGCCGGTGAAATCTCTGCCCAAGTTCAAGCCGCGGATCAACATGGAGAGAATACCTACCAGCACGACCACGCCCACGATGATCAGCGTGATCTTCTTGTTTTTGATAAAATGATAGTTCTTAAGCATCTTGTTTCCCTCCGAATCCGGCCTTGTAAGCCTTGGTGCTACCGATGCCCATGCCTACGCCCAGGTACAGCAGGGCGCGGGTGACAACCAACGCGGTGAACAGGGAGATGACAACGCCGATGCCCAGCGTGGTGGCAAAGCCGCGGATGGTACCGGTACCGAAGAAGTACAGCACGACGCAGGCGATGATGGTGGTGATGTTGGCGTCCAGAATCGCCCACAGCGCACGCTTGTAACCGCTCTTGATGGCGCTCCGCACGCTCTTGCCGGTGACGAGTTCTTCCTTCATACGCTCAAAAATGACCACGTTCGCGTCCACCGCCATACCGATGGAGAGCACGATACCCGCGATACCCGTCAGAGTCAGGTTGAACTGCCCGATGGCGAGAACCAGGAAGAAGATGGCCATGTAGCACACCAGCGCAAGGGAAGCCCACACGCCGGGGATGCGGTAGTAAATGCTCATGAACAGAACCACCAGCAGCAGACCGATCGCGCCCGCGATGAGGGAGATGCGCAGCGCGTTGGAGCCGAGGGAAGCGCTGACGCTTTCCATGCTGATCTGCTTGAGGGTGTATGCCAGTTTACCTGCGTCGATGTTGCTTGCCAGCGACTTGGCTTCATCCGCTGTGAAGGAACCGCTGATCACCGCGTCGCCGCCGGTGATCTCGGATTTGACGGTGGGGGTGGAAATGGCCACGCCGTCCACGTAAATATCCAGCGTCAAATTGTTCGCTGCGCAGTATTTTGTTGCTTCCGCGAACTTCTTCGCGCCTTCGCCGGTCAGTTTCAGGTTGACGACATAGAGGACTTCGCCCGTCTTTGATTGATCAGGGTCATATCCCCAGCTTGCGCTTGCCACATCGTCGCCGGTCAGAGCGGCCTTGTCCTGCCCGTGGATGCGGAATTCCAGCTCGGCGGTCTGCATCAGGTTGGCTGCCGTAGCGGTGGGATCGTCCACGCTGGGAAGTTCCACCACCAGCTTATCGTCGCCGTACAGATAGACGAGCGCTTCGGTGAAGCCGGCGTTATCCAAACGCCTGCGCATAACCTCCAGCATGCCATCCATCCCGCTTGCGGTGACGGCCTTGTTTCCCTTGGGTTGCGCCTGATAGGTGATGGAGGAGCCGCCCGCCAGATCCAGACCGAGGCGGACCGTATCTTCCTCGAAAATGCCCTTCAGCTGCTTGTCGTCCGAAATGTAGAAGCCGAAGATCGAGAACGCCAGCAGCGCGCCGATCACCAGCACCAACAGGACGAAGCGCATGACGCTTGTCGCTTTAGTCAGATTCATCTTATATATCCTTTCCTTTTTTGATCAACATCATCTCTTTATTATACACGGAAATTTGCTTTCCGTCAAGAGGTTTTCGCTGATTTCAAAATATCAATGGCAGATTTTTCTACCGAAAGCGCGATTTCCGTATGTTTTCCGCCGTCCTCGCCGTCCAAAGACCAACTGATGGGGGTCTTGGAATGGATCTTACAGGAGGAAACGTGATGCAGAAGCACCAGCGGATCCTCCGTGTCGGAGGCGAGCAGCTTCGCCGCCAATTTTCCCGCGTCCAGCAGGTTGTTGGGGTAGCGAATGAGCAGCAGCTCGAACTTCCCGTCCTGAAAATGCACCTGCTCCTGCTTGAGGTGGACGACTCCCGCCATGCTGCGGGTATTGGCCATGGCGCAGAACAGGAACGGTCCCGCCACGTGAAGCCCCTCCGCTTCCACCTCCAGATGTAAGGGATGCAGGGTGGTTAGCGCAGGCAGGGCGCCCAGCAGATAGGCGGCATGCCCCAACTGATTTTTGAGGGTCTGACTGGTGGTGAAGGAAGTCTCCGCAAACGCGCCGCAGCAGGCGATGTAGGTGTAGGGGTGCCCGTTGAAGAACCCGATGTCATGCCCGGTCGGCGCCGCCTTCAGCAGCATTTTCACGGCTTCCCGCCAGGAGGTGGGGATGGACAGGGAATTGGCAAAATCGTTGGTGGAGCCCAAAGGGATGTAGCCCACGGGCGTGTGCGTCTCCGCACGCAGAACGCCCTCCACGGTCAGGTGCAGGGTGCCGTCCCCGCCGCAGGCGACCGCCCGGTCGTACCCGCCCTCCCGTAGCAGGGAGGCGATCTTTTCCGGCGTTTCCGCCCCCGGTTTGGTGGGAAGAACGGTGACGTCAAACCCGCCGTCCGTCAACATACTGACGATCTCCAGCAGGACGCGCTTCGCCTGCCCTTTTCCCGCGCGGGGATTGACTGCCAAAAGCAGCTTTTCCGCCATCTGTTCTTCCTCCTTCCTTCCGTGTGCGCCATGTTGAAAAACGTGTAAAATAGCATAGCATATTTTACCCGCCTTGTCAAGACTTTTCCCGTTCGGTTGACAAATCGGGCAGGGAGGCGTATAATGGAGACGATCCTATTCGTCCTCCAGAGGGAACAAGAAGGAGAGCAGCTGCTTCAGCAGCGGCAGGGGATCCGGCGTTTCGTTCAGCTGCAGCGGGCGCCGGTCGGTCAGCGGGAGCGCCAGCGTCATCCGCAGGAAGCCCTCCCGGTTGCCCTCGTTGACCGCGGAAAACCGCCAGCCGTTGGCGGTCGCAAGCGTTTTCAGCAGCAAAAGCTGGAAAAACAGCGTGCCAAACGCGGAGGAAAGCCCTTCCTCATACCTGCCGGAAAGGAGGGTGTGGTAGAGCTTGCCCTCCGGCAGCGGCTCAAACAGAACGGAGAAGAGATATTCCTCCCCGAACATCCTGCTGTGAATGGAAAAATGCTGCTTGTCCCGCAGATGCTCCGCCGCGCAGGCGATCATCAGAGCGGCAGCGTAGCGGATCTCCCGCGTATCTCCCCGCACATAGGCCGGTCTTTCCTCCAGCTGTATGCCGGGGCGGAATCCGTTGGGGCGCAGGACCTTTTCGGCGGACTCCAGCAGCCCTGCCAGCGGAGACGTGATCTCGCAAACCTCGCACGGCTCCAGATCTCCCCCGGTGTAGTGGAGGTACATGGTCATTTCCGAGTGGTAGCGGAGCATCCTGCGGTAATTCTCCCGCAGGAGCTTCAGTTCCTTCGGGAACTGTTCCTTTTCCTCCCGAAGGCTTTGAATCTGCTGTTCAATGGCGGTGAAAAACGGGGGTATCTCCCTCCCGCTTTGTTGGACGCAGTTGAGTAGATGGGTGGTCAGATCCCGCATAGCGACCCAGTATCCGCCCTGACAGCGGTAGACGATGGCGCCGTGGGCGCCGAAAAACTGGAGATCCACCAGCGCTTCTTCCCCCACTTGCAGCGCCTCCACCCGCTTCCGGTCCGCGCCGGAGAGGTAGCGGTCAATCGCGGACCGCATCCGGATGGGGAGGATCCGCGGATTGGCAGACTTGTTGCGGGAGAGGAACCTGCCTTCCTCGTCGAGGCGGTACGCCGGGTAGGGAAGCTGTTGCCATCCTTCCGAAAGAGTGTTTTCCGTCACTTGCTTCTTTTGCTCCATGCAAAACCCTTCTTTTGAAAGCTGTATCAACCTTTTTCCGGGTTTATTTTAACAAATTCTTTGCAAACTGTCAACAGGTTTCCAGGGCAAAAAAGGAAATATTTATAAATATGAAAGGAATGAGACCGTCAGTATGACCGAAGTCGTCGCCGCGCTGATCCGGGAAGGGGAGCGCTTTCTGATCTGCCAGCGTCCGCCCCACAAGGCGAGAGGGCTGCTGTGGGAGTTTGTCGGGGGGAAGGTGGAGCCCGGGGAGACCAAAGTACAGGCGCTCGTCCGGGAATGTCGCGAGGAGCTTGGCGTCACCGTCGCGGCAGAGGACGTCTACTTCGAGGTGGAGCACGTCTATCCCGATCTGACCGTACATCTGACCCTGTTCAACGCCCGCATCGCGGAGGGTGTGCCGCAGTTGTTCGAACACAACGATCTGCGCTGGATCACCCCGGAGGAGATCCCCTCCTTTTCCTTCTGTCCGGCGGACGTGACCATTCTGGAACGTATGCAGACGGACCGGGTCCGGGAAAAGCTGCTCGCCTTGCGGGACGAGCCCTACCGCGCCTTCAACAGCGCCCTGCTCCCCACGGTGGAGAAGGAAACCGTCATCGGGGTCCGCATCCCCGCGCTGCGGGGGCTCGCCAAGGAGCTTTCCGGCACCCCCATGGGGGAAGCCTTCCTTCGCTCCCTGCCCCACGCTTATTACGAAGAAAATGCCCTCCACGGCTTCCTGCTGGAACGCATCCGGGAGCCGGAATCCCTCTACGCGGAGCTGGAGCGCTTCCTGCCCTATGTGGATAACTGGGCGGTGTGCGATCTGGTGAACCCCAAAGAGCTTGCCAAAGATCCCGAGCGGCTGTACGAACGGATCCTCGCGTGGATCGCTTCCGACCGCCCCTATACCGTGCGGTACGGGATCGGGATGCTGATGCGCTATTTTCTGGACGACCGCTTCTCGCCGGCGCATCTCGACCTCGTTGCCGGCGTCCGCTGGGAGGAATATTACGTCAACATGATGGTGGCGTGGTACTTTGCTACGGCGCTTGCCAAACAGCAGGAAGCGACCCTGCCGTACTTCACGGAACGCCGCCTGCCCCCGTGGACCCACCGGAAGGCCATTCAAAAGGCGCTGGAAAGCCGCCGCATCCCGGAGGATCTGAAACGCTGTCTGAAACCCTTACGCGATACACAAAACTGAAAGGAAACGATCCAATATGGCACATTTAACAGTCCACTGCTTTTCCAACGTTCTGGGGCACTGCATCACCTTTGAGGCGCTGCTGCCCGAAACCGCCACCAACCAGATCGGCATGAACAGTGTCGACGGCGGGGACACCTATCCGGTGCTTTACCTGCTGCACGGTCTTTCCGATGACCAGACCATCTGGATGCGCCGCACCTCCATCGAACGGTATGTATCCCAGCTGGGCATCGCCGTCATCATGCCCTTCGGGGAGCGGAGCTTTTACAGCGATATGCAGTGCGGACGGCGGTACTGGACCTTCCTGTCCGAGGAACTGCCCGTCCTCTGCCGGAACTTCTTCCCCCGCATCTCCCCGCGCCGGGAGGATACCTTTGCCGCCGGGCTTTCCATGGGGGGCTACGGTGCGCTGAAATTGGCGCTGCGCCGCCCGGATCGCTTCGCCGCCGCGGCGTCCCTTTCCGGCGTGCTGGACATCGCCGCCTTTGTGAGGCGGCAGCTCCCGGACAACGCCGCGTTTTGGAACGCCATCTACGCTTCCCCCGAAGAACTGGAAAGCGGCGAGGACAACCTGTTCGTGGCGGCAAAGAAGGCGGTGCAGGCGGAGCATCCGCCCAAACTGTTCGCCTGCTGCGGACGGGAGGATTTCCTGTATCAGGACAACCTGACCGCCGAGAAGGTTTTCCGGGAGCTGGGGGTGGACCTGACCTATGAGGAAGGTCCCGGTTCCCACACCTGGGAGTTCTGGGACCAATGGATCCGCCGGGCGCTGGAATGGCTGCCCATCAAACGGTAAACCGGCGGCAGAAATCTGTTCTTACGTATACGCAAGGATATCAATGCACCCCCTTCGCAAAAGGGGGTGCATTTGTATGCGATTCTACCGTTACGGCATTTGCCGTATGGCATTTTTCATGGATCTGACGTATTCGCCCACGTAGTTCGGCGCGTCCTTGCCGTGCTTTTCCAGCAGCTTGATGATGGCGGAGCCGACGATGGCGCCGTCGGAAAGGGAAGCCATGTTCCTTGCCTGCTCCGGCGTGGAGATGCCGAACCCGATGGCGCAGGGCAGATCGGTGTGTTCCCTCACCACCTTGACGATGGAAGCGAGGTCGGTCTTGATCTCGCTTCGCGTGCCCGTCACGCCGAGACTGGAAACGATATACAGGAACCCTTCCGCCTCTTTTGCGATCATGGCGATGCGGTTTTCCGACGTGGGGGCGATCAGGGAGATCAGGTCCACACCGTATTGCCGACAGAGGGGCAGGAATTCCTCCTTTTCTTCAAAGGGCAGGTCGGGCAGGATGAGCCCGTCCATGCCGAGGGTGGCGCAGGCGGAAAGGAAGCGTTCCGTGCCGTAGGAAAACACCACGTTGGCGTAGGTCATAAAGACCATGGGGATCGTCACGTCCCGCCGAAGCTCCTCCACAAAGGAGAAGATTTGATCCGTGGTGACGCCTCCCTTCAGCGCCCGCAGGTTCGCCCCTTGGATCACGGGACCTTCCGCGGTGGGGTCGGAAAAGGGGATGCCCAGCTCAATGAGGTCCGCGCCGTTCCGTACCGCTTCCCGGACGGTTTCGGCGGTGGTCTCCAGATCCGGGTCGCCGCAGGTGATGAAGGCGATGAACGCCTTGCCGTTTTCAAATGCTCTCCGGATCTTACTCATGGAGATCCTCCCCTCTGTAACGGGCGATGGCGGCGCAGTCCTTGTCGCCTCTGCCGGAAATGGTGATGACGATGAGGTTGTCCCGCCCCATCGCCGGCGCAATCTTCATGGCGTGGGCGACGGCGTGGGCGGATTCGATGGCGGGAATGATGCCCTCTGTTTTGGCAAGATATTCAAAGGCGTTCACCGCTTCCTCATCCGTGACGGGGACATATTCCGCCCTTCCGATGTCGTGCAGATGGGCATGCTCCGGACCGATGCCGGGGTAGTCGAGACCGGCGGAAATGGAGTAAACGGGAGCGATCTGACCGTATTCGTCCTGACAGAAATAGGATTTCATGCCGTGGAAGATCCCCAACCTGCCGGTGTTGACGGTGGCGGCGGTTTCCGGGGTGTCGATCCCTCTGCCCGCCGCTTCGCAGCCGATCAGACGGACGCTTTCCTCCTCAATGAAGTGATAGAAGCTGCCGATGGCGTTGGAGCCGCCTCCCACGCAGGCGATCACCGCGTCGGGCAGCCTGCCTTCCTTTGCGAGCATCTGTTCCTTGATCTCTTTGGAAATGACCGCCTGAAAATCCCGGACGATGGTGGGGAAGGGGTGAGGTCCCATGACCGAACCGAGGCAGTAGTGGGTATCCGCGATGCGGGAGGTCCATTCCCGCATGGCTTCGGAGACGGCGTCCTTGAGCGTCGCCGTGCCCGTTTTGACGGGGATCACCTCTGCTCCCAACAGACGCATCCTGTACACATTGAGCGCCTGTCGGACGGTATCTTCTTCCCCCATAAAGACCACGCACTCCATGCCCATCAGGGCGGCGGCGGTGGCGGTCGCGACGCCGTGCTGTCCGGCGCCTGTCTCCGCGATCAGGCGGGTTTTTCCCATTTTCTTCGCCAGCAGCGCCTGCCCCAGCACGTTGTTGATCTTGTGCGCCCCCGTGTGGTTGAGATCTTCCCGCTTGAGGTAGATCTTCGCGCCGCCCAGATCCTTCGTCATCTTTTCGGCGTAGTACAGCCTGGAGGGTCTGCCGGCGTATTCGTTGAACAGCTCGGTCAGCTCCCGGTTGAAGGCGGGATCGGTTTTATAGTGCTGATACGCTTCTTCCAGCTCGATGACGGCGTTCATGAGGGTTTCGGGAATGTACTGCCCGCCGTGGATCCCGAAGCGTCCGTTTGGGTTACTCATACACGGTGTTCCTTTCTCTGACGGCAGCGACGAACGCCGCCATTTTTTCTTGATCTTTTGCCCCGTCGGTTTCGATCCCGGAGCTGACGTCCACCGCGAAGGGATGGAGCGTCCGGATCGCTTGTCCCACGTTGTCCGGGGAGAGCCCTCCCGCAAGGAAATAGGGTCTTTGGAGATTGCGTATCAGCTTCCAATCAAACGCTTTCCCCGTTCCCGCGCCGGAATCCAACAGGATATGGTCTGCTGTGGAGCCTTCGGCGTTCGTCAGATCCGTTTCCGTCTCCACGCGGAAGGCTTGGATGAGCGGCTTGTCCGTCAGTGCCCGTAATTGCCGTATGTAGTCCTCGTTTTCCCTGCCGTGCAGCTGCGCCATGTGGATCAAGCCGCCGTTCAGCAGGCCCGCGACCCGTTCCGGGGCTTCGTTTACGAACACACCCACCGCCCGGATGCCCGGTGCGAGCAGGTTCTTCAGTTCCGCTGCCCGTTCGTCCGTCACATACCGTCTGCTCTTTGGGGCAAAGACGAAACCCACGTATTCCGGCTGCAAGCGGTTGGCGACTTCCAGATCGCAGGGGCGAGAGAGCCCGCAAAGCTTGATTTTGGTCATGCCGAACCTCGCAATTCCTTCAGTTTGGCCTTTTTGTCCTCCGCCCGCATCAGCGTTTCGCCGATCAGCACCGCGTCCGCGCCGATCTCCCGGAGTTTCGTGACGTCTCCGGCGGTTTTCACGCCGCTTTCGGAAACGAACAGCACCTCCCGGGGAATCAGCTCCCGAAGTCTGCGGCTGTTTTCGGTATCTACGGAGAAATCTTTCAGATTGCGGTTGTTGACCCCGATGATGCGCGCGCCCGCCCGGAGCGCCATATCGACTTCGCTTTCCTCATGGGTCTCCACCAGAGCGGAAAGCCCCAGCCCGTCGCAGATGTCGAGATAGTCTTTGATCTGCTGCTCCGTCAGGATGGAGCAGATGAGCAGCGCCGCCGAAGCCCCCAGACATTTTGCCTCGTAGAGCATATATTCCTCCACCGTAAAGTCCTTCCGCAGGCAGGGGAGGGAGACAGCCCCCGCGATCTCCCGGAGGTAGTCGTCGCTGCCCAAAAACCATTTCGGCTCCGTCAGAATCGAAAGGCAATCCGCTCCCGCCGCTTCGTACGCCTTGGCAATTTGCAGATACGGGAACTCCGGGGAGATCAATCCTTTGGAGGGGGAAGCCTTTTTGCACTCGCAGATAAAGGCGATCTCCGGTCTTTTCAGCGCTTTTTCAAAGGCGAATTCCCCTTTGGGCAGGGAGAGGGCGCGATGCTTGATTTCCGCGAGGGGGATCTTTCTTTTCGCCTGTTCGGTGCGCTCCCGCGCGTGTTCCGCAAGTCGTTCGAGGATGGTCATATTTCCACCGTTTCCGGGCGGTTGCTGACTTCGATGAGTTTCTCCAGCGTCGCAAGCGCTTTGCCGGAGTCGATGAGCTCTGCGGCGAGGGCGACGCCCTCCTTCATACCGTCCGCTTTCCCACCGATGTACAGCGCCGCCCCCGCGTTCAGCAGGACCGCGTTCCGCTTATGCCCCTTTTCGCCTTTCAGGATGGCGAGGGTGATCCGGGCGTTCTCTTCGGGGGTGCCGCCTTTCAGTTCCTCTTTGGTACAGCGGGGAAAGCCGAAGTCCTCCGGGGTGATCACATAGGATTTGAACCAACCGTCCCGGATCTCGCAGACGGAGGTGGGGGCGCTCATGGAGATCTCGTCCAGCTTGTCCTGCCCGTAAACCACCATGCCCCGCTTGACCCCGAGATTGATAAGCACCTGCGCCAGCGGCTCCACCAGATAGCCGTCATACACGCCCAACAGCTGCATGGTGGGGGAGCCGGGATTGGTGAGGGGTCCTAAAATGTTGAACACCGTCCGGAACCCCAACTCCTTGCGGATAGCACCCACATACTTCATGGAAGTGTGGTATTTCTGCGCGAAGAAGAAGCACATACCGGCTTCTTTCAGCAGTTCGATGCACCTTGCGGGGCTCTGCTGGATGTTGACGCCCAGCGCCTCCAGACAGTCCGCCGTCCCGCATTGGGAGGACGCCGCCCGGTTGCCGTGCTTGGCGACCTTCATGCCTCCCGCCGCCGCTACGAGGGCGGAGGTGGTGGAAATATTGAAGCTGTGGGCGTTGTCCCCGCCCGTTCCCACGATCTCGAAGAGCTCCATGCCGGTTTCCACCTTTACCGCGTGTGCGCGCATGGCGGCGGCGCATCCGGCGATTTCGTCCGTGGTCTCCGCCCGTGCGCTTTTGGCAGAAAGGGAAGCGAGGAATGCGGCGTTCTGGGTCGCCGTGGTTTCGCCGCTCATGATCTCGTTCATGACGGCGTAGGCCTCGTCGTAGGTGAGGTCCTCTTTATTGACGATTTTGACGATGGCTTCCTTGATCATGGCTCATATCTCCTTTATGAAATTCTCTAACATCCGTTTCCCGTCCGGGGTCATGATGGATTCGGGGTGGAACTGTACGCCGTAGATGGGGTACTCCCGGTGCTGCACCGCCATCACCTCGCCGTCCGACGTGCGGGCGGTGATCTGCAAACAAGCGGGAATCGTGCCTGCATCCGCCGCGAGGGAATGGTACCTTGCCACGGGAGCGGACTCCGGGCAGCCCTTGAACAACAGGCAATCCCCGTCGAACCGGGCAATGGATTGTTTGCCGTGCATCAGTTCCTTGGCATAGGTGACGGTGGCGCCGAAGGCGGCGCAGATGGCCTGATGTCCCAGACAAACGCCCAGGAGAGGGATCTCCTTCCCGAGGGTACGGGCGGCTTCCACGATCACGCCCGCATCCTCCGGTCTGCCGGGACCGGGGGAGAGGATGATGCGGCGGGGGCGGAGTTCCCGGATCTCCTCCACCGTCATTTCATCGTTGCGGATGACCCGGATCTCCGGGTCGATCTCCCCGATGAGCTGATACAGGTTGTAGGAAAAACTGTCGTAATTATCGATGAGTAAAATCATTCTTCTACCTCTTGTGCAAGCTCTAATGCCTTGAGGGACGCTCTTGCCTTGTTGAGACACTCCGCGAATTCCTTTTCGGGCACGGAATCCGCCACGATCCCGGCTCCGCTTCGCACGAACACCTT
>JAFLUP010000057.1 GCA_022508745.1 Oscillospiraceae bacterium | reverse complement strand
CGAGTGTCGAAACGCTACGCGGTACGCGAAGCGTTTTGGCGCGAAGGCGCGAGCGGACGGAACCGCAAATCGTTTCAAAATGCGTAGCTTTTTGAAACGGGATTTATCTCTTGGAGAACTGGCTTGCGCGGCGAGCCGCCTTGAGACCGTACTTCTTGCGTTCCTTCATACGCGGATCGCGGGTGAGCAGACCTGCGCGCTTGAGGGTGGGACGGAAAGCCTCGTCCGCCTGGAGCAGAGCGCGGGAGATGCCGTGACGCACGGCGCCCGCCTGCCCGGAAAGTCCGCCGCCCTTGACGGTGCAGATCACGTCAAAGCGACCTTCCGTGCCGGTGACGGCGAAGGGCTGCTTCACCAGAAGAAGCAGGGTATCCAGACCGAAATAGTCCTCGGCGCTCTTGCCGTTGACCGTGTAGGAGCCGGTGCCGGGGATCACGCGGACGCGTGCGACGCTGGTCTTGCGCCGACCGGTGCCGTAGAAATAGGGGACCGCAGGTGTATACAGATTCATATTTCGTTACCCTCCAAATTACAGTTCCACAGGCGTGGGGTTCTGTGCCGTCTGCTTGTGTTCCGCGCCGGCATAGACCTTCAGCCGCGTAAAGCTGTTGTCGCCGATGGTGTTCTTGGGAAGCATGCCCTTCACGGCAAGCTCCATGGCCTTTTCCGGTTTGGTGGCCATCAGCGTGCTGTACTTCTCCGCCTTCAGACCGCCGATGTAGCCGGAGTGACGGTAGTGGACTTTCTGCTGGAGCTTCTTGCCCGTCAGAACTGCCTGGGAAGCGTTGATGATCACGACGCAGTCGCCGCAATCCACGTGGGGGGTATACTCCGGACGGTGTTTGCCGTTGAGGATGGTTGCCGCAAGCGCTGCGACTCTGCCGAGGGGCTTGCCCGCCGCGTCGATCAGATACCAGCTCCGGGAAACGTCTTCCTTCCGCAGCATTGTTGTAGTAGTAGACATGTGCAGTTGGTTTCCTTTCTTTGGTTCGTTTGAAAACCTTCGTTTCCAAACGCGTTCATTTTTGACTTTCACAGTATAGCACAAAAAAAGGATTTGTCAATCCCTTTTTCGAATTTTTTTGGATTTTTTTGCATTTCGTGCGTTTTTCTTCGTTTTCCTTCGGTTTTGTGAAAGGGAAAATCAGCTTTCTTCGCTTTCCGCGGGTCCTTCCGAAGTCTCCGGCGGGCGGCGGTCGATAATCTCGTACACCGTTTCCTCCAGCAAGACCTCCAGCGCCCGGTAGGAGATGCCGTAAAAGGGACATTCCTTTTTGGGGAAACAGAAGGAGAGGGAGGCGCCGTCCAGCTCCAGATTGGGATACCTGTTGATCCGCAGCCAGTTGTACTCCCGCTGCGCCGCTTCCTCCGTGGGGAAGCGAAGAACCGCCACGGCGTTGAAGACCTCCTGATTGGCGTCGAAGCAGTAGGTGTATTCGTATTCCAGCCCGTCCTGCTCGGTGCGCACCGTCAGGTAATCGGTATACAGCAGCACGATGGCCTCCGGCGGGGGGAGGGAGACCTCGTCCTCGCTTTCAAGATCGCCGGAGACGTCGCTTGCGTCGCCGGTTTCCGGCTGCTCGGAGGCGCTTGTCTCGGGACTGGACGGTTCCGACGCGCTCCCCGCAAAGGACGTCTGCTCCGGCTCCGTTTTGCAGGAAGCCAGAAAACAGACGGTAAGCAGCAGCGCGCAGATCGCGCAAAGGACGCGTACGCTTCCCATGGACAAACCCTCCTTTCCCTTCGAAGCGTTTTTACCTATTCATTGTATCATCTTTCTCCGCGTTTGTCAACCCGAACCCGTTTCGGAACCTCCTTCGAAAAATGCGACAAAACTCTTCATAATTTTTCCATTTTCTATTGACAAATTTGCGGGAAATGTGGTATACTTATGTGACATTATAAATAGGAGGTATTGTTATGGTCGTTTTGGGTGTTGGTCTGCTGCTTGCCGGTATCATCCTGATTCTGTTCGGCGCTGTCCTCGGGACCAAGCTGTTCTCGTTTGTGCTCGAACTGCTCGGTGGGGGATCGATCTCCACTGTTTGCTTCGTCCTCGGTGGAATCCTCGTTGTGGTCGGTATTCTTCTGATCATCTTCGGCTATAAGAAAAAAGCGGACGCGAACAAAAAGAGCGAATAACATTCCATGCAGAAAAGATCCCGGTCCCCCGACCGGGGTTTTTTGCTTTTCATGATTTTCAATCTCCCCCTCTTGACAAGGGGGATTTTTTGTGCTATACTGCGGGGCGCAGAACAAATGTTCTGCATGTCGGATTTATGCTTATCGTACAAATAAACGAAAGGAGCTGGTGCGCCATGGAGCGGACGCCTATCAGTCAAATCATCACAAAAAACCGAACAAATGTTCAAAATGCCATCGAATTGCTGCAAAAGAAGCGATATCTGGAAGCAGCAAGGGAAGCGGCGCAGGCGCGGATGGACTGCCATCCGCCGGAATCCGCCCCGTGGCGGGAGTGCCGGGAGCAGCTTCTCCATGCGGAGGAAGCGCTGGCGATCATTCGCTGTGCCTACGGCGCGCTGTCTGCCTACCAGCAGGATCTGCTGAACACCTTCTTCGTCGAGGGGGAGAAGTATTGCGCCGACCGCCTCTGCGAGCGCTATTACAAGGAGCGCTCCACCCTCTATCGGGACCGCAAGAAAGCACTCCTCGCCTTCACCTTCGCCGCCTTCGGGAACGCGGAGTGAGGAAAAAGAAACAAAGAAATTGTAAACAAATTTCGCATCCCCTTGACATCCTCGGGAACCGGTGTTACAATCGCTAACATGGTTAGGAATTCGAAAGGAGAACGGAACCGTGAGCCATCGGGAAGAAGCAAAGGCATTTCTGCGGGAGATGCATGCCTGCACTCCCAAGCCGCTTTTCCATAAAATGGAGGAGGTGGACCGGGGAACCGGCTTTGTTCTGGCGTATCTGGAGCAGTCCGGCGGCGTCTACGCCGGGGATCTGGCAAAAGAATTGAAGGTCAGCACGGCGCGAATCGCGGCGCTGCTCAATAAACTGGAGGAGAAGGGTCTGGTGGAGCGCAGCCGCTCCGAAAAGGACGGCCGCCGGACGGTGGTGAAGATCACCTCCGCCGGAAGCGCGTACACCGCCGAGATCCGGGAGCAAATTCTGGAAAAAATGGAGCTGCTGATTGACAAGGTGGGGGTGGAAGATCTAAAGGAATTCCTCCGCATTTGCGCAAGGATCACGCAAGCCCTGAACGGATAGCGCTTCCGCTTCCTTTTCCCATCCCTGACCGTAACAGCAACCCAAGAAAGGAATCCGATCCATGTTCAAGCTACTCAAGTACTTACGGAAGAAGGATTGCCTCTTTGCGGCGATCAGCGTAGGGTTTATCGTCCTACAGGTCTGGCTGGATCTGCTCATGCCGGATTACACCGCCAACCTGACGCAGGAGATCGCCTCCGGTGCGCCGACGCTTGGCGCGGTGTGGCGCAACGGCGGCTTCATGCTGCTCTGCGCCTTCGGCAGCGTGGCGTCCTCCATGATCTGCAGCTTTTTTGTCGCCCAGATCGCCACACGGTACGCCACCACCCTCCGGGCGGTGATGTTCGACAAGGTGCTTTCCTTTTCCGACAAGGAGATCAACGCCTTCACCACTCCCAGCCTGATCACCAGAACTACCAACGACATCATCCAGATCCGCATGATGATCGTGATGGGCTTGCAGGTGTTCATCAAAGCGCCCATCCTTGCCATCTGGGCGATCTGCAAAATGTCCGTCACCTCCGTGGAATGGACGTTCGCGACGGCGATCGCGGTGGCGATCATCGCCGTGATGGTCGTCCTGCTGGTGATCCTCTGCTTCCCCCGCTTCCGGGTGATCCAAAAGCTCACCGACCGGCTCAACAACGTCACGCGGGAGAACGTATCCGGCGTCCGCGTCGTCCGCGCCTTCAATGCGGAGGCGTATCAGGAGCAGAAGTTTGAGGACGTCAACGACGCCATCGTCAAAAATCACCTGTTCACCGCCCGGACCATGGGGCTGATGTTCCCCGTCATGACCATGTGCATGAGCGGTCTGACGCTGGCGATCTACTGGATCGCGGCCATCCTGATGAACGACGTACCCGCCGGCGCAGAGGCGCCCATGGCGCGCGTCGAGATCTTCGGGAACGCGGCGGCGTTCATGCAGTATGCCATGCAGGTGGTCATGGCGTTTATGTCCCTGATCATGATCTTTATCATGCTCCCCCGGTGTCTCGTTTCCGCAAAGCGTATCAACGAGGTGCTGGATACCGTTCCCGCCATCCGGGACGGCGCGGGAGAGGGCGTAAAGGATCCCGCCGCTGCGCCGCATAAGATCGAATTCCGCCACGTCTCCTTTTCCTACTCCGGCGGGGAGGAGAATACCATCCGGGATGTTTCCTTCACGGTGGAAGCCGGGCAGACCGTCGCCGTGATCGGCGCCACGGGCAGCGGAAAGACCACCCTCGTCAACCTGCTGGAGCGCAGCTACGACGCGACGGAGGGCGCCATCTTCGTGGACGGCGTCAACATCCGGCACTACCGGGAAAACGACCTGCGGGCAAAGATCTCCCTCGCTCCGCAGAAGGCGGTGCTGTTCAAGGGGAACATCCGCTCCAACATCACCTACGGGGAAGACGGCGAAGCGGACGAAACGCGCCTGCAAACCGCGCTGGAGGTCTCCTGCGCGGCGGAATTCGTCGGCTCTCTGGAAAACGGCGCGGAAAGCGCGGTGGCGCAGGGAGGAACCAACTTCTCCGGCGGGCAGAAGCAGCGGCTCTCCATTGCCCGCGCCGTGTATAAGAACGCGGAGATCATGATCTTTGACGACACCTTCTCCGCGCTGGACTTCAAAACGGATATGCTGGTGCGCCGGGGAATCCGGGAGACCTACGCCGGGGCGACCGTGCTCATCGTGGCGCAGCGCATCGGCACCATCATGAACGCGGATAAGATCCTCGTGCTGGACGAGGGCAGGCTGGTAGGGGAAGGAACCCATAAGGAGCTGCTGGAAAGCTGCCCCATCTACCGCAGCATCGCTCTCTCGCAGCTGGGAAAGGAGGAACTGTAAGATGCCGAGAATGACAAGGCCCGCCCCCAACGAAAAGGCGGATCTGAAATCTTTCCGGAAGCTGCTTCGCTATTGCGGAGCCTACCTTCCTGCCATCCTCATCGCCATCGTGCTGGCCATCGGCGGCACCGTCTGCACCCTGATCGGTCCCGAAAAGATGAAGGATCTGACGGATATCATCCAACGGGGCGTGATGACCGGGATCGATATGGACGCTTTCGTGGAGGTGGGGATCTTCCTCGCCGTCCTGTACGCCGCCGGCGCCGTCCTTTCCTACGGACAGCAGTTCATCATGGCGACGGTGACGCAGAACGTGTCCAAAAAACTGCGCTCCCATATCAACCGGAAGATCAACCGCCTGCCGCTGAACTATTTCGATACCACCACCAAGGGAGACATCCTCTCCCGCGTCACCAACGACGTGGACACCATCTCCCAAACCCTTTCCCAGAGCACCGCGAATCTGGTCAGCGCCATCGCCCTGTTCATCGGGGTGCTGGTGATGATGTTCAAGACCAACGTCGTTCTGGCGCTTGTCACCATCGGCTCCTCCGTTCTGGGGTTTGTGCTGATGTTCAGTGTGCTGCGGGTCTCGCAAAAGTATTTCAACCGCGTGCAGGACCAGATCGGTGACATCAACGGCGACATCGAGGAGGTCTACACCAACCACAACATCGTCAAGGCGTATAACGGGCAGGAGGGGGAACGCGCCAAGTTCAACATCCTCAACCTGAAGCTGTTCGACAGCAACTGGAAGGCGCAGTTCCTTTCCGGGCTGATGATGCCCATTATGACCTTCGTCGGGCACCTCTCCTACGTGCTGATCTTCGTCATCGGCACGGTGTTCATCGTCAACGGAAACGACGCCGTCACCATCGGGATGCTCATCTCCTTCACCATGTACGCCCGGCTGTTCTCCCAGCCGCTTTCCACCATCGGGCAGTCCATGACCTCCATCCAGTCCGCCTCCGCCGCGTCAAGGCGTGTGTTCGCCATGCTGGAGAGCGAGGAAATGAGCGACGAATCCGCAAAGACGCTGGTGCCGGAGCAGGTGGAAGGCAACGTCACCTTCGACCACGTGCACTTCGGCTACCTGCCGGAAAAGACCATCATCCACGATTTCTCCGCGGATCTGCACAAAGGGCAGAAGGTCGCCATCGTTGGCCCCACGGGCGCGGGAAAGACCACCATGGTCAACCTGCTCATGCGGTTCTATGAACTCAACGGCGGCGACATCCGGATCGACGGGGTCTCCACCAAGGAGATGAAGCGGGAAACGGTGCACGACCTCTTCGACATGATCCTGCAAGACACCTGGCTGTTCGAAGGGACCGTGCGGGAGAATCTGGTCTACAACAAGCAGGGCGTCACGGAGGAACAACTGGACACGGCGTGCGCGGCGGTGGGGCTGACCCACTTCATCAAGTGCCTGCCGCAGGGGTATGATACGGTGCTGAATGAAGGCTCCTCCCTTTCCGAAGGACAGAAGCAGCAGTTCACCATCGCCCGTGCCATCATCAAGGACGCGCCGTTGCTGATTCTGGACGAAGCCACCTCCAACATCGATACCCGCACCGAGCTGGTGATTCAGGAGGCGATGGATAAGCTGACCGAGAACCGTACCTCCTTTGTCATCGCCCACCGGCTTTCCACCATCCGCAACGCGGACGTGATCCTGGTCATGCGGGACGGGGACATCGTGGAGCAGGGCAACCACGAACAGCTGATGGCGCAGAACGGCTTCTACGCGGAGATCTACAACAGCCAGTTCGAGCAAACGTCGGCGTAAAGACAACATACAAAAACAATGCCGCCCGCCTCCCGGAGATGGGGAAGCGGGCGGTGTTCTCTTTTCAGGGAAGGAGGGAACGGAGCAGATCGTTCACGTCGCTCTCGCTCAAGTGGAACAGCAGCGGTTCGAGCTGTGCCGGATCCCGCGTCTCCTTGAGGATCTCTCTGGCGATGTCCGCCACGTCCTTTTCGTTGCTGTAAAAGAGCAGCGGCTCGACCTGTTTGGCGTCCTTCGTTTCCCGAAAGACCTCTTTTGCGATGTCTCCCACGTCGCGCCTGCTCATGTAGAAGAGCAGCGGTTCGATCTGCGCCGGATCCTCGGTTTTTTTGAGGATCTCTCTGGCGAACTCCGCCACGACCTTCTCGGAAGCGAAGGGGAGCAGGGGACTGATGGCGTCCATAAGCTCTTTGGCGGACACGGGCGGCTGTTCCGGCTCCTGTTTCCGCGACAGACTCGTTTGGATCACCTGCTCCGCCTGCTTTTGCCCAAGCAGGGGAGCCACCTCCGCCAGCTCCTCCGCCGGAAGCGCCGGCGGCGCGCCCTCCATGACCTCCGTGGCGATCTGTACGGCGCGGGGGTTGCCCAGCAGCTCGTCGATGGAGACGTCGAACAGCCCCGAAAGCTCAAACAGCTTGGCGATGTCCGGGCAGCTCAGCCCCCGCTCCCAGTTGGAGACCGCCTGAAAGCTGATGCCCATGCGGTCGGCAAGCTCCATCTGGGTCATGCCTTTCTTTTTGCGGGCGAACATGATCTGCCGTCCGATGCGCTCCATGGAGAAGGTCGGTTCACGCTTTTCGTTGGATGGGGATACCATTGTGGAAAGCTCCTTTCGTTCTGTCTGCCGTCAGCATACCGCGTCCGTCGGGGAAATACCAGCAAGCGATGCTTGAAAAACCATGATTTGCACCGAAAAAGGGGAATTCAAGCAGAAGTTGAGTTCCCCTTTCGACAAATCTGTGCAAATGTGCATTTTTGACGAACGACCGCCGGCCACGAACCACTAGCTACTAGCTACTAGTCACTAGTCACTAGTCACTAGTCACTAATTTCCCGTCCACCCAGGTTTCCCGCAGGGAGAACGCGCCGTCCAGCAGCAGCAGATCCGCCGCTTTGCCCACGGAAATGCTGCCGGTGAGCCGGTCGATGCCGGTCATCCTCGCCGGATTGAGGGACGCCATGCGGGAGACGTCCGCCAGCGGATAGCCGCGAAGCAGCAGGTTGCGGAAGCCGTCGAACAGGGAACACACGCTCCCCGCGATGACCCCTTCCTCCGTCCGGCACAGCTTGCCGCTGACGATGCGCTTGCGGCCTTCGATGATGTATTCGCCGTCGCCCAGCCCCGCCATGCGTCCCGTGTCGCTGATCATGACGATGCGCTCCGCGCCTTTGCTGCGGATGGCGAGATCCACCGCCGCCGGATCGTTGTGGACGAAATCGCAGATCAGCTCGCAGGTCAGCCGGTCATCCGTCAGCGCTTCCCCGATCAGCCCCGGGTCCCGGTGCGTAAACGGGCGCATGGCGTTGAACAGATGGGTGACCAGATTCGCCCCCGCGTCCGCCGCCGCCTGCGCCTCGGCATAGGTGGCGTTGGAATGTCCGATGGCGGGGTTCGCCCCGGCGAACAGGATGTCCTCGATCAGCGGCAGCACCCCCGGCAGTTCGGGGGCGAGGGTGATGGAGCGCAGCGTGCCCTCGCAGGCGGAAAGCAGCTCGGAGAGGGCTTCCTTCCCGGGCTTTGCCAGATTTTCCGGCACCATGGAGCCGATACGGGCGGGGGAGAGGAAGGGACCCTCCAGATTGATCCCCGCCAGCTTCGCGCCGGCAGGTCTGCGCACCATTTCCTTTTTAATATTCTCGATGGCGGCGAGCAGCCTGTCCATGGGAAGGCAGCGCACCGTGGGCACCACCGTCGTGATCCCCCGTTTCGCCAGCTCCACCGTACCCCCGTCGAATTCCTCCTCGGCGGAGGCGAACTCCGTCCCCCGGAAGCCGTGGTTGTGGATGTCCACCAGCCCGGGCACCACAAAACAGCCCGCGGCGTTCACGGTTTCTCCGTCGCAGGGGAGGTTTTCCCCGATGGCGGCGATCACGCCGTCCTTGATGAGCAGATCCCCTCCGATCAGCCCCAGCTTCTCGGTCAGAATCTGACCGCCTTGTATCCGGTAGGTCATGTCATCCCTCGATTTCCCGCAGCATCCGGTGGAGGTTCTCCATGCTGATCTCGATGGCCATGAGGTTTTCCTCGATGCCCTCGAACTCCAGCGAATAGTACCCGTCGTAGCCGGAATCATGCAGGATCTTCAGGCACTGGTAGGTGGGAACGTCCCCCTGCCCGAAGATGGTGGCGCGGCGGAAGTTGCCCGCCCGGGTGCGGTTCCAGCCGCGCCCCGGATCCGGGAGCATGCCGCTCCGCCAGAAGGCGTCCTTCACGTGGACGTGGCTCACCAGCGGCAGCAATTTGGAAACGGAGACCGCGCAGTCCTCGTCCACGCCGCCGAAGTTGCCGATGTCGCAGAGATAGCGGTAATTGGGATGCCCCACCGCCGCAAAGACGGCAAGCATCCGCTCCGCGTCCTGCACGATGCGCCCGTGATTTTCCGAGCAGGTGGTCACGCCCTTCTTCGCCGCGTACTCCGCCACCTCCCGGATGGCGGGCGCCACCACGGGAAGCACCGCGTCAAAGGTGCGCGGACCGTCATAACCGGGATAGAAAGCGCCCGTCACGTCGTGCCGCATCAATTTGATGCCGCAGGCGGCGGCCAGATCCACGTGCCGCTTGACCCGGTCCACTTCCTCCTCCGGATCCGGCTGGAAGAAGTTGGCGCCGGTGGTGTAGATGGGAATTTCCAGCCCCATCAGCCGGGCTTCGTCCGCCAGATTCATCCAGAAATCCGCCAGATCGCTTTTTCCGTCGGGAGCGACGTCGTCCACCACGAATTCGATGCCGGTGCAGCCCAGCGCCTTCGCCTTTTCCAGCATCCCCCGGTAGGTGATGCGTCCGCTGTGGAACGCCTGCCAGAAGCTATACGTGCTGATACAGGTTTTCATGCCAGTACGATCTCCTTTCTCTCTTCGGCGGAGGTATAGATGGCGTCCAGCATCTTCTGCATGGTCACCGCCTGCTCGATGGGATAGCGGGTGGGCAGATCCTTCAGCACGCAGTCTGCGAAGTGGGTGATTTCCGCAAGGAAGCGGTCGTTATCCCCCACGTTCACCCGGTCGTCGCTCAGGTAGCCGTCCCGCTCCCCGTAGATGGTCACGGAGTTCAGGTCAGCCCCCGCCTTGGAGCCGAAGATCTGCGTATCCGTGTGGGGTTGCCCGTTGATCGCCCAGGAGGCTTCGAACATCAGCATGGAGCCGTTCTCGAAGTGGATGACCCCCGCGCCCATGTCTTCGGTGTCGAACCGGTTGTCCGGGCAGGGGGTACCCTGCCAGCGGTCCACGCCTTTGGTCTGGTAATCCCCGATGTGGTAGGAAACGAAGGCGGAAACCCGCGTGGGCTTCGGACAGCCCATCAGGTACCACGCCGCGTCGATGCCGTGGACGCCGATGTCGATAACCGGTCCGCCGCCGGCGGTCTTGCGGTCGGTAAACCAGCCGGAGGGAGTCCCTCTGCGGCGGACGTAGCTGGTCTTGGCGAAGTAGACCTCGCCGAATTTGCCTTCCTCGATCTGCTTATGTAAGTATTCGTTCCGCACGCCGAACCGCCCGGGAACGGCGAGGAAGAACTTCACGCCCGCTTTCTCCACCGCTTCCTTCACCGCTTCCGCACATTCGTCGGAGACGGTCAGGGGTTTCTCGCACAGAATATGCTTGCCCGCCCTTGCCGCGGCGATGGCCACCGGCGCGTGCCCGTTGTTCCAGGTGCAGATGTCCACCGCCTGGATGTCGGCTTTTTCCAGCATCTCTTCCACAGAGCCGTACACCTCCGGGATGCCGAACCGTTTCGCGGCTTCCTCCGCCCGTTCCCGGTTCAGATCCGCGATGGCGACCACCTTTGCGTTTTCGCATTTCGCATAAGCGGGCAGATGGGAGCTGCAAGCGATGTTCCCCGCGCCCACGATGCCGATCTTCAATTTTTCCATCATTGTCCCCTCACTTTCAACAACTACTAGCTACTAGCTCCTAGTCACTAGCTCCTAACTCCTACTATATCACACTCTTTTTCCTTTTGCAATATTGACAACCGGAAAAACTTGGGCTAAAATAGAAAAAAAGGAAAGGAACGGTGGTCCCATGTCCTGTGCGATCATCACGGGAGCCTCCTCCGGCATCGGGCGGGAGTTCGTTCGGCAGCTGGATGCGTTTTCCCCCGTGGACACCCTGTACGTCATCGCCCGCCGGGAGGAAAAGCTGCGGGAGCTGCAAGCGTTCACCCGCGCGAAGGTGGTCCCGCTGCCGCTGGATCTGACGGATCCTTCTTCCGGGGACGTCTACGCCGCGTTCCTGCGGGAACGGGCGCCGAAGGTGAAGCTGTTCGTCTGCGCCGCGGGGTTCGGCAAATTTGAACCCTTCGCCTCCGGCGACCGGGACGCCCACAACCGCATGGTGGATCTCAACTGCCGCGCCCTGCAGGAGCTGACCTACCTCACCCTTCCCTATATGCAGCGGGGCGGGAAGATGGTGCTGATGGCGTCCATGAGCTCCTTCCAGCCGGTGCCCTATATCGCGCTGTACGGCGCGACAAAAGCGTTCGTTTTGAGCTTCGCCCGGGCGCTGAACGCCGAATGTCGCACGCAAGGGAAGGGGATTCAGGTGCTTGCCCTCGCGCCCTACTGGGTCAGGACGGATTTCTTCAAGGTGGCGCAGAAGGATGATCTGATCTCCAACTTCCCCGTGATGTACGAGCCGTCCTATGTGGTGCGCGCCTGTTTCCGCACCCTGCAAAAGCACCCAAAGAAGGACGTGTGCGTCCCCGGCGTCTATGCCGCGTGGCAGCAGCGGATGGTCAAGCTGCTGCCCCACAAGCTGGTCATGGAGATCTGGCTCCGGCAGCAGAACCTTCTATCAAGATAAGAAAGGCGTGATCCGATATGTTTTCATCCATGGAAAAAAAGAAACCTGCCCTGCAAAAGCTGATTTCCGCTTTGCGGGCGGAGTACGCATACGCAAGCGTCCTCGCCGTCGAGGACGACAGCCGCTCCTGGCGCATCGGGCGGAGCGGCACCTCCATCGGCACCTCCGGCGCGGGCGGCGGGAACGGCTACGTGGTTCGCGTGTTCGATCCCTTTGGCTGCGCGGAGTATTCCTTCAACGAATTTTCGGAAGAAAAGATCCCTTCCATCCTCGCGACCATGAAGGATCGCTTGGAAGCCCAGAAAGCGGCGTTACCAACTGGCATTTCCCCGCTGGAGACCCCCATCCCGTCTGACGAGCCGGCGGTGCTGAAGAAGTCCTCCGCGTGGAAGATCCACCCCCGGGAACTGGGGGACGAAGCCATCCTGCAAAAGCTGAACGCGGTGCGGGAGAAGGGGATGCAACAGGACGAACGGGTGCTGGACGTGATCGTCAGCGTTTCCTACCGTTCCTTCCGCAAGCTGTTCCTTTCCGAACACCGGGATCTGGATCAGACCCTCCTGTGGACCACCGCCAGCGTGGTGGTGCTGACGTCCCGGGGGGAGGAGATCAAGGATTACTACCGCCCCTACTCCAATCTGGGCGGCGCGGAAGTGCTGGAGGACATGGAGCAGGACATTCCCGGGCTGGTCTCCGCCGCGCTGGAGCTGCTGGACAGCCAGCCCATCCCGCCGGGAGAATACGAGTGCGTCTGCGACCCTGCCACCACCGGCATGATCGTCCATGAGGCCTTCGGGCACGGGGTGGAGATGGATATGTTCGTCAAGGATCGGGCGCTGGCGAAGTCCTTCATCGGCGGGGAAGTAGCGAGCGCTCTGGTCACCATGCACGACGGCAGCGCCGTGGAGGAAGCCGCCACCGCCTTCTTCGACGACGAAGGCACCCTCACCGGGGACACGGTGGTCATCG
>JAFLUP010000056.1 GCA_022508745.1 Oscillospiraceae bacterium | reverse complement strand
AATCCAAAGGCATGAAGATCTGCGGCATTTCGCCGGACCGTCGGATCGTCGAGGCGGTGGAGATCACCGATCATCCCTTCTATGTGGGCGTGCAGTTCCATCCGGAATTCCAGAGCCGTCCGAATAAGGCGCACCCCATCTTCAAGGGCTTCATTCAGGCTTCTTGCAAGAGGACCGAAACATAATCCGTTTACCCATTGAAAGGCAGTGACCCCATTCTATGCAGCCAAAGCATCCCTTCGTTACCAAAGAGCAAGTTGAGCAGATCGTTCGCGATTATCCGACTCCGTTTCATATTTATGAGGAAGCAGGTATCCGCCAAAACGCCCGCCGTCTGAAGGAGGCGTTCGCGTGGAACCCCGGATTCCGGGAGTATTTCGCCGTTAAGGCGACGCCTAACCCGTTTCTGATGCAGATCCTCAAGGAGGAGGGCGCCGGCGTGGATTGCTCCTCGCTCACGGAGTTGATGCTTTCCGATACCGTTGGGTTTTCCGGGGAGGAGATCATGTTTTCCTCCAACGTTACCCCGGCGGAGGACTTTGCGCTGGCGTCCTCTCTCGGCGCCATCGTCAATTTTGACGATCTGACCCATCTGAAATTCTTTGAATCCATTGCGCCTTTTCAGGAGACCATGTCCTGCCGGTACAATCCCGGCGGGGATTTCACCATGCATAACCGGATCATGGATTCCCCCAAGGACGCAAAATACGGCATGACCCGTCCCCAGATGCGGGAAGCCTTCCTCTATATGAAGGAGCGCGGCGTGAAGCATTTCGGCATCCACGCGTTCCTTGCCAGCAATACCACCGAAAACGGCTATTATCCCAAGCTGGCTGCTATTCTTTTTGAACTGGCGGTCTGGCTGAAGCAGGAGACGGGCGTGCATATTTCCTTTATCAACCTGTCCGGCGGCGTGGGCATCCCGTACCGCCCGGAGCAGGAAGAAAACGATATTTTTGCCATCGGCGAAGGTGTTCGGAAGGAATATGAGCGCATCCTCATCCCCGCAGGCATGGGGGATGTGGCGATTTATACGGAGTTGGGAAGGTATATGCTTGCTCCTTATGGGGGCGTGGTGGCGAAGGTATTGCACCAGAAGCATATCTGGAAGGAATACATCGGGCTGGACGCCTGTGCCGCCAACCTGATGCGTCCCGCCATGTACGGCGCTTATCACCATATCACTGTCCTCGGCAAGGAGGACGCGCCCTGCGACCATGTCTATGACGTCACCGGCGGTCTGTGCGAAAACAACGACAAATTCGCCATCGACCGTCCTCTGCCGGAGATCGAGATCGGCGATTATGTCTTCATCCACGACACCGGCGCACACGGACATTCCATGGGGTATAACTATAACGGTAAGCTGCGTTCCGCGGAGCTGCTGCTGCGCGAGGACGGTTCCGTCACGCAGATTCGCCGCGCCGAGACCCCGGAGGATTATTTCGCAACGCTGGATCTTTCCCGCTGGAAGAAATAGGGGAGAGCAGTTCCGACTCTGCTGTAAACCGTACAAAAAAGTGACGGGACATTCCATAAAAATCTGTGGAAATTTTCTCCGCTTTCCTCTTGACAACGGATTTGAAATGTGGTAAGATAAGTTTCGACAGCGACGGACCGCTGTCCATGCGCCTTTAGCCCAGCTGGATAGAGCGTTTGGCTACGAACCAAAAGGCCGGGGGTTCGAGTCCCTCAAGGCGCGCCATATCGGAGCAGAGTTTGCTTTGCTCCGATTTTCTTTTTTCTCGCCGAAAAGCGGTTGCATTTTACAAAAAATTGTGCTATACTTTCCTTAAAGAGCCAAAATGCGACAGGGAAAGGAAGGAAAACGGTGTCTCGTGCGGTTCGTGACAAGGGGGACGCGTTGGCGTATGTGGAGTCCTACTTTTTCGATGACGAAAACAGTATGTTCTCCCAATGGCTGCCGCGTTTTTACTATTTTGGTCCCGAAACCCTGGTGCGTCTGCCGGCGTATGCTTCGCTGTTTGCTTTTCCGTTTTTGATTTTCCCTTCCCAAAAGATCTTTTTCACCCTTTGGCTGGCGTATGGCGCCGCATTTGTGATCAAAGCTTTCGTTCTTCGCACCGTCTGTTCCAATTTGCTGGCGGTCACGCAGCGGGCGGTCTACCTGTACTTCCGATACCACGAGGAACGGGTGGACGAATTCCGTTGGGAGGACGTGCAAACCGTTACCTTCCGCGTCTGGCGTTTCGCGCCCTCTCTCGCGACCGTCAGGCTGCGTAAGCGCGGATCCCCTCTGCAGATCCGCTCTTTGCTCGCCGGAGTGCGCACCTATTTTACCCGGTATCAGCATCCGGAAACGCTGGACTATCGGGATCTTTCGCTGACCAAACATCACACCTTGCGTCTGGTTGTCCGCAATCACGGGGAACTGTACGAACGGTGCAAACAATTAAAACAAACGGAGGGCTACACCTTCCGCCTGAAAAGAAAGGGGAAATCACCTACCTATGTCTATGCCCAGTGAAGAACGGATCGAACAGGAACTGGAAAATAAGGATTATCTGATCCGAAAAACCGTCCGGTGGAAGCGAATCCATCCCCACGGCGAGGGGGACGGGGAACTGTGCGTATTCTGCTGGAAAGACCTTCGTGCGTCGCTGGAAGGGCGCGACGAAGGGTTCCACGAAGAGGAGAGCGGAGATTGGATCTGCTTCCCCTGTTTAGAGGCGTTTCTCGACGCCTTCGATTGGAAGATCATTTGGCCGATCGGGATGTACCAGACGGGGCCGGACGAAATCCCGGTCTTTTAGACAAGCCTCCTCACGCTGCCCATCCTCTCGGCATAGAATGGTATTGTACCCGCAACAGTGGGTGCAGTGACCATTTGAAATTTACCAGGAGGAAAAAAGAATGGCAATCTTCACCAATCAGGCGCAGCTCTCGTATGATACCGCGACCCTCAACTCCAACGTCGCGATCGGTGAGATCCGGTCTGCTTTGACGATAGAAAAAACCGTTTTGAGCGGTCCCACTTACGGACTGGGCGACACGATCGTTTATCAAATCACCGTTTCCAATGCGGGAGATACCGCGGTTTCCGGCCTGAAACTGACGGATTCGCTGGGTTCGTACGCCTTCCAAGCGTTAACCCTCTATCCGCTGACGTATCAGGCGGGTTCGGCACAGTTGTTCCTGAACGGCGTTTTGCAGGGAGCTCCCACCGTCTGCGCCGCGCAGCCGCTGACCGTAAAAGGACTTTCCGTCCCTGCAAACGGAATTATGCAGCTCATCTACCGCGCGACCGTCAACCAGTATGCACCGCTCGCATCCGGTGAACAGATCCAAAACGTCGTTTCCCTTACGGGATGCGCCCTCACGGAAGCGCTGACCGCAAGCGCGACCGTCACGGCGGAAAGCGGTCCTTCCCTGATCGTCGCGAAGTCCATGGTGCCGGTCCCCGTGATGGAAAACGGAACGCTGACCTACACCTTCGTGATCCTCAACACCGGCAACACGGCGGCGACGGAAGCGGATCTGGTGGCGATCAGCGACCTGTTCTCCCCAATCCTGCATGACATTACCGTCTCGCTGGACGGTGCGTATTGGACGACTCCCGCCCGGTACACCTATAACGAATCCACCGGGCAATTCCACACGGTTCCCGGGCAGATCACGGTTCCTGCGGCCACCTATACGCAGAATATGACCACCGGCGTCCGATCCATGACGCCCGGCAGCGTCACACTGCTGGTCAGCGGAACGCTGTAAAAAGATCAGACGTTTACAAGAGGAATCGGGAGAGGCATTGCCCCTCCCTTTTCTTGTTGAATTGTTGCCGTAAGGTATTGCATTTTTCTATGAAATGTGATAAGATATTCTTCAGAAAAACAGTTACAAAGGAGGAACGCCGCTTATGAACGCATTGCGCCGCACGCTGTGCGCAGGCCTGCTGCTCCTTCTTTGTTTGTTGCTTTCCTGCTGCGGTATCCGGACGGAGGAAACGTCCGACGATTCCGTACCTTCCGATCCACCGTTGGGCGGGCAGGTAGAAGACGGAGATTCCTTCGAGGCGCCGGAACCGATGGATGCGCTGCTCCGTTGCGTGCAGGCTACGGAGGAAGCCTCCTCCTTTTCTGCGGTGCTGGAGGGCTCCTGCAGTACGCAGGTTCTGTTCCTCTCGTATACGCAAAAAGTGCGCTCCGAACGCACCGTGACCGCGGAGGCGATGTTCAGCCAGAGCGTCAGCGTCAGCTCGCTGGTGCGCGTGGGTGTACAGCAGTATTTTCACGGGAACACCGTTCTGGTGCGAACCGGGGACGTTCATGATCTGGACTCCGTAGACTGGTCGCAAAATGCGACCGCCGTTTCGCCGGAAACGTACCGCGACTCATACGGGAATCCGCCCCGGTCGTTATCCAATTATCTCATCAACCGGGAGACGGTGCTTTCCGTCCGTATCGAATCTGCGTCGAAAGACGAGATCTGCGTTGTCTGCGAGCTGGATCCTGTCAAATCCACCGTTGAATATGCCAAACAGGTCAAAACCAACGGCGGGCTGGATGAACTTCCCGTCTTTTCCTCGGTGACGCTGACCGTCACCATGGACGGTTCGTACCGCCCCAGACGGGTGCGCTATCAGGAGGTTTACGATATTTCCATCGCCATTCTCGGGGAGACCACCTGTAAGACGGATTATACCGAAACCTTTTCCGACTTCGATGCCGTGACGTCGGTGCCGGAACGGAGTTTCTTCGAGCCGTTCCTTACCCTGTTTACTGCGGAGTACCCGGAGATCTCCAGCGGATACTCGTTCCTGTCCTCGCTGCTCGGGGACGATCCCTCTTATGAGATCCTGTTGGAAATCGGGGAACGGACGATCCCCATGCGGCTTGCTCTGAACACCGCTTCTGGCGGGGTCCTCTTGCGCGGGGAAACGGTGGATCTTTTGTACGACCACGACCGCTACTACCTCCTTTCGGAGGAAAACCGCTTGTATATGGATGCGGAGGAACTGAACCGGCTCCTTCTGCCGCTCACGGAGCAATCGGTGCTTCCGGGAGCGCAGGGACAGGGCGGGGGAGGTCCCTCTTTGTTTTCCGACCTGCACCTGAAAACCGAAAACGGGCACCTTCTCTTACAGGCAGGGGACGAGAAGGATTTTTTTCATGCGGAGATCGATCCGCGGTCGCTTACCCTGCTCTCTGCGGAGGTCGTTCTCTCTGGCTCCGAAACGCCGTTCCGTCTTTCGTTGAAGAAAACGGCGGAGACGTCGCCTTTCCCGGCACTTACGGATTGCACGGATCTGACGCCCTCTCTCTCCGCACTTTCTTTTCTTGAATTGATTCCCTCCCTGCGGGACGGGGAAACGCTTTCCGTCGGTTTGCGCGTGGAGGGAGACGACCCGTATACGGCTGACCTCCTGCTCTCCTTGCAGGATGAACTGCATTTTTCCGTGCACCCGTCCTCCGGCACGTTGCCGCTTTCCGTGTACGGGCAGGGGGAGGCGCTTACCGCCGTTTGGGAGGATCTTTCTCTCACGGGGACATACGAAGACTTCACGGCGCTCCTCGCGCTGCTTTCCGGCTCACAGGCACAGAATGTGTCCCCGACGGAACTTTCCTTCCCGCGCATTGTGGCGGAGCCGGGGAAGCTGACGCTCCGCTTCGCGAGCGGTTCCTCCCTGACGTTTGCCGGTTCCGAGATCCGGCTTTCCGGCGATGCCCTTTCCGCGCAGTTCTCTATGCAAGGCATATCCGCGCGAGAGGTCCCCGATCCGCCCAGAACGGCAAACCGACTTGCAGCGAAAAAACTGACCGCGTTCCTGACCGATTCCGTTTATCCGGCGCTGTTGCGCGGGGAGGCGGTGGCCGGGGATGTGGTGCTGACGCAGAACGGGGAAGAGACCTCCTTCCGCCTTCGTGCTCGTCTGGACGGTTCCTTTGCGCTGGGGCTGACGACGGTTTGGAATGGTGCGGAAACGGATCTGCTGTATACGGACGGGACGCTGTTCCTTTCCCATCCGGCGTTCAATGCGTTCCTGCCCCTTGAACAGCTCCCGGTGATTGCCGATCTTTTTGCCGATCCCCTTCAGCTTTTGTCCGGCGGTGCGTTATCCCCCGCAGGGGTTTCCGTTTCCTGCGACGGAAGACAGTTGCTTCTAAAGGCGGGGGATACGACTGTTACGCTGAAAAAGAACTGCTTTACCGTGTCGGGAACGGATTGGGAAGCGGACTGCGGGTCGCTTGCTCCTTGCAGGGGGCAGAACTCGTTTCTTCCGCCCGACCGAAGCGCCTGCATCGATCTTGCCGCCCTCGCGGAGCGGGTCGCGCCGCTTGCAGCGCAGAAAGCCTTTGCTTTCGCCGGCAGATATGAGGATGCGGACTTCTCCGCCGAGCTTTCCCGCCTGTCGTTTTCCCTGCGGGACAGCGGGGAGTTGAAAGATGTCGCCGTCGAGTTTTTGCCGGACGGCTGGAGCGATTTCGTCCGCTTGTTTTACGATGGGGATGGTTTGTTTGCGGACTTCGGAGAAACGCGGCTGTTCTGCCTTGCCGACGCGCTGTTTCCGGAGGAAAACGAGGGAATCTTCCTTGAAACCGCGCTGTCCTTCGACGATTTGCTCGCCGGCGTGAAAAAAATCACCTTCCGAAACGATGTTCTGGAGCTGGACACCGCTGACGCGCATCTTCGCATTTCGTGGAAGGGGGACGTCCTTTCCGGCGTCACCTATTCCGCCGGCGGGGGGAAGCTCTCCCTGCATAGCGCGTCCTTTGCGCCGGTGCAATCGCCCAGACTGGAGCAATACACCGATCTTACGCCCTTGGCAGGGCTTCTGCAACCGCTCGTCGCCACTGCGGAGAGCGGCAGCGTCGCCTTTGACGGAAAGATTGATCTGCGCGCCTTCTCCTTCTCTCTGACCGACATCCGTGTGAGCGGCGCCTTCCGGTTTTCCGGTGCAGGCGCAGAGGGGACGGTGGCAATCCTCCTGCCGTATCTGCCCGGTTTGACTTCCGACGGCGTGCCGCTGTTGCAGGGGAACCGTCTGCTGACCGATTGCACCATGTGTTCGGAGCTGTTCCTCACCGACGGGAAGCTCTATATGCGCCGAACGGTGGATGCGACCTATGGCGTGCTGGACGCGCAGCCCTATACGTCAACGGAAACCGTTTATCTGACGGCGGAGGAAGCGCTTGCCGATCCCATGCGCGCATTGGCGTTCCTGCTTCGTCTGGAACCGAATGTGCTTGCCGGCAGCGGCTCCGTTTCCGGGAGTCCCTCCGGCAACCCTCCGGCGGGCAGCCTGCTCCTGCGCGCCTCCTGCGCGGGGAACCGCTACACCCTTGCGCTGAATCCGCAAGCGATTCTTCCCGCCGCGGAACGTATTCTTCTGACCGCGCAGACGGATGGCGGCTATGTGACCGGAATCGGAGCGGAGGTTCGCTTTCCGCACCTTTCCCTCGTCGCTTCCGGGACGCTTCTTGCCCACGGCGACGCGGACCCGTCCTCTGTTTTGCGGCAGGATTTTTCCGGGTATCTGCACCTGCACAATTAAGCGGACACGTCATATTCTGGAAACGGGGACACGCATACAAAGCGTTCCTTTCGAAAAAGCTGCCGTCTTTTTGACTTTTCGGTGAAAAAAGGTTTGACTTTTTCGGGAAATCATGGTAGTATAAGCATAGAGTTGCTATCCATTATTTGTATTTCAAAGGAATGAGTAAGATATGGCACAGAAAAAGACAGTTTTTACAGGCGCAGGCGTCGCTTTGATCACACCGTTTCTCAACGGCAATGTGGACTATAAATCTCTCGAAACCATATTAGAACAACAGATCGCCGGCGGGACGGACGCCATCATCGTCTGCGGCACCACCGCCGAACCTGCGACGTTGACCGATCAGGAACACAAGGACATCATCTCCTTCTGTGTGGAAAAGGTAAATCATCGCGTTCCCGTGGTGGCGGGGACCGGCTCGAATCACACCGATTATGCCGTGGAGCTGACGCGGTTCGCCAAGGATGCGGGCGCGGACGCGGTCCTGCTTGTCACACCCTATTACAATAAAGCCAGCCAGAAGAGTCTGGTCCGGCATTTTGAGACCATTGCGGATGCTGCGGATATCCCCAACATCCTTTATAACGTGCCCTCCCGTACCGGGCTGAATATCTCTCTTGGTGCGTACAAAGAGCTGGCAAAGCACCCGAATATCGTCGCCGCAAAAGAGGCAAGCGGAAACCTTTCCTCCATTCTGCAGGTGATGGAAGCTTGCGGTGACGACCTTGCCATTTACAGCGGCAACGACGATCAGATCGTCCCTCTCATGGCGATGGGGGCCATCGGCGTGATCTCCGTGCTTTCCAACGTTATGCCCCGGGAGACCCACGAGATGGCACAGCTCTGCCTGGACGGAAAGATTCAGGAAGCGGCGAAGCTGCAGTTGAAATATCTCCCGCTGATCAACGGGCTGTTCATGCAGGTCAATCCGATCCCCGTCAAGGCCGCCATGGCAAAAATGGGTTTTTGCTCCGGCGAGATGCGCATGCCGCTCTGCGAGATGGATGAGGAAGACAACGAGAAACTCTACGCGCTGATGCGGGATGCAAAGCTGATCTGACGTATCTTCACGCCGGGATCGCGGAAAGGACAGGACGAAACAAACATGACGGATATCATTTTGAACGGCGCCTGCGGCAGGATGGGACGGGCAATCGCAGAAGCATCGGCTTCTGCGGATGTCCGCATTGTCGCGGGCGTCGATCCTTTTGGAAAAGCAAACGGCATACCGACGGAATTCCCGCTGTATGCCTCACTGGACGAAGTGACCGAGTGCGCCGACGTGCTGATCGACTTTACGGTCCACACCTCCACGCCGGATCTGGTGCGCTTTGCAGAGCGGACAGGCACCCCTATGGTCATTGCCACCACCGGACACACGCCGGAAGAGCTGGAAGCGCTGCATGGCCTTTCCTCGAGCTGCGCCATCCTTCATTCCGGGAATATGTCGCTGGGGGTACATCTGTTGATGACCCTTTGCAGGCAGGCGTCTGCCGTTCTTGGCGGGAAGGCGGATATCGAGATCATCGAAAAGCACCATAACAAGAAGCTGGACGCTCCCAGCGGCACCGCACTGATGATCGCGCACGCCATTCGCGAAGCGCTCCCGGAGGAAACGGAGGTCGTCTATGACCGTACCGGTCGTCGTGCCGTCCGCCCGCGGGATGAGATCGGCATCAGCGCGATCCGCGGGGGGAATATCGTCGGGGAGCATGAGGTGTTGTTCTGCTGTGGGGACGAGATCGTTTCCATCAAGCACACTGCCATCGGCCGTTCCCTCTTCGCGCAGGGCGCGCTGCGTGCCGCGGAGTTTTTGAAAGGGAAGTTAAGCGGGCTGTTTACCATGGAGGATCTTCTGCGGGACGCGCTGGAAAAGCCTACCGCGAAGGTGTAATGGTTCATAAAAGTAAGGAGGAATCCCTATGCCGGAACTTCGTTTTACCAAAATGCACGGCTGCGGAAACGATTACGTCTATATCTCCACGTTTGACCAGACGATCAACGATCATGCGGAGTTGACCAAAAAGCTTTCCGACCGCCGGTTCGGGATCGGCGGAGACGGGGTCATCTTCGTCTGCCCCTCCGACATTGCGGATGCGAAGATGCGCATCTTCAATATGGACGGAAGCGAAGCGCAGATGTGCGGCAACGGGATCCGCTGTGTTGCGAAATTCCTGTATGATGAGGGCATCGCTCGCAAGGAAGTCCTGCGCATCGACACCCTCTCCGGCGTCAAGGAGGTGCATCTGCACCTTGATGGTGGGGAAGTGACCGGTGTGACCGTGGACATGGGCAAAGCGGTTCTCGATCCCGCGAAACTGCCGGTTTTGCTGGACGGTTCTGCCGTGATCGACCGCCCTGTGGAGATCGGCGGAAAAGCGTACCGTATCACCTGCGTCAGTATGGGGAACCCCCACTGCGTTCTCTTCGTGGAGGACCCCGCATCCCTGCCGCTGGAAACCATCGGACCGGTCTTTGAGCATGCGCCGCTGTTCCCGGAACGGATCAACACGGAATTCGTGCGGGTCATCGACCGTACACACCTTGAAATGCGCGTCTGGGAGCGGGGCAGCGGGGAGACCCTGGCCTGCGGAACCGGCGCCTGTGCCACGGTGGTTGCTGCGGTGGAAAACGGGTTCTGCCCGAAGGGGGAACCGGTCACGGTCTCTCTGCGCGGCGGGGATTTGCAAATCACGTATACCGACGAATGTGTTCTGATGCAGGGACCGGCGACGACGGTCTTCCACGGAACATGCCTTGTGAAATAAAACAGAAAAGGAAAAAAAGCATGAAACTCAACAAAAATTTCCGTAACTTGCAGGATAGCTACCTGTTCGCCACCATTGCGAACCGGCTTTCCGATTATCTCGCCGCCCATCCGGACGCGCCGGTCATCAAACTGGGCATCGGCGACGTCACCCTCCCGCTGCCGCAGGTCTGCGTGCAGGCGATGGAGGAAGCCAGCCGGGAAATGGGCGTCAAGGAAACCTTCAAGGGCTACGGGGACTATCCGGGATATCCGTTCCTGCGGGAAGCCGTGCGGGGCTACTACCGCTCCTACGGCGTGGAATTGAAAGCGAACGATGTGTTCATCTCCGACGGCGCGAAGAACGACGTCGCCAACATCCTCGATCTGTTCGCGCAGGACAACACCGTTCTGGTGCCGGATCCCGTCTACCCGGTGTATGTGGACACCAACGTCATGGCAGGCAGAAAGGTGGTCTATATCAGCGGCAACGCGGAAAACGGCTTTACGCCTTCGCCGGATCCCTCCATCGACGCAGACATCATTTATATCTGCTCCCCCAACAACCCCACCGGCGCCGTCTACACCAAGGAGGGCCTGAAGGAATGGGTGGATTACGCCAACGAGCGGCAGGCGCTGATCCTGTTCGACGCGGCGTATGAGGCGTTTATCGAGGATCCCGCTTACCCACATTCCATTTACGAGGTGGAAGGGGCGCGTACTTGCGCCATCGAGATCTGCTCCCTCTCCAAGACGGCGGGCTTTACCGGCACGCGGTGCGGATACACCATCATTCCGGAAGAGCTGGAACGGGACGGGGAATCCCTCAATCAATTGTGGCTGCGTCGTCAGTCCACCAAGCACAACGGCGTTTCCTACATCATCCAGCGTGGCGCGGCTGCGGTCTTTACGCCGGAAGGGCTTGCGCAGTGCAAGGAAAACATCGCGTACTACAAGGAAAACACGCGTATGCTGGCGAAGGTGCTGGACGAAAAGGGCATCTTCTATACCGGCGGCAAAAACTCTCCCTATGTCTGGCTGAAAGCGCCGGGCGGGAAGAAGAGCTGGGAATTCTTCGATCTGCTGCTGAACGACCTCAATATCGTCGGTACCCCCGGCAGCGGCTTTGGCGAGAACGGAGAGGGCTACTTCCGCCTGACCGGTTTCGGCAGCCGGGAGCAAACGGAGATCGCAGTGGAACGCCTCCGCAAATTGCTCTGATTTGCATTATATTTTTCCATTGCTTGCAAAAAATAGCATAGAAAATGCCCTTTTCTCCATCGATTTTCATTTATGATTCCCGAAAATGAATTTCTTGTAATTTTTCAATTCATTTTCATTGACAGATGTATGCTTTTATGCTATACTGTACGTATTATGAAAGCGGGAAGAAAGGGGTATTCCTATGTCAGAAAACCCAATGGATCTGCAAACGCTCTTTCACAAGATGCGTAAGAACGATCCTTTTGATGAGTCTCTATATACAAAATACGGCGTCAAGCGCGGCCTGCGCAATCAGGACGGGACAGGCGTGGTTGCGGGCATCACCCGGATCAGCAACGTACATGGCTATGTGATCAACGAATACGAGCGCGTTCCCTGCGAGGGCGAGCTTCGCTATCGCGGCATCAATGTCGAGGATATCGTGAACGGCTGCATCAACGAGGACCGTTTCGGATTTGAAGAGACGGTGTGGCTGCTGCTATTCGGCTATCTGCCGACAAAAGAGGAGGTCGCCTCCTTCAATACCCTCATGGAGGAATACCGCATCCTGCCGGACGGGTTCATTGAGGATATGATCCTCAAAGCCGCCAGCGCCAACATCATGAATAAGATGGCGCGCAGCGTTCTGGCGCTGTATAGTTACGATGATAACCCGGATGACCTTTCCATGGAAAACCTGCTGCGGCAATCGCTTTCCGTCATCGCCAAGCTGCCCAGCATCATGGTGGCGGGATATCAGGCGAAGCGGAACGTCTATGACCGGGAAAGCTATTTCATCCATGCGCCGCTGCACGGTCTCAGCACCGCGGAAAATATTCTCTCTATGCTGCGTATCGACCGCTCCTACACGCGGGAGGAAGCGCTGCTGCTGGATAAATGTCTCATCCTCCATGCAGAGCACGGCGGAGGGAACAACTCCACCTTCTCTGTGCGCATGATCTCCTCCTCCCGGACGGATACCTACTCCGCCCTCGCCGCCGGGATCGGGTCCCTGAAGGGCTCGTGGCACGGCGGGGCGAACATCAGCGTCAACCATATGCTGGAAGCCATTCGTGAAAACGTCCGCGACTCGCGGGACGATGAGGAAATCTCCGCGTTCCTGCAAAAGATCTTCCGCAAGGAAGCCGGGGACGGCAGCGGGAGGATCTACGGTATGGGGCACGCTGTCTATACCATGAGCGACCCCCGCGCCAAGATCCTCAAGGCGGAAGCGGGGAAAATGGCAGAAGAAAAGGGCTATGGCGACGATTTCCGTCTGCTGGACGCCGTGGAGCGGCTTTCTCCGGCGATCCTTTCCGCCAAGCGCAGCGAAGGGACGATCTGCGCCAACGTGGATCTGTATTCCGGTCTGGTTTATCGGATGTTGAACATTCCGCCGGAGTTGTTTACGCCGCTGTTCGCCGTTTCCCGTTCGGCGGGCTGGTGCGCGCACCGCATGGAAGAACTGGCGACTTGCCGCCGGATCATCCGTCCTGCGTACCGTGCAAATCTGGATCAGTTGCCGTATCTTCCTTTGACAGAACGAAAGGAGCAATAAAGAATGGGTTACACGCTTGCGCAAAAAATCATCCGCGC
>JAFLUP010000055.1 GCA_022508745.1 Oscillospiraceae bacterium | reverse complement strand
GTGCCTACAATACTTGGCTGGACACGGCCTGGGACGATCGGTCGATGCTGACACACAGAAATCGGAAGAATCATTCTTCCGATTTTTGTTCTGTATGCGTCTGAAAATGCAGGAAAAGGGCTTGACAAACGGGCGCAAACATGGTACAATACCGAAGGTGTCTGAAAGAGGGCACCGTATGCTAATGTGGCTCAGTCGGTAGAGCAGCTGATTCGTAATCAGCAGGTCGCGGGTTCGAGTCCCGCCATTAGCTCCATAAAAAAACACTTGCGACGGCAAGTGTTTTTTTATGGAGCAATGATGTGTTCCGCAAGCGGAACATGAGGTGTCCGGCGAAGCGTAGCTTCACCGGACATGATGCGCACCTTCGGCGCATGATGTGTGCCTTCGGCACGATAGAAGTTACAAGCGGAACGCATCACATCATTTTCAGCGAAGCTGAATACATCATTTGCCGCGCAAGCGAAGCGCAGCATCGCGGCATACATCACGCGAACGTAGTGAGCACATCACGCACCGGAGGTGCTCCCGTTAGGGCACACATCACTATGCTGCACATGGGTTCAAGTCCTACCACAAAAATGCCGGAGATATCTTTTTCCTTGTGATGAGACAGAAAAAGCGCTTGTGGGAAGCAAGTGCTTTTTCATTTTCTTTTTTACTTGCTCAAAAATGAAAATATTTGAAAGAAAATGATAAAAAGTGCTTGACAATGGGCAAAACGGAGAGTATAATAGCAATAGAAGGTTCCAAACGAGCATACAGAGGGGCAAATCCATGTTATTTGAAGAAAGAGCTGCCAAGATCCTGTCCATCTTGAACGGTCGATATACGGCAAGCATCGGCGTGCTTGCGGCGGAGGTGGGGGTCAGTGAATCCACCATCCGGCGGGATGTGGCGGAGCTGGATAAGCAGGGACGGCTGAAGCGGATACACGGCGGCGCCATGAAGGCGTCCAACCCGGTGTTTACCGACGAGTATGATGTGCAAACCAGATCGAGCATCCATGCCGACCTCAAACTGCGCATTGCGCGTTACGCGGCAACCACCGTGCATAAGGGCGATCTGGTCTATATTGATGCGGGAACGACGACACTGATGATGATCCCGTACATCGACGCGCCCGGTGCGGTATTTGTGACCAATGGATTCTCCCACGCGAAGGCGCTGACCCAACGTGGCTATGAGGTGCGCATGGTGGGGGGGCGACTGAAGCTGAAAACGGAAGCGATCGTGGGGTATGACGCTGCAAAGTCCATAGAGAAATACAACTTTACCAAGTGTTTCATGGGAACCAACGGCATCGACGCGAGGCGAGGGTTCACCACGCCGGATATCGACGAGGCGGTCATCAAGGAGGCGGCGATGGAACATTCCTATATGTCCTATGTGTTGGCGGATTCTTCCAAATTCCGTCAAGTTCTTTCGGTTACGTTCGCGAAGATTAGCGACGCCTGCATCCTCACGGATAGTATTCCGGACGAACATTACAAAAAATTGACCGTCATCAAGGCTGTGGATTGAACGGAGGTACACCATGATCTACACATTGACTTTTAACCCCGCCATCGACTATGTGATGCGGATCGACCGTCTGGAATGGGGAGAGACCAACCGTTCCCGCTCGGAGGAGATCTATTTCGGCGGAAAGGGGATCAATGTTTCCGTGATCCTGGCAAATCTCGGTATTGAAAGCACCGCGCTGGGATTTGTGGTGGGCTTTACGGGGGAAGCGCTGGACAGCGCCGTTTCCTCGCAGGGCGTCCGCACCGATTTTATTCGCCTTTCCGCGGGAAACACCCGCATCAACGTCAAGCTGAAAAGCGACAAGGAGACGGAGATCAACGCGCAGGGACCGGAGATCACAAGCGCGGACATCGCAAAGCTGTACCAAAAGCTGGAACGTCTCCAAAGCGGGGATACGCTGGTGCTGGCGGGCAGCGTTCCGGGCACCCTGCCGCAGAACATTTACGAGGAGATCCTTTCCCGTCTGGACGGGCGGGGGATCCGCTTCGTGGTAGACGCCACCGGCGCGCTGCTGACCAACGTGTTGAAGTACCATCCGTTCCTCATCAAGCCCAACCGTGCGGAACTGGAGGAAATTTGCGGACGGAAGCTGCATACAGATGAAGAGATCGCTGCCGCGGCGGAGGAGCTGCGCGCACGGGGAGCAATCAACGTGCTGGTCTCCATGGGCGGAGACGGCGCCCTGATGGTGGACGAACAGGGAAACGTCCACAGAAGGCAAGCCATCGCCGGGAAGGTGATCAACACCGTCGGTTCGGGGGACTCCATGGTAGCGGGATTCCTCGCCGGCGTGGAAAAGGGATACGACTATGCACTTTCTCTGGGCAGCGCGGCGGGCAGCGCCACCGCCTTCTCCCCGGGACTCGCGACGAAAGAGGATATTATGGCTCTCCTGTAAGCCAAATATAAAAATCAAATAAAAAACCAAAAAGGAAGGGGTAAACCACATGCGTATTGTTGACCTGCTGAAACCCGAAGCAATTCGGCTCAACCAGTCGATTGCGGACAAATCCGAAGCGATCGAACGACTGATCGCGCTGCACGATTCCGTCGGAAACATTGCCGACAAAGACGTATTCCGTGAAGAGATTCTCAAACGCGAAGGACTCGGCTCCACCGCGGTTGGGGAAGGGATCGCCATCCCCCATGCCAAGAGCGGCACGGTGACTTCGCCCGGTCTGGCGGCGATGACCGCGCCCGACGGCGTAGACTACGGCGCTCCCGACGGAAAACCTTCCGACATCCTCTTTATGATCGCGGCTCCTCTGGACGGCGACCTGCATCTGGAAGTGCTGTCCCGCCTGATGACGCTGCTCATGGACGAGGGACTCCGCACGGCGCTCAAGACGGCGAAAACCCCGGAGGAATTCCTTTCCGCCATCGACCGTATGGAAAGCGAGCGGTTTGACGAGCCGAAACCGGAGCCGAAACAGGACGGCTACCGTGTGCTTGCCGTGACCGCATGCCCCACCGGCATCGCCCACACCTACATGGCGGCGGAGGCGCTGGAAAAGGCCGGGCGGGAGATGAACTACCTGCTTAAAGCGGAGACCAACGGCTCTGCGGGCGCGAAGAACGTGCTGACCGCCGAGGAGATCGCCGCCTGCGACGGCATCATCGTCGCCGCGGACAAGAGCGTGGAAATGAGCCGGTTTGACGGCAAGCCGGTGCTTTCCGTGCCGGTTTCCGACGGCATCCATAAGCCGAAGGAACTCATCGAACGGATCCAGAGCGGCTCCGTGCCGGTATATCACCACACGGGGGCGAAAGCCGCTGTGACTTCCGGGCAGAACGAGAGCTTCGGCAGAAAGCTCTACAAGCATCTGATGAACGGTGTTTCCCATATGCTGCCCTTCGTGGTGGCGGGCGGTATCTTCATCGCGCTGGCGTTCCTGATCGACACCGCCGCTGGCGTCGACCCGAAGGAAGCGGGCGGTGCGTTCGGTACTGTCAACTCCGTAGCGGCTTGGTTTAAGAACATCGGCGGATATGCCTTCAACTTCATGATCCCGGTACTTGCCGGCTTCATCGCCATGAGCATCGCGGACCGTCCCGGTCTGCTGGTGGGCGTCGTGGGCGGTATCCTCGCCACCAATGGTGCCACCTTCACAGACCCCGGTGCGGTCAGCACGGTTCCGTCCGGCTTCCTGGGCGCACTTTTAGCGGGCTTTGTAGCAGGGTATCTGGTGCTTTGCGTGGAAAAACTCTGCGAAAAGCTCCCGCGGTCACTGGAAGGCATCAAGCCGGTGCTGATCTATCCGCTTGCCGGTCTTGCCATCGTCAGCGTGATGATGTGCGCGGTCAACCCCGTCATGGGAATGATCAACGACGGCATGAACGAAGGGCTGATGAAGCTGCACGACATGCATCTGGACGTTCTGCTGGGCGCTATCGTGGCGGGCATGATGGCCATTGACATGGGCGGTCCCTTCAACAAGGCGGCTTATGTGTTCGGCAGCACCGTCATGCTGGGCGGAGCGTTGTCCATGGCGGACCCCGATGTGGCTTATTCCATCATGGCGGCGGTCATGATCGGCGGTATGGTCCCGCCCATCGCCATTGCGCTGTCCACCACCTTCTTTAAGAACCGCTGGACCGCCGAGGAGCGGAAGAACGGCGTGGTCAACTACATCATGGGTCTCAGCTTCATCACCGAGGGCGCCATCCCTTACGCGGCTTCCTATCCCCTCGCCGTGATCCCGTCCTGCGTGGTGGGTTCCGCGGTGGCAGGTGCGCTCACCATTCTCTTCAAATGCACGCTGATGGCGCCTCACGGCGGAATCTTCGTGTTCGCCGTGGTGGGGAACTGGTACTGGTATCTGGTTGCGCTGGCAGCCGGCTCCGTGGTCGGTATGCTGATGCTGGCACTGCTTAAGAAAAAAGCGCGTGTCGACGAATCAAACAACTAAAACAGATAGAAAGGCAGGAAAAAACAATGGTAACGAAAACAGTAACTGTCATCAATGCACAGGGATTTCATATGCGTCCCGCTACGGTCTTTGCGGGAGAGATGGGTAAATTCAGCTCCAAAATCACGCTGGAAACCAACGGGAAGACCGTGGACGCCAAGAGCCTGATGAACATCATCGCCGCCTGCATCAAATGCGGTGCGGAGGTCAAGGTGAGCTGCGAAGGCGAGGACGAAGCCGCCGCGCTGGCGAAGGCCGTGGAGATGATCGAGTCCGGGCTGGGTGAAGCGTAATGTTGAAGGGAATCGGCGCTTCCGACGGGATCGGGATCGGCAGAGCCCTCAAGCTGGTGGAAAAGCCCATCGTCTATGAGGAAATCGCCGTCACCGATACGGAAGCGGAAAAACAGCGTCTCGCGGACGCGGTGCAGGCGTTCTGCCGGCGAAGCGAAGCGCGGGCGAAGCAGATGGACGAAACCGGCGCGGACGGCGCGATCCTGCGGGGACACATCGCCATGCTGTCCGACCCGTATATGCTCTCCCAGATGAACGAGCTGATCGACGGGGGAACCTGCGCGGAAAAGGCGGTGGAAACCGTTTGCGATATGTTCATTGCGGTGTTCTCCATGACGGACGACGAGCTGACCCGTCAGCGTGCGGCGGACGTGGGGGACATCAAGAAGCAGGTGCAGAAGCTCCTGCTGGGCATTGAGGACGTGGACATCAGCCGGCTGCCGCCGAACACGGTGCTGATCGTGGATGAGCTGACGCCCTCCATGACCGCCGAGATGGACAAAGCCCACGTGGTGGGGATCGTTACGGAGCGGGGAGGGCGTACCTCCCACTCCGCCATCATCTCCCGCGCGTTGAAGATTCCCGCGGTGTTGAGCGTAGAAAATGCGCTGACGTTGCTCCCTGCCGAAATGGAGCTCATCGTGGACGGACACGCAGGGGAGGTCTACACCGATATTGACGATCAGCTGCGCGAGCAGTTCCTGGAAGTGCAGAAGCGCTTTGCGGAAAAGGTCGCGCTGGAGGAAAAGCATCGCGGCAGACCCACCGCCACCAAAAACGGGATCCCCAAAAAGCTGTACGCCAACATCGGCTCCCATAAGGATCTGGACGCGGTGCTGGCAGGCGACGCCGAAGGGATTGGATTGTTCCGCACGGAGTTCCTCTTTATGGATCGAAATGCCCTCCCCACGGAGGAGGAGCAGTTCGAGGCATACAAGGCGATTGCCGTCGGGATGCGGGGGAAGGAAGTCATCATCCGCACACTGGACGTGGGCGGAGACAAGGACATTCCCTATCTGAACCTGAAAAAGGAGGAAAATCCTTTCATGGGCTTCCGGGCGGTGCGGTACTGCCTTGCCAACCGAGATGCGTACAAAGCGCAGCTTCGCGCCATCCTCCGTGCCTCCGCATACGGGGACGTGGCGGTCATGGTGCCGCTGGTCACTCGCGTGGAGGAGATCATCGAGGTGCGGGGAATGGTCGAGGAGCTCAAGGGCGAGCTGGACATCCAAAACATCCCTTATAAAAAGGATATCAAGGTGGGCGTGATGGTGGAAACCCCCGCCGCCTGCCTGATCGCAGACCTGCTCGCGGCGCACGCGGACTTCTTCAGCATCGGCACCAACGATCTGACCGGCTACGTGATGGCGGCGGACCGCGGCAACGCGGACGTAAGCTATCTGTACTCCACGCTGGACCCCGCCGTGCTGCGGGCGATCAAGTACATCATCACTTCCGCAAGGAAGCGGGGCATCCCCTGCGGGATGTGCGGGGAAGCGGCGGCGGATCCGCGGATGATCCCGCTGCTGGTCTCCTTCGGGCTGGAGGAATTCAGCGTCAACCCCTCCAGCGTCCTTTCCGTGCGCTGCGCACTTTCGGAGCTGGACAGCGTCGCTTGCGACGCCATTGCGGAAAAGGCGCTTTCCATGGAAACGGAGAAAGAGGTTTCCGCTTATCTGGGAACACTCTGAATCGCTCTTTTTGACTCACAAAAACACGGCGACGCAAACGTCGCCGTGTTTTTCGCCCAAATGTAAGGAATTTTCCTTTGTCGGTCGTATAAGAAGTGAAGGGGTCAGACGTGACCCCGAAGGAAAGGAGGACGTCCGATGGATCGCGGCGCAAGTAGCTACCGCCGTTTCCTTGACGGGGATGAAAGTGCCTTCGATGAGATCATGGAGGAGCTGTTCCGCAGTCTTGTCTTCTTCATCGACCGTTATGTGCACGACGTCCACGCAGCCGAAGACCTTGCGATCGACGCCTTTACGGATCTGATCGTACATCGGCATCGGTACAATTTTAAGGTCACGCTGAAGACCTATCTCTTTATGATCGGCAAAAGCCGCGCTTTGGATTACCTCAAGCATCGCAGAGTCGTTGATCTCACACCGCTTTCCGAGACGGGGGACTTGCAGGACGACCAAAGGGCGCTGGAGGAGATGGTTCTGGCGGACGAACGCAAACGCATCGTCAACGCCGCCATCGCCAAACTGCCGGAAGAGATGCGCGTGGTCGTTCACCTGATCTATTTTGAGGACATGACCTACGACGAAGCCGCCAAGGTCATGAAGAAGAACCGCAAACAGGTGGACAATCTTCTGTACCGTGCGAAAAAGGAGCTTCGCAGTATTTTGGGAGAGGACCGTGAGCTATGATGAGAGAGTTGAACGAATGTAAGGCGGAAGTGTTCCGCCGCAGTGAAGTAAAAAAGAAACGGTACAGAAGAACACGTTTCCGCGTGATCTCCTGTTTCGCTTGTCTGTGCCTTTGCCTGACTTTTGTGGGGGTTGGGCTGTCCCTTTCGGGTGCGCCGGGGGGTGAGCTTACGTCACCTGCGCCCGATGCCGTGGAAAATACGCAGTCCGCGGAGCAATCGCTGCCGAGCGAGGTTTCAAACCCCATGGAATCCTCGCGACCGGCGGAACTGAAACCGACCGTCATTACATCGGATATCTTCGACGCGTCCGCCCCGGAAGAACAGGAATATATTCCGAGTAAAAACGGGATCTACATTTCCCCGGTTTTGCAGGAATTGATGCAGCGGGAGTATGAGACGGAAGTCGTTTTTCGGGTCCTTGTTGGGATCCTGACAGTAAATGAGGACTATCAGGAAGCCAAGGGATATTTGGATACCGTTGATGAGTTGAACGCTCTTTATGAAAAAGTGAAGGCGTCCAGCGACGCGTACAAGGAAGCAGAAGAAAGGTTCGAGCAAAACCATAAAGACGAGAGCAAGCGAGCGGAATTGCTTGCGGATTTATCCGAAAAAAGGGAGTATATGCTCGCGTGCCACAACGAGTGGAGCAAACTTCGCGCAGAAATAGAGCGCGCATACCTGGAGGATATTTATAGCGCCCGTTTGGAATACGCATATACCATAGGTGCGGAGAATGTGAAGGCTTTTGAAACCTCTTCTGATTTGTACTACTACGGCTATGTGATGGATCTGTCCGCGGACATGATCCGCGATATGGCGGAACAGGGCGGGTATTCCTTCCGCATGGCGCCGCCGGAACGGGTGGAAGGGTACGATGTGCGGATCGCGGACCATCTGACGATACTGCTGGACAAAGCCGCAGAGGATGAAGTGCTCCATGTTGCCGTCGTATGTACTGCGGACAATGGCAATTTCTTCGCATCGGAAAGAGGGATTCCGGTAAACGGGTGGTATAATGATGACCTGTACCGACGGTGGAAATTCCCTTCCGGTTCCGGAATGACCGGTAAAGAAAGATACGATTCGCTTGTGGACTATGTGAACGCTGTCATTGAACGAAACGGATTGACCGACAAGCATATCGTCGACGACAAGCATCCGGATGTCGATATTTATCTCTCTCAATATGACGAGGACGGCGATGTGGTGATCAGTTCGGCCGCCATTGGGTTCGAAGTGAAGGCGACCAAAGCGGAGATCCTTGCCTTGGCAGAGGATCCGGACGTGAGGCTCATTTGCTCCATGTCCTTTGCGATGGAACAAAACGACTTGCCGGAAAACGATTAGAAATCGCAATCAAAAAAGATAGGTCTCACGGCCTATCTTTTTTCTGTTCGGATTTTGCCTGCTCCAACATGGCTTCCACCGCCTTGCGGATCATGGCGGCGTCGTGTTCGGGAATGTCTTTCAGCAGTTCCTCGAAGGTGGGCTGCCTTTGGTATGCCGGGCTCATTTCGCCCTCCAACAGTGAATCCGCGGATACCTGCAAGGCTTCCACGATGGAAAGGAAAGTCTCCATGGACGGACGATGTTTGGAATCCTCGATGGCACGGATACAGGACAAACTGACATTCGCCCGGTTCGCCAGATCCTCCTGGCTCATTCTCCGGTCGATTCTGGCGGATTTGATGTTCCACGCCATGGAATATTCCGGGATGTCCTCCAAAACGTCTCCGAAAAGATCGGAAAAAGTGTCTGCCATGTTTCTGCCTCCTTGTAAATACGGTCAAAGGCAATGGGTTCGACACAGGATCAGACTTCCGTCCGTCCCTCGATGGCTTTGAGCAGGGTGGTGTTGTCCGCATATTCCAGCGTGCCGCCCACGGGAAGTCCGTAGGCGAGGCGGGTCACCTTGACGCCCAGCGGCTTGAGCAGCCGCCCCAGATACATGGCGGTGGCTTCCCCCTCCACACTGGGATTGGTGGCGATGATGACCTCCCGCACCGAGCCGTCCAGACGGGCAAGCAGTTCTTTGATCTTCAACTGCTCCGGTCCAATGCCGTCGATGGGGGAAATGACTCCATGCAGCACATGGTAGCGCCCGCGGTATTCATGCAGGGCTTCGATGGCTTCCAGCGCACGGTTGTCCTCCACACACATGAGCAGCCCCGCGTCCCGGGTGCCGTCCGCGCAGTAATGACACACCTCTGCCTCGCTGTAGCATTGGCAGACGGTGCAAAGGCGGGTGGCTTGCTTGACTTCCAGCAGGCTTTCCGCAAAGGCGCGGACCGCGTCGTCGTCCATTTCCAGCACATGGTAAGCCAGCCGCGTGGCGCTCTTGCGCCCGATGGCGGGCAGAGACGCGAAATGGGCCACCAGTTTTTCCAGCGCGGGCGTCATATCAGAACATCCCCGGCAGGTTCATGCTTCCGGTGATCTTGCCCAGCTCCTGCTCGTTGGTGGATTCCACCTTCTTGATGGCTTCGTTGACCGCGGCGACCAGAATGTCCTGCAGGGTCTCCACATCGTCCGGATCCACGACCTCCGGCTGCAACTGAATATCCAGAATCTCCTTGGTGCCCTTGATCTTGACGGTGACAACGCCGCCGCCTGCCTGCACCTCGTATTCCCGCTCGTCCAGTTCGGCCTGTTTTTCCGCCATTTGCTCCTGCATTTTCTGGGCCTGACGGATCATGGAGTTCATATCGGACGGGCCGCCGCCCATCCCTTTCGGCAATCTGACATTCATGGTGGTATCTCCTTTTATAACTCGTTGATGGGTGCGTTTTCGTTGCTTTTCGGCACGCGGTCACGGAAGACCGGCGTGTAGGAACGCCCGGTGACGGCGCGAACCGCCTCCGCCAGCGTTGCGGCGTTGGTGCCCCGCTGCAGCATCCGGTTGGTGAACGCGTCTGCGACGATGACAAAGCGGTCGTTCTCGATAAACGCCTGTAGTTTCGTCAAATAGGGGAGCAGGTCGGGATGCCCCGCCAGTTCCTCGGCAAGCTCGGCGTACTGCTCGAAGGGAACACCGGTCTCCTGCGGGGGCGCCTGCGGCGCTTCCTTCGGAGGATCCTTCGGAGCCGCTTTTGCGGTCGGCGCAGGAACGGATTCCGCAGGGGTTTGGCGGATCTCCGGCGCTTGCAGAGCGCCTTTTTCCAGCCTCGCCACCCGTGCCGCCAGCGCCTGCGGGCTGTCGGACAGGGAAAGGTCACAAAGGCGAATCGCCGCGAACTCCATGAGGATCTTTTTATCCGTACTGAACCGAGTCATGCGGCTTTGCGCATCGTCCAGCACAGAGCAGATATAAAACAGCGTTTCGGAGGTGAAGTGGGAGGGAAATTCTTCCAGCAGGGAGGAAGCCTCCTCGCGGAAACGGAAGGTTCCGCACGGACGGTCTTTCCCGCCGGGACGATCGTTCCCGGATAGCTGCCGAAGCACCAGCATGTCCCGCGCCAGAACGGCGAGGTCCTCCAGAAAGACGCCGATGTCCTTGGAGGAGCGGTACACGTCGTCCAGCGTAGCAAGGGCGTCCGGGATCTGTTGCTGCGCCACGGCGCGATAAAATGCCGTCAGCTTCTCCCCGTTGGCGATGCCGAGACGCTCCCGAATGGCTTCCGCCGTGATCTCGTTTTCCGAACCCACGCCGGAGGTGCAGGCTTCCAGAATGGAAAGCCCGTCCCGCATGGCGCCGTCCGCCAGCCTTGCCAGCAGCTCCGGCGCGCCTTCTCCCAAAAGGATATGCTCTTCCTTTGCCACATACCGCAGACGGTCTGCGATGATCTCCTCAGCGAGCCGGTTGAAATCGAACCGGATACAGCGGGAGACGATGGTGGCGGGCAGCTTGGAAAGCTCTGTGGTGGCGAGCACAAAAACGACATAAGGCGGGGGCTCTTCCAGCGTTTTCAGCAGGGCGTTGAACGCCGCGATGGAGAGCATATGCACCTCGTCGATGATGTACACCCGTTTTTTGAGGACGGAGGGGGGATAGACCACCTCGTCCGTCAGGGAACGGACGTCGTCCACGCCGGTGTGGCTGGCGGCGTCGATCTCCTGCACGTCGGTGGAGATGCCTGCGTCGATCTCCTTGCAGGCGGGACACTGATTGCAGGGGTTGCCGTCCACGGGATGTTCGCAGTTGACCGCTTTGGCGAGGATCTTTGCAATGGAGGTCTTCCCGGTGCCCCGGGTCCCGCAGAAAAGATAGGCGTGGGCGACGCGATCCTCCCGGCACTGCATCCGCAGGATCTTCGTGATATGCTGCTGCCCGGAGACCTCGTCGAAGGTCCGGGGGCGCCATTTGCGGTACAGAGCCTGATACACGGCGAGAAACCTCTCCTTTCCCGGAATTACAAAACGGGGTACGCAATATGACCATACAGCCAAGTTCGAGCAATGCTTCCATCCGTGAATCCCGGCTCGGCCTCAAAACAGGCGACCCTGCGGCACATCCGCGGATCTGCTTAATGCTGCTTGGTTCCCCACCTGACATGATTCACAGGTGCGAATTGCGCAGGACCCATTTCTCAACGGCTTTGCAAGGATGCGGCGACACAAACATTGCCCTCAGATTGGCATATCACCCCTGCTGGAGCGGATTGCAGGTACAAGGCACCGCTAACTCCCCGGATAGTATGGCCATATTCCATATCCCGTTTCTATCAAGATTATAGCACAAAACAGACTGCTTTGCAAGTGCTTTTTCAAAATTGCGAAAAAAACTCCGCGGGATCGGCACTGGCATGAAAAACCAGAGGAAAAAACCGGCGAGCGCATTGACAAAAGGGGAGAAAGCAGTTATAATGTAAGAAGCGAAGAGTCTCGAAAGCGTTTCGTAAGAAAGGGGAGCTTGTGATGCAGGAAATGCAGGAGATGCAGGTCAGTAAGAGCTTTTTTTCCTCCGTGAAAGAATGTGAATGGCTCAACGAGCTCGGACAAGAGGGGTACAGGCTGGTCGGCAGACGGGAAGGCAAATACCGTTTCGAGGTGGAAGAAGGCCGGACGTGGTATTACAGTCTGGAATGGCTGGACTGCTCGCCGAAAAGCGAGAAGGGACAGGCCTATATCCGCTCCCGGGAACAGGGAAGCGTGGAACTGGCGGCGACCTTCTCCCTCTGGGCGTACTTTGTGTCCCCCGATCCCATTCCCGCAAGCGACGAGGGCAGAAGGCGCACCGCCGTGCATTACCGCAACATCGCCCTGTTGATCTATTTGTTCGATATCATTGCTGCGGCGCTGACCGGCTACCACTATGTGGTCCGTCCCTTTTTGGCAAAGCAGAAGGTACTTCTGGAAGCGCCGGTGCTGAAAAAATCAGGGAATTTTCTCATCGACCTTGCGCGCCGGCTGGAGTACGGCGCAAAAGAGCTGCTATATCGCTACGGGCGTCTGTTTGGCGAGACCAAAGCCGCGCTGGCGCTCGGTATCCTCATCCCGCTGGTCATTGGATTATCCATCGCGGGCGCGTTCTGGACGGCGGAGTGGTTGAAGAATCGCCCGGAAAAAACAGAGCCGGAGGAAGGGAAAGGAGAGGAAGCCCCCGATGAACAAACCGAAGTATCAGGAGAAACTGCGGAGCGTAGCTGAACAATTCTCTCTGGAAGCCATCTACGAACCGGAAGACATCGAACAGCGGGCGATCACCCGTCCGGACATCAGCCGCCCGGGGCTGCCGCTGGCGGGCTTCTTCCGGGATTTTGAAAACGAGCGGATCCAGGTCATCGGCAATATGGAGCATAGCTATTTAAGCTCCCTGACGCTGGAGAAGCGGCGGGAATCTCTGGAGAGGTTCTTCTCCCGGCAGGTGGTCATGGTGATTGTCAGCGCGAACCTGCCCATCTTCCCGGAAATGCGGGAGCTGGCCGCTGCCTCCCACACGCCCCTGTACCGCTCCACCTACCGAACCTCCAATCTGGTGGCTGCCATGACGGCGGGGCTGAACGTCTCGCTGGCGGAGCGGCTGACCATGCACGGGGTGCTGGTGGAAGTCTACGGCGAAGGCATCCTGATCATGGGCGAAAGCGGCATCGGCAAGAGCGAGACCGCCATCGAGCTGGTCAAGCGCGGGCACCGTCTCATCGCGGACG
>JAFLUP010000054.1 GCA_022508745.1 Oscillospiraceae bacterium | reverse complement strand
AGCGAGGACGCACAGCGCCATGATCAGCGCCAGAAGCAGGGAAAATGCACGTGTCAGTTTCATATTTCAAACCCTCTTTCTGTATAAGATACCTTATTTTACCATGAAAGCAAACGGGAAATGGTGAACGCTTTGCGTATTGTTTGTGAATGATTTTAAAACAAACGGTTCCCTCCGGGTCACGGATCCCAGTGGGATTCACCGGTGAGGTTTCCCTCCTCGTCGTAAAAGTAGGTGACATTGGTGAGGAGATTCCCGTCCTCATCATAGGTCCTTTCCGACCTGCTCTCGAGGCTGCCGTCGGGACGGTAATCGCTCTCACTGATGATGTTTCCCGCTTCGTCATATGCGGGAATGGAGTACCAGAGCAGGTTCCCGTCCTCGTCGTACCCGACGGATTTGATATAGAAGTCGTCGGCGTCGTATTCGTATGTCATGTGGAACAGGAAGGAACCGTCCTCGTCGTAGCCGGTTAACTCCGTGCAATTTTCGTTTTCGTCAAACAGCTGGACAGAGCTGAGGGCTCCGCTCTCGTAGTAGTCGGTTTCCTTGGTGAGCCGACCGAAGGCGTCGAATTCCTGCTCATAATAGAGCGCGCCTCCGGCGTAATAGCAGACACAGCTGATCTGATGACCGGTGGCACGGTCAAACTCTTCAATCACGTATGCTCCGTCGTCAAAGTAATTGATATCGCGGAGCCGGAAATCGGTTGCGCTGTCGTAAACGGTGCACCACTCGAAACTGCCGTCCTCCCGGAGGCGCATCCGTGTATAGGTGTTGTTTTCCCGGTCGTATTCCGTGGTGGAGCCGTATGCTCCGTCCTGATAGAAGTGCGTTTTCGCCAGGTTCCCGTTTTCGTCGTATTCCTCGATGTAGTCGATGGAGCCGTCGTAATGGAGGACGGTCATTTTGACGACATTGCCCTGTTCGTCGTATTCGTATTCGACGTTCTCTCCGGCGTTCAGAAGGCTCCCGGCGGCGTCGGTGTTCAGGGTGAGCAGCGTTTCCCCCTCCGCGTTTCGGTAGGTGTAGGTTCGTAAGCGACCCTCATGGTAGGTATATTCGCAGACATAATCCACCTTCCCCTCCGGAAGATAGTAGGTCTCCCGCGTGACCTTGCCGTCCCCATCCTGTTCGGCTTTCACCAACACCGTGCCGTCCGCATAACGGATCTCCCCGCTGCCCGTTCCTTCGCCCCGGAACATCTCCGCATCCTGATACAGAGACAGCAGCAGGGCGCAGAGATACTGCCCTTTGGTCATTTTGAAGGACTCGTACTTTCCAACGGAAAGGGTGACCTCCTGCTTCTCGCCGTCCGCTTCGGAGCTGCCTGTGATGCGTTTCAGCTTCCCGTCGCTGTATTCGTTTTTGAATTCCCTGAGGGTATCGTCGCCGTCCTCGCGGGTCGTCAGGTTCTTGGTGACCGTTCCATGCTCGTCGTATTCGTAGGTTTCCGTCCATCCGTAGCGGTCGCTGGCTTCCTTCACCAGCCGCCCGTTTTTATCGTATACGTAGGTCTTTTCTTCCTTGCCCCGTGACCCCTGATCGTAGAATTCCTCGCTGGTGACGATGTCGCCGTTGTGCGCATAGGCGGTAACGTAGAATCTGTCGGAGGAATAGCCGCCGGATCGGCTGCTGACGGCACGGAGCCGTCTCCCGCCGTCCGTGTATACGTAATCGTAGACGGAGTTACCCCCGGTGTAGATGCCCTCCCGCATCTCCCGCACCACATTGCCGTATTCGTCCAGCAGATAGATGCTCTTCTCTGTCTCGGACCGGGAGAATTCGCCATTGGATTCCTCATACTGCGAGGTGAGGGTGAGCTGGTTCTCTTGGAACTCCACATGGATCTTGACGCTCATGGTGGCGCCGTCCCGCTCCATGGAGTAGGAATATTCCGTGGGAATGGAGAAGGTTCCCTCCTTGTTCCCCGGGCCGGAAAGGTCCGGCTCGCCGGTTCCGCAAGCGGCGAGGACGCACAGCGCCATGATCAGCGCCAGAAGCAGGGAGAATATACGTGTCAGTTTCATGCCTGAAGCCTCTCTTTTCTGTTAAAGTACGAACAGTTGCGGTTATTTTCTGCCGTGGGAGGGGGTCTCCTCGGGGGTGTAGAAGGTATCCTTGCCCCGGTCGTACTTCCCGTTTTCGTCGTACCACACGATGCGCTGGACCTGCCCGTCCGGGTAGAAGTACACGTCCACCACAGACGCAGCGGGGTCGCCGCGGGTGCCGTAAGCCAGATCGCCCCCGTCGTAGCCCATCCCGACCTGATAGTCGAAATCGATGTGGCTCTCCGCGAATCCGCCGCTTTCGCCGTAGGCGAACTCCCAATAGCGGGTCAGATGCCCGTCATCGTCGTAGTCCACCTCAAAGGCGGGGCGACCCTTCCCGTCGTAGCCCATGCGGAAGTCCACCACACCGTCGGTGAACTGCTTGACCACCCGACCGCCTTCGTCATATTGGTATTCCCTGCGGTACCAGAAACTGCCGTCCTGCCGGTAGAAATCCACCCGCACCGGGTTTCCCTGCCCGTCGAGGAAGGATTCCTTGGTGTACCAGCTTCCGTCCTCCTCGTAGACGGTCTCCCGCACGGGTTCCCCCGGCAGGGCGGAGGCGTCGCCTTCGCTCTCCTCGCCGGAAGCAGCGCCGGTTTCCTCGCCGCCGGAGGTCGCTTCTGTCCCGCTCCCGGGTTCCGGGGAGGACGTCTCCGCATCCGCGGAAGCGGAAGGGGAGCGCTTCTCGATCAGCCCGCATCCCGCGAAGCTGCAAAGCAGTGCAAAGAGCAAAATGCCTGCAAGGATCTTTTTCATGATGGAAGCTCCTTTCCTTGTTCCGCCGCGGCGTCAGTCCGCCCATGCGCTGTCCGTCAGATCCACGATCAGCGTGGTCTCGCCGGAAGCCGACCGAAAGGTCATGCCGCCCAGCGAGCCGTCCCGGTTGTAGTTGTAGACGCGGGTGTAGTCCTCGGCGCCTCCGGGGAGGTAGTAAGTGACCGCCAGCGGGTTGCCGATCTCGTTCTGTTTCACCCGTTTGTAGGGCGTGCCGTCCGCGTAGCGGATCTCCCCGCTGCCCGCGCCCGTCCCGTGAAAGATGCTCGCGTCCCCATGCTGCGAGAGCAGCCGGACGCAGCGGTACTGCCCTTCCGTCATTTGGAAGGAGCGGTATTTTCCCACGGTCTCTCGACCTTGCCGTCCGTCGGTATTCCAGTTGCGCGCGGTCAGCCGGTCGCCCTCGTAGGTGTTTTCGTAGGTGGTCGTGGTGACGTCTCCGTCTCCGTAATCGAAGATTTGTTCGGTGAAATTCCCCTGTTCGTCGTACCGGAAGGTGTAGGTGCTGTATACGGTTTCCGACTTCACCAGCCGCCCGTTTTCATCGTAGACGTAGGTCATCATCCCCTGGCTATTGCCGTAGGTTCTGTTGGAATACAGGGTGTAGTAGAGCTGTTCCCCTTTGCAAAGGTAGGTCGTAAGGGAATCCGGCGCGCCCCCCTCCCTCCAGTAACTGCACTCCATTTGGAGGTTGCCGTACGGATCGTAGGCGTAGTCGTAGATGTAACGCTCGCCGTCCTCGTCGTAACAGATCTCCCGCACCACGTTGCCGTATTCGTCCAGCAGGTAGAGGTAAGTTCTCGTTAAGGAGTCTCTACTCGATTCGTAGGTTTGAATGATGGTGAGCTGATTCTCCTCAAACGCTATGGAAAAGGTGACGCTTACCGTTTCGCCGGCATTTGTAGAAGTCTCGATATATTCCGTAGGGATCTCGTAGCTGCGTACTTTGGTCTCCTCCCCGGCGGAGGAGCCTTTTCCGCACCCCGCGAGGGTACAAAGCATCCCGCAAAGGAGCCCTGCCGCGAGCAGGACGCCCGCGAGGGTTTTTTTCATGCTTCCCCGCCTCCCCTGACCGTATTTCTTTTACAGTATAGCGAATTTTCGACAAGAAAGCAAGAGGAAAAGCGAAAAAAAAAAGCATCCCACCTCAAAGGAGATGGGATGTTGTCTTTCCCCCTGTTTTGCGGGATCAGACCTCGTAAGACCACCGGTCGGCGTGGGTGAGGCAGCCGCCGATCTCATCGCACCGGCGCAGCTTGAAGATGGCCTCCCGAAGCTGCTCCTGCGGCACCTCCATGACCACCACCAGATAGAGGTTGGTGGCGTGCCCGATATGCACATACATCGGGTGGTTGTACAGATCCTCCGGGAACCCCAGCGATTCCAGCACTGCCGCCCCTTGAGACTCCCGCTTGATGCGCTTGAAGGAGAACAGCAGCAGGTTTTGCCCTTCCTTGTCCGGGTCGGCAGCCAGCTCCGCGTCGATCTGCGCATACAGTTCCTCGTCCGTCAGGGACGCGTAGAAGTTGGGAGACAGCTCCTCCTCCACAACCCCCGGGGAAGCCATGGTGCCGAGGATGATCCGCTTGAGGAGCAGGTAGTCAATGGCGTTCACTTTGCCGTTCCCGTCGATGTCCGCCGCCAGCGTTTCCCTGCCTTCGGGGAGGCGATAGCTTCCCATGACTGCCCGCTTGACCAGCAGATAGTCGAGGGAGTTCAGTTTCCCGTCCTGATTCACGTCGCCGTACAGCACTTCGTCGTATGCGGTAGGATCCTCCCCGAAGGCATCCTCCGTTTTGGCAAGCCCGTTCAGGGCAAGTCCGCTTATGAGCAGCGCCGCTGCCGCCAGCGCGGCAAGCATCTTTTTCATGTATTTCATGTGTAAATCCCCCTATTTTTCTATTGTACCGTAAATTCCCCGTACAGACCGGGGACGTTGGCGAAGGCGATGCGGTAGGTCGCGCCGGACTCGAATTCGATCCCGTACCACTCCGGCAGGATCATCCCAAGTTGCAGGTAGCCTGGATTGAGTGAGATCTCCCGTTCGTCCGGGTCGATGGGCGAGAAGGTCGCCCAGCCGTCCTTTGTTTTTTGCGCCAGCAGAATGTCCTTGTAGCTGTAAGTGAAGATAAATGCGCTGTTGTTTGTCATCTCGAAAAACACATTCGGCGCGTCGGTGCGTACCGATTCTTCCACATGAATCCTCAACTCCGAAGCATCCGGCGCCCCTATGCCGGTCACGGTGAACTCGCACACCAGCCCTTCCATCCCCGGGAAGACCATCCGGTACGTTTCTTCCGCGGCAAAGGTGATCCCGTAGATGATTTTCACGTTGATCGAAAGTTGTTCGGTTTTCCCCGCAGGAGCCCATCCCTTCCCGCTGCTCACGTCGTTGAGGCGCTCCAGCGTCTCCCAGCCGTTTTCCGTTTTCTTTTGCAGCAGGATCGCACTTCCGAGATACTCGTACTCCGTCTCGCTGCCGTTTTCCAGCAGGAAATACAGAACTTCGGTACGCGGGGTTACGAATTTTTCCTTCAGCCGGACGGTCAATCCCGTGAAGTCCTTCCCTTCGTAGGAGGGCGGCTCCGGCTCATAGGGTTTGTCATCCACGAAGTCGATCACCGGCGCTTCCCCTTCCGGCACCTCGCCGCCGATCTCCGTCTGGATCCCCATGAACAGGGGCAGGGAAGTCTCCGTGTCCACGATCAGGTAGACGAAGGGACGGTCCAGGAACACCTCGTGCTCCGGGTAGTCGTCCGGGGCTTCCACCACCGTCGTCACCGCGGCGGCTTTGGTGCCCAGTTCCCCCACGGAGATAACGGTTTTCTGGTTCACGCTTTCCAGATGTCCGTTGCCGTCAAAGCCGGTGACCATGCCGGAGAAGTCCGCCACGCCCTCTTGGAAGGCGCTCTCCATGCCCAGTGCGGACAGCGTTTTTTTCAGATCCGCTTCGTAGGCGAAGGAAAACTTCGGCAGGGTAGCGGTGACCCGTTCCTTTTTCCCGTTTTGCAGCGTGTGGAGCAGCCCCTCCGGCGTCAGACCTGCCACGTAGTCGTATACGTCCACGCCCTCGTTGGGCAGCAGCGCCACGAAGGCGTACTTGTCCCCCTTGTAGGGCTTGGCGAAGCCGGTGGCTTTCCCGTCGTCGTAATAGGTACCTTCATAGGAGTACATACAGGGAACCTTTTGCGTTTCCCCGTTGTAGGTGGTGAAATTGCGCTCCCGCACGTCCTTCTCGAAGTAGATGGCACGCCACTCCCCGTCAAAGAGGATGGTGTTGAGCAGGTACATGGCCATCTCCGGGTCGATCTCGTCAATCGCCTCGCGGATGAGCCCGTCCGTCTGTTCGGAGACCCATCGGTTGATGGCTTTCTTCGCCGCATCGTCGAAGGGCATCTGGTATGCCGCCGCGCCGTAGTAATCCGCGTTGGTCTGCAGGAACTCCTTGTAGACCTGCAAGCCCTCGTTGTACCACATGGCGTTGGCGATGTGCAGCTTGTATCCTTCGCCTTGTTCCTCCAACCGTTCCATCAGGGTGTGCAGGTAGCCGTTGAGCTTCTGTATGGAAAGGTTGCCCGCCAGCAGGGAGCGCATCTCCTCCCGCGTCTGCCCCCGCGCGCCGTTTGCCGTCATGGAGAGGGCGATCTGCGCCGAAAGCGGGGAGAGCAGCAGGGAATTGCCTTCCGCCTTTTCCTCCTTCGCCGCTTGCCCCAGCAGCGCGAGGGAGAAGCGAAGCTGTTCCAGCAGGAACTCCCTGTCCGCTTTTTGTTTTTCCACCTTTGCGGGGACGAGCCCTTCCATCAGGTTGGGCGCCGAAGCGAACACCGGCGGCGGCACCGGCGGATCGTTGGGATACTCGGAAGTCCCCGGATGCGATGTCTCCGGCTCGGAAGTCCCCGGTTCGGAGGTTCCCGGCTCGGAAGTGACCGGCTCCATACTGTCATCGCCGGGCGCGCTTTCCCCGCCAGACGCGTTCCCCCCTTTGGAAGCGTCCAGCACATGGGAGCCGTCCCCGTCGCCCTCCGGCAGGAGCGTTCCGCCGCTTTCCCCGGTCAGCAGAACCGCCATGACCGGCACGATCAGCGCAAACGCCAGACACGCCGCCAGTACGCCGTACCGCCAAAAATTCCTGCGCTTTGTATTTGAACGCCCGACGCGCCCGGCGTCCGCGACAAACTTCTCGTCCGCCTCCCCGATGGCGTCCAAAAGCGCCCATGCGTTTTGTTTTTTCTTACTCATGTGTAAATCCCCCTTTATAACAGGTCTTTCTCGACCAGATACCCGCGCAGCTTCTCCCGGGTGCGATAGAGCATGGTCTTGACCTTGCTCTCCGAAAACCCGAAGCGCTGACAAAGCTGTTCCACCGAATCCATGTACCAATACCGCCGCAGAAAGACCTGCCGCTCCGTATCCGGTAGGGAAGAGAGGAAGTCGTTGATGCCTTTCGCCAGTTCGCCCTGTTGGAACTCCCGGTCCACGTCACTTCCGTCCGGAATACATTCCTCCAGCTCCTCCAGCGCAAGGAACACCTCGCCGCCGCCCCGCTTCTGCGCGGAGCGCTTGCGCAGCCTGTCGATGGCGATGTGCCGCACGATCTTCCCGAGGAACGCCCCCAGCGCGGAAGGACGGTGGGGCGGGATGCGGTTCCATGCGTCCAGAAATCCGTCCGACACACATTCCTCCGCATCCTGCGGGTCGTTCAGCACGCGGTCCGCCACGGTGCGGCAGTAGGAACCGTATTTCCGTTCCGCTTCCTCCAGCGCCCGTTCGTCCCGCTGCCAGAACAGCTCCACGATCCGGTTGTCCTCCACGGTGCGATTGTCCTCCACGGTGCGTTCCTCCTTTCGATGGTTTGATTGAGAGAAGAAAGAATTCTGCGTGCACGCGTTCTTTTCCCTTCACCCTAATAGGCGTAAAAAACGGCGGGAAGGTTACACGCGGTTTGCAAAAAAATGGAAAAAAAGAGAAAAAAGGGCAAGGGGATGCCCTTCTCTCTGTGTCCTTACGGCAGGACGTCCGTATTCGCTTCGCCGTCCATATACACGTACTGGGAGAAGAAGATCCGCATGGCGGTGCGGTAGAACGCCATCTGGACCTCCGTCACCGCTTCGTCTCCCCATGCCGTGACCTCCGCGCTCTGCCTACATTCGTAACCGCCCTCCGGCAGGGGGTAGTAATCCGCCGCTTTGCGGAGGGAGCCGTTTTCGTGGTAGGTACTGACCGTGTAAAAGTCGTACCGGCGGCACAGCGTCTGCCTGCCGTATGCGTCCTGCAGGCACGGACCTTCCTGCGCCGAATTGGAAAAATACTCCGTGCCGCAATGCATCCCGTCCGATCGGTAGGACTCCTTCCGATCCTTGCGGCCGTTTTCGTAAAAGAGTTCCGCATAATCCCCGTTGGAAGCCGTCTCCAACGCTTTCGTGATGACGCCGTTTTCGCCGTAGGTGTACGTGTAGGCGTAAGAAGCGGATTTCGATCCGTTTTGGTCGGTCGTCGTGACCTCTTTTCGGTGCATTTCGCCCTGTTCGTTGTAGAAATACGCCGTCTGCACTTCCTTGAACCCGTCGTCGGACAGCCATTGCTCGTCATATTTCGTGAAAGTAGTCAGCCGCCCTTCCTCGTCGTAGGTGTAGAGGTAGCGAAAGGAGGAGCGCATCCAACCGGTGCCGGTATGTTCCAGCAGGCGCCCGCTGTCGTCGAAGCGGTATTCGCTTTGGATCCCGTAACCGTAGTCGGTTTGCGTGTCCACGAGCATGGTGTTCCCGCGGTAGGTGATGGTGGTGTAGAGATTCGGACCGGGATCGATCATCGGGGAATAGTCGTACCCCTTCACCGGCAGGTAGAACCGCATATCCTTCGGCGGGGCGGGGGAGTTCATCCCCGGCAGATCCTCCGGCAGCGGCTCGGGCTCCGGTTCGGGCTCTGGTTCTGGTTCTGGTTCGGGCTCGGGCTCGGGTTCGGGTTCGGGTTCCGGTTTCGGTTCGGGCTCCGGTTCCGGTTCGGGTTCTGGTTCGGATGTGTCCGGTTCCGGGAAATCCGTAGCGGTGTACTCCGCAAAGAGATCCGCCGCCGCCATAAGCAGCAGATCCAACAGCTTGCGGTACTGGGCTTCCGTCAGGGGAACGTCGGTGTGCCCGCTCGCTTCCACCCGGGAAAGCACCTGCTTGTTCCCGTCGTAAGTCACCCGGGAAAGCAGCTCGCCCGCGTCGCCCCATCCGTATTCGTACCGCCGCTCCACGCCCTCATCGTTGCACTGCCGGATGCGGGGGTTGCCGTTGTTGTCGTAGACGGTTTCGTAGCTGTGGAGCGGCAGGCCGTCCTCGTCCCGGCAGATCTCCCGCTGCAGACCGCTGCCGCTCTCGTAGGTGTAGGTCAGCTTGCCCTTCAGCTTGCCGATGCTGTAACGGGCGATCCGCCCCGCGTCGTCGTAGGCGTAGGCGGTCTCGTACACGGAACGGTCGAAGGGCTCGCCGCCCTCCCCGTTGTAGTAGTTCTCCTCCAGCGGATGCCCCCATTGGTCGTAGACCTTTTCGATGCGGTAGGTCATCTTCCCCTCGCCGTTGTAGCGGAACATTCCGGTCTCATTGTCCCACTCGTCGTAGGTATATACGATGCGCTCCTTCAGCGCGCCGTCCGCGCCGTAGAACAGATCGGCGGTCACGTTTCCTCTTTCATCGTAGGACGCCTCCTGCCGGGATTGCAAACTCCCGTCCTCGTCGTAGGAAAGGAGCAGCGTCATGCAAGTCTTGCCCCCGATGACCTCGTATGCCCGCTCCGAATGGGATGTCATATTCCCCGCCGCGTCGAAACAGATCATCTGCGTGGGATTGCCCAGCGCGTCCAAGTGGGTTTCGATGGTGTTGACCAGCGCGCCGCTGCTGTAATAGTCCCGCTGCACGGTTTTCGTGAGCACCCCCGCCTGGTCGTAGGTCATCACCATCGTCTGGGTGAGGGTGTCCTCCCCCTGGTAGTGCCGCCACAAGGTTTGGTTGCCCTGTTCGTCGTATTCGTATTCGTATCGCCAATACACGGTCCCGTCCTCGTAATAGTACAGGTATTCCGTCATCCGTCCCTGTTCGTCGTACCGTTTTTCCTCCCGGCGGTTGTTTTCACAGAGGTTGCCCTCCCCGTCGTAGGTGGCGATGACCTCTCCCTCCTCGCCGTATTCGTAGCGGAAGGCGACGTTCCCATCCTTGTCGTATTCGTATCTCCATGTGAGCTTGCCGTCCTCGCCGTATTCCCGCCGGACAGAGGGAAGCTCCCCCAGCCAATAGACGATTTCCGCCGCCACCTCTCCGTCTGCGCGGTATTCGTAGCCGTAGCTCTCGAAGGCGTCGTACCGGGTTTCGGTGAGCAGCTCGCCTCCCTCCCCGTAGGAGAAGGTGTGCAGGATGGTCCCGCTGTATACATCGTAGAGGTAGGTCCGCACCGGGCGTCCGTTACCGTCGTATTCGGTGCGCTGCCGCACCACGCCGCTGCGGTCCCGCAGGAGGGTCTCCGTCAGCCGCCCGTCCTTGTCATAGAGGGAAGAAATCTCCGAAGCGTAGGCGCTCCCATACTTGCGGGAGACGAGATTGCCCTTTTCATCCACGGTGAAGCACAGGAGCATCCGCCCGTCCTTGGTCAGGGTGGCGGTGCCGCCGTCATAGGAGACGGTGAAACGCCCGGTTTCGTCCCCCTCCGTCACTGTCCATTCCGTGGGCAGCCGGTAGGAGCGCAGACCGTTCTCGTTTCTTTCGTCCTCCTGCACGTCCTTTTTGCAGGAGACGAGACTGCAAAGCATCAGTGTAAGCAGCAGAAGCAAAGCAAGCGGCTTTTTCATCCGGATAACGACCTCCTACGATGTTACTATCCACAGTATAGCGAATTTTCAGCAAAAAAGCAAGAGGGAAAAGAGAAAAGAAAAAGGGCAAGGGGATGCCTTGCCCGGTGTGTCACGGTTCGGGATATGCAACCGTGTAAAACTGCTCTACTCCCGCACGCACGTCCCGCAGGAACATCGCCATGGCGATCCGGTAGAGGGCGAGCTGCCGCTCCGTCGCCGCTTCCTCCCCCCACGCCGTGATCTCGTAGGTCGCCGCGGGCTGACGTTCTTCCTCCTCCGTGATGCGGAAGGATTCTACCCTGCAAAGGGTGCCGGTTTCCCCGTAAAAAAGGGAATAGAAGTCGTCACGCCACCCCGCAGACGTCACCCGTCCCCGGCGGTCGTACGCGTAGATCCGGCTGGTCCGCGAGCCTTTCCCTTCGTCCCGCAGGACCTCCGTCAGCCGGTCGCCGTTGTAGAAATAGGTGTCCGCGTAGAGGTAGTCGCCGCGCCGGTAACGCTCCTGCGCCAGCCGTCCGCTTTCGTCGTAGCTGAAGGCGGTGACGCCGGCGGGGCTCCCGTTCCATTCGTAGGCGTTGCGCAGTACCTCCCGCCCGTCCTCGTACAGATGCACCACGGAGCTGCCGTCCGACGCCTGCTCCTCCATACGGGTCAGGAGCCCGCTTTCGTCGAAACTGCGCAGATAGTCGATGGACTCGAACGCCGTAAAGCCGTTCGCGTACACGGCTTCGGTTTTCCAGCGGAGCAGCCTGCCCGCCTCGTCGTAGAGGTATTCGGTGCTGTCCTCCACCCCGCCGTCACTGCGATGGGTGGTGCAGCCGATCATCCGCCCCTCCCCGTCGTAGGTGTAGCCGTGGGTCTCCGTGTATACGTCCACGTCCGTCGTGACCGTCAGCACCATCGCCGTCACCCGTCCGTCCTCGTCCACGCGGTATTCGTAGCGGAGCTCGATGTCGTCGTAGCCGTCCTGCCAGACGATCTCCACGCTGTCCTCCCCGTAGGTGAAGGTGTAGCGGGTATCCCTTGCGTCTGTGTCCGTCGATAGATGGCGCAGGACGCCTTCCGTCGGCAGGTAGTATATCGTCTCCTCCGGCGCGTCAGGCTCCGTGGAAGGGTCCGAGGACTGCTCCTCGTAGGATCCTTCCTCGGAGGACGGTTCCGACGTTTCCGCCGGGGGAACCGCTTCCGAACTTCCGACGGTACTTTCCTCCCGCACGTCCATCCCGCAGGAGGCAAACAGACACCCCGCCAAAAGCAACAGTGCGAGCAGGCAGAGAAGCATCCCTTTGCGCGTCATGGCAAACCTCCTAATCACTGCGTCAGATCGTAATAAAACAGCACAATGTCGTCGTAGACCCCGTCCTTGCGGAGGAACCCGCCCGGGATCTCCCCCAGCTTCACAAAGCCCAACTTCGGGTACAGCGCCAGCGCCGGCGAATTGGATTTCACCACCGCGTTGAACTGCATGAGCCGGAAGCCAAACTCCTTCGCTTGCCGCAGGGAATGGCGCACCAGCGCTTCCCCGATGCCCTCCCCGCGCCTGTCCGCACGCACCGCGTAGGAAGCGTTGCCGATGTGTCCGCACCGCCCGATGTTGTTGGGGTGCAGGATGTAAAGCCCCGTCACCTCGCCGGTTTCGTCCACGGCGACCCCGGTGAAGTCCTGTGCGGCGAAGAAGTCCCGCCCCGTCTCCTCTGTGAGCGGCTCCGTCTGGGGGAACGCCACGCCGTCCTCCACCACCCGGTTCCAGATGGCGATCGCTTCCGGCAGATCCCGCTCCTGTAAGGCGCGAATTACCATTGGATCCCTTCGTCCTCCTCGTCATCGTTGCTGTCGTCGTCCTCGTCCTCTTCCGGCTCCGGCGCAGGCGGTTCTTCCACCTGCAGGTGCGGATTCTTGCGGTTCGGATCCCGGAATACCCCGTCGGCGCGGTAGAACTGATACAGCGCGAACCCGCGGAACAGCAGCTCGATGAGGGTGGCGGGCGTGAACCCCCGATCCACGATGGAGGGGATCCCGAAGGTGACGAAATAGTACGCCGTGTCCGCCGCGTAGAGCAGGAACGCCGCCCGGATGGCGGGGAAGCGATCGTTCCGGTAGGAAAGGATGCCAAGCGCCGCGTAGCACAGAAACAGCACGCCGCACCCGAAGAAAAAGGCTGCCGCAAGACCGCCTGCCGCCCCTTTCCCCTGTAACAGCAGCTCCCGGGGGAGCCATGCGGAGAGGGGGAAGAACAGCGGGGAAGGGGAGGAGAACAGCATGGCGAGCAGCAGATTCACCGCCGTGATCCCCGTCATGCCCAGCAGCGTCCACTGTCCGTTGCGGTAAGTCTCGTATGGATTTTTTCGTCCCCGTTGGGGCATCGCGCGATCATCCTTCCTTGTAAAATGTCAAAAAGGAGGAAAGGAATCCGAAACTCCTTTTCCTCCTTCTTGTAAAGCCGTAATGGGCAGCGTTTCGAAAAGAGAAATCCTGCCGATTGACCATAAAAGTTTGTGCCGGCGTAAACTACAATAAAATTCCATGTTCGGGGCGGACATGCGCCGACCCGAACATACCTTAC
>JAFLUP010000053.1 GCA_022508745.1 Oscillospiraceae bacterium | reverse complement strand
GCGTCAAAGCCGATGCGGCAGCCGTCCAGATGGCGGCCGATGGGAGCGGCAGTGCTGACGTCCTTCGGCGCGTCCTCCAGCGGGACGGAAAGCACCTCGAAGTTGGTCTCGTACACGCCTTCCATGAAGTGCAGGTCGAAATCGCGATAGCCGCCGTTGGTGTAGGCCTCCTGAATCCGCTTCGCCACGGTTTCGGAACCGGCGATGGTGATGCGGAAGCCGCCCGCTACCCACAGCATGGACTTCACGATGCGTTCCACGAACTTATAGTTTTCCTCGTCGTGCCCGGTGCCGTCCGGGAAAATACGGGTGCGGTAAGTGGTGATCGCGCCCTTGTTGCGCTCCACCGCAATGACGATGTCCTGACCGTTGTCCTTGGTCAGCTCGCGCATTTCGCGCACCTTGAGCGCCATCGGCGCAAACTGCGGGTCGAGCAGTGCTTTGACTTTAAGCTCCATAACGTACCGTACCTCCGATGATGGTTTTTTCTACATTGAATTCGGCGTCCGTGATGATGATGTCCGCATCCTTGCCCACTTCCAGCGAGCCTTTGCACTTGTCCATGCCGATGGCTCTCGCCGGATTGAGGGAAGCGCAGTTGACGCACTCATACAGCGGGATATCGCTGTGGGTATAGACGTTCCAGACGCCCTTGTTGAGCTTGAGCACGGAACCGGCGATGGTGCCGTCCGGCAGGCGACATTCGATGCCCTTGGAGATGAACTTCTGCCCGCCCAGGGTGTATTCGCCCTCCGGCAGACCGCCGGCGGGGAGACAGTCGGTGATGAAGCAGAGCTTGTCGCCCTTCATCTTGTACACGATGGGATACAGTGCGGGGTTGACGTGGAAGGTGTCCACGATCAGCTCCACCGTCACGTCCGCGTTGAGCGCCGCGCCCACCACGCCGGGGTTGCGGTGCGCCAGAGCGGTCATGGCGTTGAACAAATGCGTAGCGTGACGGACGCCCACGGTGGTGGACGCCATGGCGGTGTTATAGTCTGCGTCGGTGTGCCCCATGGAGATCACCACGTCGGTGTCCCGACGGATCTCCCGGATGGCGGCGAAGTCCTCGTCCATTTCCGGCGCGAGGGAGATGATCTTGATAATGTCCGCATATTCCTTGACGAATTTCGCGTCGGGCTTGAGAATATATTCCTCCGCCTGTGCGCCCTTCTTCTTGGAGTTGATAAACGGCCCTTCCGCGTGCACGCCCAGGATGGCGGTGCCGTTCCAGGTCTTGCTTTCCTCCTTGAGCGCGCGGCAGACCTCCAGCGCCTTGACGATGACCTTTTTATCCACCGTCATGGTGGTGGGGAGGAAGCCGGTCACACCGTTCTGCACGATGCCCTCTGCGATGGTGCGGATGCTTTCCGCTTCGCCGTCGCAGACGTCTTTGCCGAGATAGCCGTGGATGTGCAGATCGATCAGGCCCGGCGCGACGTATTTGCCGCTGGCGTCGATGACCTCCGCTCCGGCGGGAACGCTGTCCGCATCCACGATGCCTTCGATGACATCGGAATACAGCAGTGCTTTCCCCTCGACGATGCGATCCTTGAGGATCAATTTTCCGTTTACAATCGCTTTCATGTTGGTAGCCTTCTTTATGTAAATTTTTATTTCTCTGTGAGTTTGCGGATTGCCTTTGTATCCCCCGCTACGACGACGTACGTATCCGGGAAGAACTGAATACGGGGGTCGGAGGTCAGCAGGAACCGGTCGGTACCGGGCTTGCTGTAAGCGATGACGTTGACGTTCCAGTTTTTACGGATGTCCAGCTCCAGCGGGCTCTTGCCCACCCAAGACTTGGGAACGGCAAGCTCGCAGATCACCAGATCCTCGCTCAATTTGAAGTATTCCAGCGCGTCCCGCACCGTGACGGTTTGGGCAAGACGGCGACCGGCGTCCCGTTCCGGGAAGATGACCCGATCCGCCCCCAGCTTGCGCAGCAGCTTTTCATGCCGCTCGGAGGACGCACGGGCGATGATGTGGGGGATCCCCATCTCCTTAAGGCTCAAGGTGATCATGGCGCTGCCCTCGATGCTGCGCTCCAGACAGACGATGCAGCACTCGCAATCCTTGACGTCCGCCTGCCGCAGGACCGCTTCGTCCGTCGCGTCTCCGCAGACGGCGTCGGACACCTCCCGGGCGATGCGGTTGACCCGCTCCTTATCCATATCAATGACCACCACGCGCTTGCGGCTGGCTGCCAGCGTCAGCGCTACGTTGGTACCGAAATTACCAAGCCCGATGACACAATAGGTCTTTTCCATTGTTTTCAGGTACACACCTTTCCGATTTTTTCCGTTTCTCAAAAGACAGTATACCTCATTCCCAACGGAAAATCAAGTGCATTTCTGCATTTCCGCGCACTTTTTTGCCGCAGGGTTTCCGCCGGGTACCGTTATGCCTCCTTCTTTCAAAAAAGTTTCGTTTTTCGGCGGGAATTTTTGCCTCTGACTTCTTGACGAATTTATCTTGCTATGCTATAATGTATAGTTATAAGGGAAAGTATCATCTGCGAAAGGTCGAGGTGTATGGTCGTTCTCGGAATCGACCCCGGCGTGGCCACCGTCGGGTACGGCGTAGTGGATTGCCGCGGGGACAAATTCCGCTGTCTGGAATACGGTTGTATCACCACGGCGGCGCACCAGTTATTGGAGCATCGGCTCTCCCAGATCTACGCGGATATGAAGGAGCTCATCCAGCGTCACCGCCCGGACTGTATGTCGGTGGAAGAATTGTTCTTCAACAACAACCAGAAAACCGCCGTGGACGTGGCGCAGGCACGCGGGGTGATCCTGCTGGCGGCGGATCAGTGCAATCTGCCCATCTATGAATACACGCCCTTGCAGGTCAAGAGCGCCATCGTCGGCTACGGGCGCGCGGAAAAGCAGCAGGTCATGTACATGGTACGCCAATACCTGCACCTGAAGGAAACGCCCCGCCCGGACGACGCCGCCGACGCCATTGCCATCGCCATCTGCCACGCCAACAGCGCCATGCACCGCATCCTGCAATAAAGCTGCACAAAAGCAGCCGGAAAGGAACCAAACGCCATGTATTACTATCTGCGCGGAACATTGACCGTCCTCCAGCCGGACTTCGCGGTACTGGACTGCGGCGGCGTCGGCTACCGATTGGCCATCCCCGCTTCCACCTTCTCCTCTCTCTCCCCCAAGCTGCAAAGGGAGGCGCTGCTGTATACCCATCTCGCCGTCCGGGAGGACGCCATGGATCTCTACGGGTTTGCCACGGAGGAGGAGCTGGATCTGTTCCGCAAGCTGATCTCCGTTTCCGGCGTCGGTCCGAAGGTCGCCTCCGCTATCCTCGGCGTGCTGACCCCCGCGGAGCTCGCGAGCGCCTGTTTGAACGGGGATTATAAATCCGTCGCCCGCGCGCCGGGCGTCGGCGCCAAAACCGCCCAGCGGATCGTGCTGGAGCTGAAGGATCGCCTCGCTCCCGGTATGCAAGGGGCAAACGGCGCATCCGCCGCCGCTCCGGGGGACAGCGGGAAGGTCTCGCAGATCATGGATACGCTTTTGCTCTACGGGTTTACCCGCGAGCAGATCCAGGGCGCCATGCGGGGTCTGGATATGACCCAGCCGTTGGAAGCGCTCATCACCGAAACCCTGCGCAATCTGGCAGCGCACCAGTAAGCCGTCAAAGGAAGGAGGGCTTCCATGCCGATCAATACGAAAATTCCGGAGTACGGGGACGGGGATTTCGATTTCGAAAGCCGCTACACCGCCGCCGAATATACCCCCGAGGACAGCGACACGGAGCTTTCCCTCCGTCCCAAAAGGCTGGATGAATACATCGGGCAGGAAAAAGTAAAAAGCAATCTCAAAATCTATATCGAAGCCGCTTCCGCGCGGAAGGAAGCGCTGGATCACGTGCTGTTGTTCGGCCCTCCGGGGCTTGGCAAAACCACCCTGTCGAGCATCATTGCCTCGGAGCTGGGGGTCAACATCAAGACCACCTCCGGTCCCACGCTGGCGAAAGCGGGGGATCTCGCCGCACAGCTGACCACACTGGAACGCAACGACGTCTTGTTCATCGATGAGATCCACCGCCTTCCGAAGCCGGTGGAGGAGGTGCTCTACTCCGCTATGGAGGACTTCTGTCTGGATCTGATGACCGGCAACGGTCCTGCCGCCCGTTCCATCCGCATCCCCCTCAAGCCCTTCACCCTCATCGGGGCGACCACCCGCGCCGGGCAGCTTTCCGCGCCCCTGCGGGACCGCTTCGGGATGAACTTCCGTCTGGAAATGTACACGCCGGAGGAGCTGGCACGCATCGTCACCCGCTCCGCGGGGATTCTGGAAACGCCAATCGCTCCCGAAGGCGCATTGGAGATCGCACGCCGCTCCCGGGGAACCCCCCGTATCGCCAACCGCTTTTTGAAGCGGGTGCGGGACTTCGCGGCGGTCAAGGGGGACGGCACCGTGACCAAAGAAATCGCGGACCTCGCCCTGCGCGCCATGGAAGTGGACGACCTGGGGCTGGACGCAGTGGACAGAAAAATGCTGGACGCCATCATCCGTCATTTCGGCGGCGGTCCCGTGGGACTGGATACCCTCGCCGCCGTCACCGGCGAAGCGGCGGTGACCATCGAGGACGTGTACGAGCCGTACCTGATGCAGCTTGGCTTCCTCAACCGCACCCCCCGGGGACGCATGGCCACCGCAGGCGCATACCGGCACATGGGGGTCACCCCGCCGGAGCATCTGTTTGGCGGGCTACCCACCGTCGAGCAGCTTTCCTTTGACAGCACGGAGGACGCATAATCGCTATGTTCATCGCAGAGCGCTGGAAAGAGTACACCCTGCTGGACGCCGCAGGCGGCGAACGGTTGGAGCGCTGGGGGGAATACCTTCTGGTGCGCCCCGACCCACAGGTCATCTGGGGCGGGGAAAAACGCCGCCCGGAATGGAAGCAGGCGGACGGCATCTATAAGCGCAGCCGCGAGGGCGGCGGCAACTGGGTCAAAAAGGCACTGCCGGAGGAATGGACGGTCTCTTACGGGGAGCTGAAGTTCCTGCTTTCCCCCATGGGGTTCAAGCACACCGGGCTGTTCCCGGAGCAGGCGGTCAACTGGGATTGGTTTTCCGGGCTGATCCGTTCCTGCCCGCGGCAGATCAAGGTGTTAAACCTGTTCGCCTACACCGGCGGCGCGTCCGTCGCGGCGGCGAAAGCGGGCGCCTTCGTCTGCCATGTGGACGCCTCCAAAGGCATGGTCGCCCGCGCCAAGCAGAACGCGGCGCTGTCCGGCATCCCCGGCGACCGTATTCGCTATATTGTAGATGACTGCGCCAAGTTCGTCACCCGGGAGATTCGCCGGGGGAACCGGTACGACGCCATCATCCTGGATCCTCCCTCCTTCGGCCGCGGTCCCAACGGGGAACGCTGGGTCATCGAAGAAAGTCTGGACGGGCTGGTAGAGCTGATCTGCGGCGTGCTGTCCGACGATCCGCTGTTCGTCCTGCTCAATTCCTATACCACCGGGCTTTCCCCCGCTGCCAACGGCTATTTGCTCAGCCGCCATATGCGCCGCTTCGGCGGCAGCGTGGCGAGCGAGGAGCTGGGGCTGCCGGTGCAGGAAAGCGGTCTTCCGCTCCCCTGCGGCGCTTCCAGCCGTTGGTCACGTTCTTGAAATCCTAACGAAAAAAGCGAAAAGAGAGCATGAGTTTCATTCAGATCGACAACGTATCCTTCCGGTATCGCCCCGCGGCGCAGCCGGTTTTGGAGAATCTGTCCCTTTCCATTGAAAAGGGCAGCTATACCGCCATTCTCGGGCACAACGGCAGCGGAAAAAGCACGCTGGCGAAGCTCATCTGCGGCATTTTGACTCCGAGCGAAGGGAACATCACCGTCGCCGGGTTGAACACCGCCGAGGAGGAAACGCTGCCCAAACTGCGGGAAACCTGCGGTATGATCTTCCAAAACCCGGACAATCAGCTGGTGGCGGGCGTGGTGGAAGAGGACGTGGCGTTCGCGCCGGAGAATCTGGGCGTCCCCCGGGAGGAGATCCGCCGCCGGGTGGACGAAGCGCTGGAGACCGTGGGCATGACGGAATACGCCAACCACTCCACCGCCAAACTCTCCGGCGGGCAGAAGCAGCGGGTCGCCATCGCGGGCGTGCTCGCCATGCTGCCGGACTGCATCCTGTTCGACGAAGCCACCGCCATGTTGGATCCCAACGGACGGCGGGACATCATCGCGGCGATGAAGAAGCTCAATCGCGAAAAAAATATTACGGTTATCACCATCACCCACTATATGGCGGAGGCCATCGAGGCCGACCGCGTCATCGTTCTGGATCACGGAAAGCTGCTGATGGACGGGTCCCCCCGGGACATTTTCTCCCGGGTGGAGGAGTTGCAGGCGGTCTCCCTCTCCGTCCCGCAGGTCACGGAATTGCTGCACCTGCTGGACAAGGACGGGCACCCCTTCCCGAAGGGCATCCTGCACGCCATGGAGGCGGCGGACGCACTGGAAGCCGTCCTGCCCCGGCAGGCCTTCCCCGCGGAAGCGGCAGCGCCGGAGCCTTCCCCCGTTCCGGGGAGCGCAAACGCGCTGGAGCTACGGGACATCACCGTGGTCTACGGGGAAAAGACTCCCTTCCGCAAGGAGGCGCTGTCCCATCTTTCGGTTTCCTTCCCCCGGGGGGAGGTCATCGGCATCATCGGGCATACCGGCTCCGGAAAAAGTACGCTTGCCACCCTGCTCAACGGGCTGCGCAAGCCCACGGAGGGCACCGTGCTGCTCGGCGGCGAGGATATCTGGGCAAAGCCGAAGGAGATGCGAAAGATCCGCAGCCGTGTGGGGCTGGTGTTCCAGTACCCGGAATATCAATTATTTGAAGAAACCGTCCGGGCGGACATCGCCTTCGGACCGCGCAACATGGCGCTGTCGGAGGAGGAGATTTCCCGCCGGGTTCAGGACGCCGCCGCCTTCTGCGGACTTTCCGACGAGGAACTGCGCAAAAGCCCCTTCGAGCTTTCCGGCGGGCAGAAGCGCCGCGCCGCCATCGCGGGCGTGGTCGCGATGGAGCCGGAGGTCCTCGTGCTGGACGAACCTGCCGCGGGGCTTGACCCGAAGGGTCGGGAGGAAATCTTCGGCGGGCTGATGGAATATCGGGAGCGCACCGGCGCGACGCTGCTGCTGATCTCCCACAGCATGGAGGAGGTCGCCAGATATGCCGACCGTATTCTGGTGCTGAAGGACGGGAAGCTCTACCTCTACGGAACGGTCCGGGAGGTCTTCGGGCAGGCGGAAAAGCTGTTCGACGCTTCTCTGGATCTCCCCCAGATCACCAAACTCTTTTTGGAACTGAAAAAACGCTCCCTGTGCGGCGGAACGGACGTTTATACCGTCCGCTACGGGCAAAAACTGCTGGGGAGGATGCTCACATGCTGAAAGACGTGACCCTCGGACAGTTTTTTCCGGGGAATTCCTTCCTGCATAAAGCGGACCCCCGCATCAAGCTGGTGGTGCTGGTGGTTTATCTGGTGTTTGTCCTGCTGGCAAAGACCGCCGCTGCCCTCGGCATCGTGCTTTGCATCGCACTGACGTTGGCGCTCATCTCCCGCATCCGCTTTTCGGTCCTGCTGCGCTCTCTGCGCCCGGTGATCTTCATTCTGCTGTTCACCGGCATCCTCAATTTGTTCCTCACCACCGGGGAAACCCCGCTTGTGGAATGGAAATTCCTGCACATCTACCCGGAAGGCATCCGCATGGCCGTCTTTATGATGCTGCGGCTGGTCTGTCTGGTGGAAGGCAGCAGCCTGCTGCTCTCCTATACCACCAGCCCGCTGGAGCTGACGGACGCCATCGAATCCCTGTTCGGTCCGCTCAAGAGGCTACATGTGCCGGTCCACGAATTCGCCATGATGATGACCATCGCCCTGCGGTTCATCCCCACGCTCATGGAGGAGACGGATAAGATCATTTCCGCCCAGAAAGCCAGGGGCGCCGATTTCGAAAGCGGCGGGCTGATCAAAAAGGCGAAGGCGCTCATCCCCATCCTCATCCCCCTGTTCGTTTCCGCCTTCCGGCGCGCCGACGAGCTGGCGGAGGCGATGGAGTGCCGCTGTTACCACGGCGGCGAGGGGCGCACCAAGCTCAAGGTCATCCGCAGCCGCCCGTCGGATTATGTGTTTCTCCTTCTGATGCTGCTGGTCTGCGGTGCGATCCTGCCCGCCAACTGGTATCTTTCCTTCACGGTGGGGGCGTTCACGTTATGACCTGCGCGTTGAAGCTGGCATACAAAGGGACCGCCTACTGCGGCTGGCAGGTACAAAAGAACGCCCGCAGCGTCCAGCAGACCTTGCAGGACGCCATGGAAGCCGCCTTCGGCTCCCGGGGGACCGTCACCGGATGCAGCCGGACGGACGCGGGCGTCCACGCGAAGGGATTTGTCTGCAAGGCGGAGGGACTGCCGGAGGGGATCCCCGTCTCCCGCGTGCCGGAAGCGCTGGGAAGGCGGCTGCCGCCGGACATCGCCGTGCGGGAAGCATGGCCCGTGCCGGACAGCTTCCACCCCCGCTACGACGCGAAGGGCAAGGAGTACAGCTACCGAGTCCGCAACAGCCGGATCTCTGATCCTTTCGATTTTGACTACGCCCCCCTCTGGTTCCTTCCCATCGACGCGGAACGGGCGGACGCGCTCTGCAAGGTCTTTTGCGGCACGCAAGACTTCCGTTCCTTTCAGGCGGTGGGGTCCGACGTCACGGATACCGTCCGCACCGTCAGCGACTTTTCCTGCCGACGGGAGGGGGAACTGGTGATCTTCACCGTGCAAGCCAACGGCTTCCTATATAATATGGCGCGTATCCTCGTGGGGACGGTGCTGGATCTATTGGAAGATCCGTCTGCGGAGCGCAGGGCGACGGAGATCCTCGCTGCCCGCGACCGCGCCCTCGCCGGGCGCACCATGCCCGCAAAGGGGCTTTGTCTCGAACGTGTTTTCTACTAATCTATAAAGGAGGTTCGCCGTGTCCGCGTTTTCCGTCTTTTCCGACCGCAAAAAGCGAAAAAAGAATACGCAAACGCCCACGGTGGAACAGTATTACGAGAACCGCGCACGTCGGCTTTCCCATGTGCGCTACACCTGTCTGCTGCTGACGGTCCTGTTCGTGGTTTACGGCTTTGCCGTCCACGGGGAGGAGCTGACGCCGGAAAACTTCCGGTATATGCTCAAATTCGTGGATCTCACGGAGGAGGACGACAGCACCGAGGCCAACACCGTTCACTTTGATTACGCTTCGGGGAACATCGGCGGCATTTACAAAGGGGACGTGGCGGTCCTCAACGGCGACGGGCTTTCCCTCTACGGGTGGGACGCAGAAAAACTATTTTCCGTCTCTTTCCGGATGGAATCCCCCCGGCTCGCCATCGCGCCCCAGAGCATTTTCGCCTACGATCTGGGGGGCAGCGAGGTGCGCATCTTCAACTCCTATTCCCAGTACGCCCAACTGACGTTGAGCTACCCGATCTACGGGTTTTCCACCTGTGATACCGGCGCATTTGCCGTGATCACCTCCGAAAAGAACTACCGCACCGCCATCTATGTCTACGATTCCAACGCCCGGCAGGTCTACAAACGGATGCTCAGCGATACCTATATCGACCAGATCGCCCTTTCCCCGGACGGCAGCGAATTCCTCGCGCTGGGGCACTACGCGCAGGGAGGCGACCTGATCACCGTTTTACAGCGGTACACCCTGACGGACGAGGAGCCGGTCTTTACCGCCACCTTTTCGGGGGAATTGCCCCTCCGGGTGGATTACCTCACCGACCAACGCTTTGCCGTACTCACCGGCGGCGCCCTGCGCTGCTACCAGGTCGGCACGGAAGAGCCGGTGGGCACCCTTTCGCTGGGGGAGGCTTCCCTGCAGGGGTGCAGTTTCTCCGGCGGGCGCGTGCTGCTGACCTTCTCCGACAACAGTCTCTCCGGCGGAACGGTGCTGCGGGTCTACGGCGACGACGCCGCTCTGCAGGCCTCCTACCGTTACGAGGGCACCGTCAACGATAAAATGATCCTGCAAGGTTCCCTCTGCGTCCTGACCATGGGCGAAGTGACCGTCACCCCCCTTTCCGGCGGGGAACCCACCGTCTATGAGATCGGAAAAGACGCTTTGCAACTGTTGAGCGACGGAGAAACGCTCGTCCTCTTCGAGAAGAGCGACGCCTACCGGCTGTCCGAACGCGAAAACGCGTGAAAGGAGTTCCTTCTATGAGTTTGATTCTTGATCTGATCATCCTGTTGATCGGCGGGCTGACCATTCTGTTCGCGGTGAAAAACGGGTTTGTCAAAACCTTTCTTTCCGCTGCGAGCACGTTGATCGCACTGGTGATCGTTTTCCTATTCGCTTCCCCGCTGGCGGAAGCGCTGGGGCAAACCCCGCTTGCCGAAGCCGTCCACACCAACACCGCGTCCTATCTGGAGCAGTTGGTGGAGGAACAGAACGCAGGGGACAGCTACGCGCTGGCAACGGACCGGGAAAGCGAGCTGTATCCCTTTCTGGAAAGTCTCGGCGTGAACGGGGAAAGCCTCTCTGACTGGGTGTCCGAGCACGTGAGCCTGTCAAAAGAGCAGTTCCACCAGGAATTGATCAACTTTATCGCGGACCGCGTGACCCCGCTGCTGCTGCACGCCCTCGCTGTGGCGATCCTCTTCTTCGGTTCGTTCATCATTCTGAAGTTGTTGAGCCTCCTGCTGACGGACGTGGTGGAGCGCATCCCCTTCGTGCGGGAAGCGAATCACATTCTGGGCGTGGTGTTCGGGATCCTGTTGGCGCTGATCCGCGTGTTCGTGTTCTGCGCCGTGGTGCGCGTTCTGCTGGACACCGCATCCCTCTCCGGCTGGTCCGCCCTCGCGGGGCTGGATCCGGACAAGACCCTGCTGTTCCGGCTGATCGGCTCCATCCCCTTCCTGCGTCTGCTATCCTGATCCGTTTTTTCGTGACCCGTGGGGTCAAACATAAAAAGGACAAGGTAAAGTCCCATGATGAAGAATATGCAAAAACAAATTCCGAATATCCTATCTGTGATCCGGCTGCTTTGCATCCCGGTGTTCGTCCTGCTGTTCAAGCGGGGCTACAGCGTCGCTGCCGCCGGCGTCTTTTGCGGCGCGTCCCTGACCGACGTCATCGACGGGTATCTGGCGCGGCGGAACAACTGGATCACCAACGTCGGTAAGATCCTGGATCCGTTGGCGGATAAGCTCATGCAGTTCACCGTACTGCTGTGCCTGACCCTCTTCTCCTTTGAAGGGGGCGCCCACATCATCGCCTGCATCGTTCTGGTGCTGTTCACCCTCAAGGAGCTTGCCATGCTCGCCGGCGCCATCGTGGTGCTGCGGGTCAAACGCAATGTGGTCGGGTCCGTCTGGTACGGGAAGCTCGCCACCGTCATCTTTTTCGTCATCACCATCACGCTGATCCTGGATCCGAACAACTTCGCGCTCAGCGCCGTGCTTTGCACACTGCTGGTCTGCACCATCCTGTTCGCGCTGGTCATGTACTATGTGAAGGTCTTCCGCGGACACTACGGGATCAAAAAAATCGAGAACATGAGGAGAACCAAGGAATGATCCTGAAAAAATGTACCCGCTGCAAGGCACGCCCCGCCGTCATCTTCATGACAAAAGAGGTCGCGGGGAAGTCCATGCAGGAGGGCTTCTGCATCAAATGCGCCAAGGAGCTGGGGCTCAAGCCCATTGACGATATCCTCAAGCAGATGGGCGTCAGCGACGAGGATCTGGAGAATATGACCTCCGAGCTGGATTCCCTTCTCCCCACCGCCCTGGAGGAGGACGACGAGGACGAATCCGGCCGCGCCCCCGCCATCGACCTGAACGCGGTCTTCGGGAACGGGCAGAACCGTCCCGCCCCGTCGGGGAAGCAAGACGAACGGGAAACGCGCAAGCAGCCGGGCTCCGAAGGGAAGCGCAAGCACAAATGTCTGGACACCTTCTGCATCGACCTGACCTCCCGCGCCCGGGAGGGCAAGCTGGACCGCATCGTCGGTCGGGACGCGGAGCTGGAGCGGGTCACGCAGATTCTCTGCCGCCGCCAGAAGAACAACCCCTGCCTCATCGGGGAACCCGGCGTGGGCAAAACCGCCGTGGCGGAGGCGCTGGCACTGCGCATCGCCGCAGGGGAAGTCCCGTATAAACTAAAGGATAAAGAAGTCTTTCTGGTGGATATGACCGCCATCGTCGCCGGCACCCAGTTCCGCGGGCAGTTCGAAAACCGCATGAAGGGGCTCATCAACGAAGTACGGGAAGCCGGAAACGTCATTCTGGTCATCGACGAGATCCATTCCATCGTGGGCGCGGGCAACGCCGAAGGCGGTATGAACGCCGCCAACATCCTCAAGCCCGCCCTCTCCCGGGGGGAAGTGCAGATCATCGGCGCCACCACGCTGACGGAATACCGCAAATATATCGAGCACGACGCCGCGCTGGAGCGCCGCTTCCAGCCGGTCATCATCAACGAACCCTCCATCGAGGATTCCGTGCGCATCCTGCAAGGCATCCGCACCTACTACGAAACCTTCCACGGGATCCGCATCCCGGACGCCGTGGTCCGGCAGATGGTGATCCTTTCCGAGCGGTATATCACCGATCGCTTCCTGCCGGATAAGGCCATCGACCTGATGGACGAGGCGTGCGCGAATGTCTCCATGCACTCTCCGGTCATCAACGAATTGAACGCCCTCATGGAGGAGCTGAAAGGGCTGGAAGCGCGACAGGCGGAGCTGGAAGCCAAAGAGGACAAGGCGGAGGAGGACTACGCCCGCCTTGCCGAGCTGAAAACCGCACGGCTGCAAAAGGATCAGCGCTTCGACGAGCTTTCCGCCGAGCGGGACCGCCTGCAGCTTACGCTGGAGGATCTGGCGTCGGTCATCGAGGTCTGGACGGGCATCCCCGCCTCCAGCATCGGGGAAAACGACTTCCAAAAGCTGGAAAAGCTCCCCGACACCCTGCGGAGCCACATCGTCGGGCAGGACGAAGCCATCGAGAAGGTGGCACGCGCCATCCGCCGCTCCCGCGCAGGGATCTCCTATAAGAAAAAACCGGTCTCCTTCATCTTCGCGGGCAGCACCGGCGTGGGAAAAACGCAGCTCGTCAAGGATCTGGCGCAATACCTGTTCGATTCGCCGGACGCCCTGATCCGTCTGGATATGAGCGAATATATGGAGAAATTCTCCGTTTCCCGCATCATCGGTTCCCCGCCCGGATACGTGGGCTACGACGACGCCGGGCAGCTGACGGAAAAAATCCGCCGCAAGCCCTATTCCGTGGTGCTGTTCGACGAGATCGAAAAGGCGCATCCGGACGTGCTGAACATCCTGCTGCAAATTC
>JAFLUP010000052.1 GCA_022508745.1 Oscillospiraceae bacterium | reverse complement strand
TCATCCAGCGCTCGCCCTCGGTGATCAGACCGCAGGAGATGCCGGCGACCGGCGCTTTGATCGGAACGCCCGCGTCCATCAGCGCCAGCGTGGAGCCGCAGACGGAAGCCTGCGAGGTGGAACCGTTGGAGGAGATGACCTCGGAGACGCAGCGGATGGCGTAGGGGAACTCCTCAACGGAGGGCAGCACGGGGAGCAGGGAACGCTCCGCCAGCGCGCCGTGACCGATCTCGCGGCGACCTGCCCCGCGGGAAGCCTTCGCTTCGCCCACGGAGTAGCCGGGCATATTGTAGTGGTGCATATAACGCTTGGTTTCTTCGGTGTCGATGCCGTCCAGCAGCTGCTCTTCGCTCATGGGAGCGAGGGTGCAGGTGGTGAGCACCTGGGTCTGCCCGCGGGTGAACATACCCGAGCCGTGTACGCGGGGCAGGAGGGCGACTTCCGCATCCAGCGGACGGATCTGATCCATGCGTCTGCCGTCCACGCGGCGCTGCTCGGTCAGCAGCCAGTGGCGGACGATCTTCTTCTGCAGCTTGTAGAGACACTCGTCCATGAGCGCCTTGCTGTCCGGATATTCTTCCGCCAGCTCGTCGTAGACCTTCTGGTAAACCGGCTTCAGACGTGCGTCGCGGACCTTCTTGTCGTCGGTGTCCAGCGCTGCCATGACGTCTTCCTTGACCATGGCTTCGATCTTATCGAACAGCACCGGATCCGGCACGCAGGAGGCATATTCGAACTTCGGCTTGCCGATGGCTTCGCGGATGGTCTCGATGAAGGCCACCAGACCCTTGATTTCCTCATGCGCCTGCATAATGGCATTGTACATGACTTCGTCGTCCACTTCGTTGGCGCCCGCCTCGATCATGACCACCTTCTTGGCGGAACCGGCGACGGTCAGCTGCAAATCGCTCACGCCGCGCTGCTCCAGCGTCGGGTTGATGACCGGCTTGCCGTCCACCAGACCGACGAACACGCCGGCGATCGGACCGTTCCACGGAATGTCGGAGATGGTCAGCGCGATGGACGCGCCGATCATGGCGGCGACTTCGGGGGAGCAATCCTGATCCACGGACATGACAGTCAGGGACAGAACGATGTCGTTGCGCAGATCCTTCGGGAAGAGGGGACGGATCGGACGGTCGATCACACGGGAAGCGAGGATGGCATGCTCGGTGGGACGACCTTCCCGGCGGTTCCAGCTGCCGGGGATGCGACCGACGGAGTAGAGCTTTTCTTCAAAATCCACCGCGAGCGGGAGGAAGTCGATGCCGTCGCGGGGGGCGGCGGAAGCGGTGGCGGTGCAGAGCACGGCGGTGTCGCCGTAGCGCACCATACAGGAGCCGTTGGCCAGCTGCGCCATCTTGCCGGTCTCGATCACCAGAGGACGACCGGCGAGGGTGTACTCAAATTTGCGGAATTCTTCAAACATAGTGGCTTGTCCTTTCTTTTCAGACGAACGCCGCAAGCGAAGTTTAGCACTTAACGGCACGTCCGAAACAGGGAAGCTCGGGCGCACGGGTAAATGATAAACCGGCTTACGGCGAAAGGTTTTGTTCACTGCCGTGAGCAAAACCACGGGAGGGGATCGGCACGGGATGCCGTGCGGCAGCGTATCGATCCCCCGTGACGAATGGTTACTTGCGCAGGCCGAGTTGCTCGACGATGGCGCGGTAGCGGTTGATGTCCTTCTTCTGCAGATAGTTGAGGAACTTCCGCCGCTTGCTGACCATCAGATGCAGACCTCTGCGGGAATGATTGTCCTTCGGGTTCGCCTGCAAATGTGCGGTGAGCTGCTTGATACGCGTCGTCAGGATCGCGATCTGCACCTCCGCAGAGCCGGTGTCGCCTTCGTGGACGGCATAGGTCTTGATGATCTGCTGCTTTTCATCCTTCAAAAGCATGGTTCTGTTCACCTCCGTTAAAAAATTTGGGACAAGACCGAGCAAGAGGTTAGGTGAACCGGCACCGTATTTCGGCGCCATTCCTCGAACCCAGCCTGTCTCACTTCCATCTACTATATCACAGTTTTCCCCGTTTGTAAAGAGGAAAAGCGGATTTTTCCGGAAAAAATTTCTAAAAAATCCATTTTCGGAGCCTTTTTCGGCGGGGAAGTCTCCCGGCGCTCCGGTCACGGCATTTTCGGAGAAAAGTTTTCGGCATTTCTTTCCAACTGCCCCTTGCCAAATGCGTCAACTTATGTTATACTGTATGCGTGAAAAAGTAGAAAGGAACCAAAACCATGATGAGATCGGAAACGCTCCGGGACCGGCTGCTGCAGGTGATCGGGCTGATCGTTCTTGCGGGGCTGACCGCCGCGTTGATCTTTGCGTTCCGGGAAAAGATGCTCCCGCAGCAGGAGGAAGGCGACGTGTTCGGGACCGTCTATGCGATGACGTCGGAGGACGAGCCGGACGAAGAACCGAATCCTCTCCCTTCCGATGAGGAAACTTGACTTCCTTTGCGGATAAATGATTTTTTGAGTTCAAACAGAAAGGGATGAAACGCACCATGGCGAAAAAGAAGGAGACCGTCGCTATGCTGCTTGCCGGCGGGCAGGGCAGCAGGCTGTATCTTCTCACGGAGCATATCGCGAAACCCGCGGTGATCTTCGGCGGCAAATACCATATCATTGATTTTCCCCTTTCCAACTGCGTCAATTCCGGGATCGACGCAGTGGGCGTGCTGACCCAGTACCAACCCCTTGCCCTTAACGAGTACGTGGGCAACGGGTTGCCCTGGGATCTGGACCGCACCTACGGCGGCGTGCGCACACTACCCCCGTATCAGGCGATGAACCGTTCCGAGTGGTACAAGGGGACCGCCAACGCGGTCTACCAGAACATGAACTTCATGGACAAGTTCGACCCGGACTACGTCGTCGTCCTTTCCGGCGACCATATCTACCGCATGGATTACGCCGAGATGGTGGAATTTCATAAGGCGAAGGGCGCCGTCTGCACCATCGCCGTGTTTGACGTACCGCTGGAGGAGGCCAGCCGCTTCGGGATCATGGATACCGACGGGGACGACCGCGTCTGTTCTTTTGAGGAAAAGCCGAAGCAGCCAAAGAGCACCAAGGCTTCCATGGGCGTGTACGTCTTTTCCAAGGAGACCCTGTACCGCTATCTCATCGCGGACGAGGCGGATCCGGAAAGCGAAAAGGATTTCGGTAAGAACATCATTCCCGCCATGCTTGCCGCAGGGGAAAAGCTGTATGCCTTCCCGTTCCAAGGGTACTGGAAGGACGTGGGTACCATTCAAAGCCTGTGGGAGGCGAACATGGATCTGCTGGGTGAACATCCCAAGCTCACCCTGCAGGAAAACGGATGGCGCATTTACTCCCGCAATGACGCCCGTCCGCCCCAGTACATCGGGGAAAACGCCGTGGTGCGCAATTCGGTCATCACCGAGGGCTGCGTGATCTACGGACAGGTGATCAACAGCGTCCTTTCCGCCGGCGTGGTGGTGGAAAAGAACGCCGTCGTGAAGGACAGCGTGCTGTTTGAGGACGTGACCGTCCGGGAAGGCGCGGAGGTGCAGTACGCAGTGGTGGACAGCAATACCTCCATCGGCGCAGGCGCCCGGGTGGGGAAGCCCATGGAGGAAGCCGCCGGCATTTCGCTGGTGGGCGGCGGGCTTGACCTGCCGGACAGGACCGTGATCCCGGATGGGACGCGGTTCGGAGAAAAGGAGTTGAAAGCGCTTTGCGAAGGGAGGGAAGTCGTATGAGTGCGGTAGCGATCCTGTTTGCCGGAATGAATGAACGGCGTGTCCCGGAGCTGACGTCGGACCGTACCATGGCGTCCGTTCCCTTTGCCTGCCGGTACCGGCTGATCGACTTCATGCTTTCCAACGTGGTCAACGCGGGCATCACCAAGGTGGGCGTGCTGACCCATTATAACTATGAATCCCTGATGGATCATCTGGGGACCGGTAAGGATTGGGATCTTGCCCGCCGCAACGGCGGTCTGAAGATCCTGCCCCCCTTCATCACGGCGTTTGCCAACCGGGGGAGCAACGAGCTGTATGCTTCCCGTCTGGAAGCGCTGGTCAATGCCCGCAACTTCCTGAGCGACAGCACCGAGGACACGGTGCTGATCTCCGACTGCGATCTGATCTGCAATCTGGATCTGGGGGAGATGCTCCGCGCACACCGGGAGACCGGTGCGGACGTCACCGTCGCGGTACAGCGCCGGTTTGTCTCCAGCGCGGAGGAAGTCAGCGTGGTGCTGTCGGACGCGGACGGCCGTTTTATCGAAGCCACCCGCTTCAACGACGTCGCATCCGGCACGAAGGACGTGCAGGTGCAGCTTCTCGCGGTGAACCGGCAGTTCCTGCTGCAACAGTTGACCGAGGCGATGGCGCACGGCTATCACAGCCTGACCCGGGATCTGCTCAACCGCTGCGCCGGAACGAGCAACCTGCGCATCTACCGTTTTGAAGAGTATTGCGAGACGGTGGGCAGCCTTGCGGACTATTATCGCTTCAACATGGCCATGCTGGACCCGGAGGTTCGCAAACAGCTCTTCGGCGTGAAGAATCGCCCCATCCTGACGCGCGTGTGGAACTCGGTCCCCACCACGTATGCGGAAAGCTCTTTGGTCAAGAATTCGCTGGTGGCGGACGGCTGCGTGATCGAGGGGATCGTGGAAAATTCCATCCTCTTCCGCGGCGTGCACGTGGGGAAGAACACCAGCGTGGAGAACTGTATCCTCATGCCGGATACCTACATCGGCAACAACGCCTACCTGAACTGCGTCATCACCGACAAGAGCGTGACCGTCCGGGACGGACGTGTGCTTTCCGGGCACGAGAGCCGTCCGTTCTATATTGAAAAATTTATTGCGGTTTGATTGTGTAGGAAGAAGGGAAAAGATATGAATATCCTGTTTATCGCTTCGGAAGCCACCCCCTTTGCCGCGTCCGGCGGACTGGCGGACGTGATCGGCTCGCTGCCTGCCGCGCTGAAAAAAGCGTCGCCGGAGGACGACGTCCGGGTCATCCTGCCGCTGTACGGCACCATGAACGCCGCCTGGCGGGAGCAGTTGACCTATCTGACCAACCGCACGGTCACCCTCAACTGGAGAAACCAGTATTGCGGCATCTTCACCGTGACCTATCGGGGCGTGGTGTACTATTTCCTGGATAACGAATACTACTTCAAGCGCGGCTCCCTCTATGGCGAGTTTGACGACGCGGAGCGCTTCGCCTTCTTCTGCCGCGCCGCGGTGGATCTGCTGCCGACGTTAGGCTTCTTCCCGGATGTGCTGCATGCTCACGACTGGCAGGCGGCGCTTTCCGTCCTTTACCTCAAGCGGAAGTATGCGGACGTGGAGGGCTACAAGGACATCCGCACGGTCTTTACCATCCATAACATCCAGTATCAGGGCAAGTACGGCTTCGAGCTGATGAACGACGTGTTTGACCTGCTTCCCTCGGATTTCGAAACCGTAGAGTACGACGGCTGTCTGAACCTGCTAAAGGCCGCCGTGGTCTGTGCCGACCGCGTCACCACGGTCAGCCCCACCTACGCGAAGGAGATCCTCTCCCCGCAGTTTTCCTACGGGCTGGATCCGGTGCTGCACGCCTATCAGGGCAAGCTGACCGGTATCCTCAACGGCATCGACAAGGAACTTTACAGCCCCTCCAAGAGCCCGGAGCTGCCCGCTTCCTTCCATGTCAACCGCATGGCAGGGAAGACGGTGTGCAAGCGGGAACTGCAGGAGCAGCTGGGTCTGCCCGTCAACGCGGAGACTCCCGTCATCGCCATGATCACCCGGTTGGTGGATTCCAAGGGGCTGGATCTGCTCACGCTGGCGGCGGATACGCTGCTTGAGGAGGAAGACGTGCAGCTGGTCGTGCTGGGCACGGGGGATTTCTACTACGAGGAGTTCTTCCGCCGTCTGGCGCTCCGGCATCCGGATCGCTGCCGCGTCACCCTGCGGTTCGATCAGGTGCTTGCCAAACGCATCTACGCCGGCGCGGACATCTTCCTGATGCCCTCCCGCACCGAGCCCTGCGGTCTTGCCCAGATGATCTGCTCCCGCTTTGGGACGGTGCCGGTGGTCCATGAGACCGGCGGGCTGTACGACAGCATCCGGGACGCGGGCTGCGAAGGGGGAGGCAACGGCTTTACCTTCGCCTCCTACAATGCGTGGGATATGCTCTACGCCCTCCGCAACGCGCTGGAGCTCTACCGCAATCACGACGCCTGGAAGAAACTGGTTCGCCGCGTCATGCTCACCGACTTCTCTTGGGACGCTTCCGCGCAGAAATACCTGGAGCTGTACCGGGAACTGAAATAATCCCTTTCCTATACCAACGAATATCAAAACTGGAGTATTACCCATGATTCGACCCATCGACCGCGCCTCTGTGACAGAGGCATTACGCAGCAAACTGTCCCGCCACTTCGGCACCACGCCGGAGGAGGCCACCCCGCAGCAAATGTACCAAGCCACCGTCCTTTCCGTGCGCGACCTGCTCAGTGTGCGCAACCGGGAAACGGTGAACAAGACCCGCGAGGAGGGCGCTAAACAGGTTTCCTACCTGTGCATGGAGTTCCTGATGGGGCGCATGCTGCGGCTCAACCTTTGCAACCTCGGCATGGAAGACCTGTATCGGGAGACGCTGGCTTCCTACGGCGTTTCGCTGGACGATATTTACGAGCTGGAGCCGGATCCGGGTCTGGGCAACGGGGGTCTCGGCCGCCTTGCCGCCTGCTTTCTGGACGCGCTGACCTCCCAAGACTACCCGGCGCGTGGCTTTTCCATCCTGTATGAATACGGGCTGTTCAAGCAGCGCATCGTGGACGGCGAACAACTGGAGCTGCCGGATATCTGGCTGCCGGACGGTCATTGCTGGCTGGTCCCGCGGCAGGACGAAAAGGTCATGGTGCGCTTCGGCGGCACGGTGCGGGAGGAATGGCGGAACGGACACTGTGACATCATCGAGGAAGGCTACAGCGAGGTGGAAGCGGTTCCGTATGACCTGTTTGTCACCGGCGGCGGCACCGAGACGGTGAACACCCTCCGCCTGTGGAAATCCCGGGATCCCGACCGGTTCGACATGAAAGCCTTCTCCCAGGGGCAGTATATCAAAGCGCTGGAGGAAAGCACCATGGCGGACGCCATTTCCAAGGTGCTGTACCCCGCCGATAACCACCACGAAGGGAAGCTGCTGCGTCTTTCGCAGCAATATTTCCTGGTGTCCGCGTCGCTGCAATGTATCGTGGCGAACCATTTGGCGCAGTACCGCTCGCTGGAGACGCTGCCGAAGTACGCCGCCATCCATATCAACGATACGCATCCGGCGCTTGCCATCCCCGAGCTGATGCGCATTTTGATGGATCAGCATCACTTCTCTTGGGACCACGCGTGGGAGATCACCACGCAGACGGTTTCCTACACCAACCATACCGTTCTGCCGGAGGCGCTGGAGGTCTGGAACGAGAGCCTGTTCTCCATCAAGCTGCCCCGCATCTATTCCATCATCCGGGAGATCAACGAACGCTTCTGCCGCTTCGCGTGGAAGCGCTTCATCGGGGATTGGGACAAGATCGGCCGCATGGCGATTCTGGACCACGGGCAGGTGAAGATGGCGAACCTTTCCGTCATCGGCTCCCATTGCGTCAACGGCGTTTCGGGGCTCCATTCGGAGATCCTCAAAACTGCCGTCTTCCGGGATTATTTCGATCTGTATCCCAATCGCTTCACCAACGTGACCAACGGTATCGCCCACCGCAAATGGCTTTGTTACGCCAATCCCCGCCTGTCCGCTCTGCTGGACGAGACCATCGGGGACGGCTATCGGAAGGACCCGGATCAACTGGCGAACTTCGCCTCTTTTGCGGAGGATTCCGCCGTTCTGGAGCGTTTGGAGACCATCAAAAAGCAGAACAAAGAGGATTTCGCCCGCTATCTGCTGGATACGCGGGGCATCGAGATCGATCCGGAGAGCATCTTCGACGTGCAGGCGAAGCGTCTGCATGAGTATAAGCGGCAGTTGCTCAACGCCATCCATATCATTGACCTGTATCAACGCCTGAAGGAAGATCCTTCGCTGGATCTCCCGCCCCGCACCTTCATTTTCAGCGCGAAGGCGGCGCCAGGCTACTACCTCGCCAAGGACATCCTGCGGCTGATCTGCTGTCTGGGCGCGGAGATCGAAAAGGATCCCGTCCTGCGCAAAAAGCTGCGGGTGGTATTCCTGGAAAACTACAACGTCACCCTCGCGGAGCATCTGATGCCCGCCGCCGAGATCAGCGAGCAGATCTCTCTGGCCGGCAAGGAAGCCAGCGGCACCGGTAACATGAAATTTATGATCAACGGCGCCCTGACGGTGGGTACGCTGGACGGCGCCAACGTGGAAATGGCGCGGCTGGTGGGGATGGACAATATCTTCATCTTCGGGCATACCGCGGAGGAAGTGGAGGAACTTTGGCGCAAGGGGTATTCCTCTTCCGAATATTACGCCCGCTCGGCGGGGCTGAAACGCGCCATCGACAGCCTGCACGAAGGGTACAACGGGCGTTCTTTTGAGGATATCGCCAAATACCTGCTGTATTCCTACGGCGTATCCGACCCGTTCCTCTGTCTTGCGGACTACGACCTGTATGCCGAAGCGCATGAGCGGATGCTTGCCGCCTACGCGGACCGCAAGCGCTGGAACCGCATGTCCCTGCAAAATATCGCCAAAGCGGGCTTTTTTGCGGCGGACCGGAGCATCCGGGAGTATGCGGACCGGATCTGGTATCTGCGCCCCCTGAAACAGAAGTAAATGTTGAGGGGAGAGGGCGTCTTTCTCCGCTTCCTGCGGAACGGCGCGGAGACGGACAATTTTACGCTTCCTTTTGAACAGGAAGCGACGGTGGAAATCGGTTTGAAGGCGGAAACGGTGTATACCCTTCGCTTTTACCTGGGGAATGACGAGCGCGTGCTTCTGCGGGAGGACGCGCCTTTCTCACGCATGGAAGGGACGTTCCGTGTCTATTCGTTCTCCTTCCGCGGGCGGGACATCGCCCCCGGCGGGAGCGGGTTGTTCTTCTTCCATTTCGAAGCGGACCTCCCGGAGGGGAGGCGTTATACCGCTTTCGACGGGGAGCGGCTCTCCCTTGCCCATCAGTTCGCAGGGGAGCTGCAGCTGACGGTCTACCGCCCGGTGTACGCTGCGCCGGATTGGCTGGCGGGGGGCGTGTTTTACCAGATTTTTGTGGATCGTTTCCGCCGCAGCGGGAGGGCTTCCCGCCGCGAGGACGCTATTTACTGCGAGGACTGGGAAAACGGAATCCCCGAGTATCCTCCCGTCGCCGGGCAGGAATACCCCAACAACACCCATTTCGGCGGGGATCTTTACGGTGTGGCGGAGCAGCTGCCGTACCTGAAGGAACTGGGGGTGACGGTGCTATATTTGAGCCCGGTCGCCTCCGCGTTTTCCAATCATAAATACGATACCGGCGATTACCTTGCCGTGGATCCCTCCTTCGGCGGGGAGGAAGCCCTGAAAGAACTGTTTGACCGGGCGCACGCCATGGGGATGCGGGTCATTCTGGACGGCGTGTTCAATCACGTGGGGGACGACAGCCGGTACTTCAACCGGTTCGGCAAGTATCCGTCCGTGGGCGCTTGCCAATCGAAGGATTCCCCCTATTTCCCATGGTTTCACTTCACTTCTTATCCGGACACATACGAGTGTTGGTGGGGGATCAAAAACCTCCCCAGAACGGTCAAGTGCGAGAGCTTCCGCGCCTTCATCTGCGGGGAAGTGATCCCGAAATACCTGCGCATGGGGGCGGACGGCTTCCGTCTGGACGTGGCGGACGAGCTGGACAGCGGTTTTCTGGAGGAGATCGTCGCTTCCGTCAAGCGGGAAAAGCCGGACGCCGCGGTGATCGGTGAAGTCTGGGAGGACGCGTCCAACAAGGTTTCCTACGGAGAACGGCGGCGGTACTTCCACGGCGCACAGCTGGACGGGGTGATGAACTACCCTTTCCGCAACGGCATGCTCGCCTTTTTACAGGAAGGAGACGCCTCTCTGCTGCGGGAAGTGACCTCCACCTTGTTTCGCCATTATCCGCCAAAGGCTTTGCTGCATACCATGAATAGTATCGGGACCCATGATACGCCCCGCATCCTGACCCTTCTCGGGGGGGACGACGGGGAAGGGGTGCCCAACGACGTGCTTGCCCGCCGCCGGATGACGCCGGAACAGCGGGAACGGGCGATCCGTCTGCTGCAATGCGGCTATCCGCTGTTCGCGGCCTTGCCTGGCGTGCCCTGCATCTACTACGGGGACGAAGCCGGCATGGAGGGCTACGGCGATCCCTTCAACCGCCGCCCCTTCCCGTGGCATGCACCGGAACCGTCGCTGTTCCGCACCTTCCGGGAAGCGAACCGCGTCCGTACCTCGGAGCCGTTGTTTGCTTCCGAAGGGTTCGAGCTGCTGGACAGTCCGCCGTCCACCTTCGCGTTCCGCCGTTTCGACGGAGAACACAGCCTCATCGTCGTGTCCAATCGGTCGAATACTGCCGTACCGTGGCAGTTCGGCGGGGAATCCAAAGCGATCGAGCTGCTTTCCGGCAGAACCATTTGCGGGGAAGCCGTCGTTCCGCCCCTGACGACCTGTTATTTTAAGGTTTCACAAGGAGTATCAACATGAACACAACGCAACAAATTGCCTCCGACGCCCGCGCGCTGGGGGTTCGTCCGGGCAGCGTCCTGCTGGTCCATTCCTCCCTCCGCTCCCTGGGGCGGAAGGGGATCCACCCGCAGGAGGTGATCGACGGGCTGCTGCTGGCATTGGGCGACCGCGGAACGCTGGTGTTCCCGGCGCTCAGCTACCTCCACTGCGGGCCTGCGCACTCGCTGACTTTCGACGTGCGGAACACGCCCTCCAACGTGGGAGCTCTGCCGGAATACTTCCGTACCTCTGTGCCGGGGGTCCGCCGGAGCCTTTGCCCGACCCATTCCTGCTGCGCCATCGGGGAAAAGCAGGAACGAGTCGTCGGGGAACATCATCTGGACGATACGCCCGCCGGGGAACATTCCCCCTTCCGCCGCGTCATGGAACTGGACGGAAGCGTCCTCTTTCTGGGCTGCGGAACCAACTGCAATACCTCCATGCACGCGGTGGAGGAGCTTTCCCGCCCGGAGTACCTGTTCGAGGACTGCTACACCTACACCATGATCCGTGAGGACGGAAACAGCTATCAGCAGCGCTGCTACGCCCACGACTTCCGGGGCGTCAGCCAAGTGTACCGCCGTATGGAGGATCTTTTGACGGATACGGAGCTGCAAACAGGCAATATCCTTGCTGCACCCTGCCATCTGATGCGCTGTGTGCCCATGTGGGAAAAAGCGGACGCGAAATACCGCGAGAACCCCCATTACTTTGTCGATCCCAGATAAAAAAGGAGCCATCCGCCATTGGAACACCTCTCCATGCCCGCCCTGTTCGGCGAGCTGATCGAGACGTTTCATTTGAAAGGATGTTTCAAAGACTTTGCCGTTGTTTCGGCAGGGAATATCAACGATACGTACGTGCTGGAAACCCTCCTGCCAAACGGGGACACCCGGCACTACACGGTGCAGAGGCTCAACCGCTTCGTCTTTTCCGACCCGGAAGCGGTGGCGAGCAACGCCTTTGAGGTGACGGCGCACATCGAACGGAAACTGCGGGAGCAGGGGGTTCCGGATCTCCGCCGCAGGGTCCTGCATTACTACCCCGCGGAGGACGGAACCTTCTTCCATCGCGCCCCCGACGGCAGTTGTTGGCGGGTATTTTCCTACGTGTATCACGCGGTCAACACCGGCGTCGCCGACGCGCGGATCCTGCGGGGTACGGGGACGGCGTTTGGGCGTTTTCAGCGGATGCTTGCGGATTTCCCCGCGGGGAAACTCGCCGTCACCATCCCGGATTTCCACAATACGCCCAAACGGTTTGCGGATCTGGAGCGCGCCGCCGGGGAGGACGTGTGCGGCCGTCTGGCGGACGTGCGGGAGCTGTACGACCGCTTGCTCGCCCTGCGGGAACAGGCGGGGCTGCTCCACCGGCTGCACAGAGAGGGGAAACTGCCGCTCCGGGTGGTGCATAACGACACCAAGTGCAACAACGTCATGTTCGACAGCGTTACGCTGGAACCCCTTGCGGTCATTGATCTGGATACGGTCATGCCGGGCTTTGTCGCGCACGACTTCGGGGACGCGGTGCGTTTTGCCTGCAATACCGCCCCGGAGGACGCGGAGGACCTCTCTTCCGTCTCTCTGGATTTGGAGGCGTTTTCCCGCTTCGCGGAGGGCTTCCTCCCGGAGGTGTACGGCATCCTGACGGAGACGGAACTTTCCACCCTTCCGGATGGCGTTTTGCTCATCACATGGGAGCTTGCCGCCCGCTTTTTGAAGGACGATTTAGACGGGGATGTGTATTTTAAGTGCCGAAAACCCCGGCATAACAGGATTCGGGCTGCCTGTCAACTGAAACTGGCGGAAGATATTTCTCGAAAATTACCAGAAATGCGACACATTCTACGCCTTGTTTGTGCGGATTGCGAACCTTGAACGCATCGTTTTTGTTGATTATAACAAAAATGAGAAAAATACCCCGAAAACTGTTGACAAATAAGAAAACCTGTGTATAATGTTAAATAAGTGTGACCGTAATTGTGTCCACAGGATCGGTGGTGCCTTCCAATGACCGTTTCCGGTTGTTTAACTGAAGAACCGGCGTGCGAGCACGTGGCCGCCTCGGAGGCGGCGCTGCTTTCCCGTGCGCGCGCAGGGGACGGAGAGGCATTTGCCATACTTGCCGCGTCCTATCGGCGGCTGGTGTATTGGCACGTTTCCCGCTCGCTTTCCGGGGCGGAAAATCCATGGACCAATTCGGACGATTTGTTTCAGGAGGGGCTTGTGGGGCTTCTCAAGGCGGTGCGTACATACGATGGCGTATCCTCTGCCTTCTCCACCTATGCGTCTTCCTGTATCGGCAACAGCGTGATCAGCGCCGTGCGGAGGTATCGCCGGCAGAGCGCTGTATCCATTCCGTTGGAGGAAACGGATCAGGATCTCGTCGTGGGTGCCGCCTCCTCGCCGGAGACCGAACTGATCGATCGCGAAAGCAGCACGTTGCTGTACGCCCGCGTATTGTCCGGGCTGTCCGCTTTCGAGCGTACGGTGTTCGAGCTGTATCTTTCCGACTATTCCTATGCGGAGATCGCAAGCCGGGTCGGAAAGCCGGAAAAGAGCGTCGCCAACGCCATCAGCCGGGCGCGCCGAAAACTGCGGGCTTTGCTCGCGTAAGAGAGTTTTCTCTTGGGTAATAACTCCTGTATGTGCAGATGACAAGCGGGGGATATTATAAAAATCTGACTAAGGAGTATGCAAATGTACGAAGACAAGACTTTGGTTTGCAAAGACTGCGGTAATGAATTCGTGTTCACCGCCGGTGAGCAGGAGTTTTATGCAGAAAAGGGCTTCCAGAACGAGCCTCAGCGCTGCAAAGCCTGCAGAGATGCAAAGAAAAATGCTGCTAAAGCACCCAGAGAGATGTTTGAGACGGTTTGTGCGAACTGCGGCAAGGTAGCGAGAGTTCCGTTCCAGCCGACCACCGACAGACCGGTCCTCTGCAGCGAATGTTTCGCAGCGAAGAGAGCGCAGTAATCAACTTATAAATATATTTGTAAGTCAGGTTATTTTCTCGGGGAAAAAGAAGGCGTTTTCACTCCAGCAGGGTGAAAATGCCTTTTTTTGTTTTAATCGTTGCAACTCACTTCGTTCGTTACAACGACTTTGCAGTTCCGTTCGCGACGTGCGTAGCACGTATCGTGCCTGCGCGCCAAAATGCTATGCATTTTGACACTTGCGGAACTGTAAGGTATTTAGATGTGCAGAACACTTCGTGTGCGC